>NZ_JBCFQK010000019.1:0-76336 GCF_041729735.1 Flavobacterium magnesitis | reverse complement strand
TATAATTGTCAATTAATTCTTCAGACCAAGGTAATTTTTTATTATCGCTTAATTCTTTCCAATCCCAATTTTCTAAGTATATATTAAAAAAATCTTTAGACCAAGGTAGTTCTTTTCCCAAATTACCAGATAATCCCCGCCAGCTCCATTTGTCGAGATGTTTATTAAAAAAATCTAATGACCATGGTAAATTTGAATTAAAACTTAAGATGTGCCAATTCCATTTTTCTATATATTTATTAAAAAAATCTTCAGACCAAGGTAAATTTGGATTACGACTTAATATGCTCCAATCCCATTTTTCTATATATTTATTAAAAAAATCTTCAGACCACCAAGTATTAAGTGAAAGAAATGTCCAATCTAATTCATTATTAAATTCTTCAATAAATTCCTTACTCAATGTTTCAGAAAATTCTTCATTCAATAAATCACAACTAACTAAACTAAAACTTTTCCAATTAAGTTCATTTTTATATTTTCTATAAAAATCGATTGATCTTGGTAAAGCTTTTGAAAAATACATACGATAATTCCAATCAAATTTATCTTTATATTTATCAAATAAATCTATATCCCAATCGATACTTTTGTTTGCTCCTAATTCATTGAAATCCCATTTATCGGAATATTTTTCAATTAAAATTGGAGAGAATTTTATTTTGTTATTGGAACTTAATATTTTCCAATTAAGAATGTGTTGGTATTCCATTAACATTTCTTCACTTAATTGATAATTAGCTGAAATAAAACTGATAAACGAATTTTCTTTATGTTTATCACTAATTAAGAAATTTTTAATTCTCTCTCTTTGCAATTTATTATTTTCAAGACCTAATAATTTCTCCCCAATAGCAATCTGTCTTTCAATTTTTGCTAATGAATGATTTACAGGAATTAATGATTTGTTGTTTTCTTCCATATTCTAAATGGTTATTTCTTGTTCTAGTTCTTCAAGAATTTTATTGAATTCTTCTTTTGTATCCTGAAAATAATTATCCCAATTTTTGATATGACTTATCTTATTGAAAGTGTTGGTATTCTTAATTGATAACAACATTTCTTCTAATTCATTACGTTTACGAATTAAATTTTCAAGAATTATTTTAAGCTTATCTTTTTCATTTATAGTTTCGCCTTGTGACTTGAAAATTCCATTTTCTAAATCTTTTAAAATTTGGTTTACCTTTTCAAGGTTATTATTATCATAAGCGTCTTTTAAATCAATAAATATTTTTGTCGCTAATTCTTTTTGGTCATCCAAAACTTTGTCAGGAAAACAAATTTTAGAAGCTTTCCGAAAATTTCGTTTTAATTCTTTTAGTTTTTCTTCATCTAAAACAAGAGGTTTTGGCTCGTTTAATTTATCATTGTATGATTTTGAGAAATCTTCATAGTCAAATTTTGCTTCTTCATATTCTTGCTGTTTTTGTTTGTCTTCTTTTGATTCTTTGGCAATTTTTTCGGCTACAATTTTTTTATAATAAAGAATTTTGGTAATCAATCCTCCTAGTTCTTCATTGTATTTTAATTCGAAACTTCTAATATTTTTTTCTATATCTGTTTTCTCATCAGACAAAGAAGAAATTTGATATTCAAGACTTCTAATTTCTAGTTGTAATGCGGGAATTTCCGGGTCATTGTAAATGCTTATTTTTTTATAATCACTCGTGAAATTTTGTATTAAAATCACAGCTTGGCTGAATTCTTTTTTTGAACAATGATTCAATATAGTAGTTAATGAATCAAGTTTTTTATCAGAATGATTTTTAGGAATTAAACTTTTAGTTTTATCAATTTGATAATTAATATCTTCTAAATCTTCAAGCTTAATTACATTTAATAAAGTTTCTAAACGAATGACTATTTTCATCCAATCTATTTCAGCGTTTGGATTATAATATTTGTTTTTGATCTTGTCAAATTCTTGATTGAAATCTAAAATTAGATTGTAATCTTCTTCAATTACAGTAATACTTTCGTGATTTGATTTTGCCTTTCTTGTCCAATTATATGAACCAAATATTAAAGTTATATTATCAATAATGCAAAATTTATTATGCATTAATGGAGCATAAGCTCCTTCGTTGCCTATCCAAAATATTTGCCCTCCATTATTTGTTAAGTCACGATATTTTATGTTACTCTCAAGGTTGATTTCGTGATTAGCAATAAGTAATTCAACATGAATTCCTTCTTTTGCTTTTTCACAAAGAATATCGAATAGTTTTGTGTCTGTAAACCAAGCAACCGCAATTCTAATACTCGTTTTAGAATTTTTTAAATTGTTTTCAATGTGTTTATGTATCTTTTCGAAGTAGGCTTGTGATTTCATCGAATTTCCCCTGATTTTTTGGTAAGCATTATACAATTCGTTTGTGGGTAATATTAGATTCAAATATATTAAATAAAATACTACAATCTTGTATTAAAAAATAATTATGATTTAATATGGTATTTGCGTGAGGGATAGTAGCGAAAATCCTTTATGTTTTTCCTTTAAAAACATAAAGATTGCAGCGAATAGCCCGACCCGAAGTTTTTACGGAGGGACACGCCAAAAAAAAGCCCCAAGTTTCCTTGAGGCGTTTTGATAATTTTAAGTCAGATGTAAACTTCTAACTTCTGATTTCTAACTTTGAACTATCCTGCCAAAGCGTCTTTAATTCTTTTTAATGCTTCTTTCAACAATTCGTCGCTAGTAGCATAAGAGAAACGAATACAGTTAGGATTACCAAAAGCATCACCAGTTACTGTAGCTACACAAGCTTCTGCCAAAAGGTACATCGATACATCATTAGCATCTTTAATTTCAGTTCCTTTTAATGTTTTTCCAAAGAAAGAAGAAACGTCTGGGAATACATAAAATGCTCCTTCCGGAACGTTTATTTTTACTCCCGGGATTTCTTTCAATAATCCAACAACCAAATCTCTACGGCTGTGGAATGCCTGAACCATGTGATTCAATACAGATGGATCAGCATCTACAGCAGTAATAGTAGCGCGTTGTGCCACAGAATTAGCTCCTGAAGTTACTTGCCCTTGAATTTTAGTACACGCTTTTGCAATAAATTCCGGTGCTCCAATGTATCCAATTCTGTATCCTGTCATAGCGAAAGCTTTTGCTACTCCGTTTACAGTAATTGTTCTTTCGAACATTCCTGGTACAGAAGCGATACTACAAAAAGTTCCTGAGAAATTAATGTGCTCATAAATTTCGTCAGCAACTACATATACGTTTGGATATTTTTCTAAAACTTTAGCTAAAGCTGTTAGTTCTTCTCTGTTGTACACAGATCCTGATGGATTACAAGGAGAAGAAAACCACATCATTTTTGTTTTTGGTGTGATAGCTGCTTCTAATTGTTCTGGTGTGATTTTGAAATCAGTTTCTACAGAAGTTGGAACTTCTACAGGAACACCACCTGATAATTTTACGATTTCGAAGTAAGAAACCCAGTAAGGTGCTGGTAAGATCACTTCGTCACCATCGTTTAACATTACCTGTGCAATGTTGTATAAAGATTGTTTAGCTCCTGTAGATACTACAATTTGAGATGGTTTGTAATCTAAATCGTTGTCTCTTTTGAATTTTCTGCAGATAGCATCTTTCAATTCAGCATATCCATCAACTGGAGAATAAGTGCTGTAGTTTTCGTCAATCGCTTTTTTAGCGGCTTCTTTGATGAAATCAGGCGTGTTAAAGTCAGGTTCTCCTAAACTTAAACTGATAATGTCTTTACCTTGCGCTTTTAATTCTCTAGCCAAAGCTGCCATTGCTAATGTTTGTGATGTAGCAAGATTGTTAATTCTGTCTGAAAGTGGATTACTCATTAATAAAGTGTTGATAGCCCTAAAAATTCTTTTTGGAAACAGGGCGGTTAATTATTTATTTTAATTAATTATTATTGAAAGCACCAAAGTACTTATTTATTTTAAGCCATTTCTGGTTTCATTCCTAGTTCTTTTAAATGCTTGAAATGTGCAATAATAGCACTCCGCATAGTTTTGTATTCGTAATAAGGCAGGTTGCATTCTTGTGCTGTTTCGCGAACAATTTTTGCAATTTTACCATAATGAACATGGCTAATGTTTGGGAAAATATGATGTTCTATCTGATGATTTAAACCTCCAGTATACCAGTTTACTATTCGGTTTTTTGGAGCAAAATTAGTTGTGGTAAACAATTGGTGAATTGCCCAGGTGTTTTCCATTTCTCCTAATTCATTTGGAGACGGATTCTCAGTTTCCTCAACCACGTGCGCTAATTGGAATACAATACTTAAAATTAATCCCGCAGTGTAGTGCATGACGAAGAAACCAATTAATACTTTCCACCAAACGATTCCAATAAGAATTGGCATTACAATCCAAATGGAAACATAAATTATTTTAGTGATAATTAAAGTCGTCCATAAAATTTTAGGACTTTTAGGTTCGCCATAAGATAATTTTCTTTTAAGGTAACTTCTCATTTGCTTAAAATCAGTAGTGATTGCCCAGTTGAAAGTCAATAATCCATATAGAAAAACAGAGTAATAATGTTGAAAACGATGAAAACTATGCCATTCAGCACTTTTAGTAAAACGGATAATTCTTCCCGCATCTAAATCTTCATCATGCCCTGGAATATTGGTGTAAGTATGGTGCAAAACATTATGTTGTACTTGCCAGTTGTACACATTTCCAGCCAAAACATAGATAGTACCACCCATAATTTTGTTCACCCAGCTTTTATTAGAATACGAACCGTGATTGCCATCATGCATTACATTCATTCCTAATCCCGCCATACCAATTCCCATGACAATGGTTAAAAGTAAGTGAGCCCAAAAAGGCATATCCAGCGTAAGAATTAAAAAATAAGGAACCAGAAAAACTGTAAAAAGAATAACTGCTTTTAAATGTAATTTCCAATTACCTGCTTTAGAAATGTTATTTTCTTTGAAGTAATTGTTTACCCGCGAGTTAAGCGTTCTAAAGAACTTTAGTTTGTCTTGCTTTGCAAATGTAGGTGCGGTAGTATTCATAATTATTCAAAATAGCGTTCAAAGATAATTATTTATAAATTTTAACTCTGCAAAATTCAGTTAAATATTTCAAACTTAAAAATAGTACTTTTGTTAAAAAAATAAAACGATGGACGAAATATTGAGCTATTTTCCGGATTTAACCGATATTCAAAAAGAACAATTCCAGAAACTGGATTTTTTATACCACGATTGGAACGAAAAAATAAATGTTATCTCTAGAAAAGACATTGATTCTTTATATACTAAACACGTTTTGCATTCTTTAGGAATTGCTAAAATTATGAAATTTGAACCCGGAAGTTATGTACTTGATGTGGGAACCGGCGGCGGATTTCCTGGAATTCCATTGGCAATTTTATTTCCGGAAACCCGTTTTTATCTGATTGATGTAATTGCTAAAAAAATAAAAGTAGTACAAGGCGTTGCTGATGCTTTAGGATTGAAAAATGTTAAAGCAGAACAAATTCGTGCCGAAAATGTAAAAGGTGATTTTGATTTTATTGTGAGCCGTGCGGTTACGAACATGCCGGATTTTGTTTCCTGGGTAAAAACCAAAATCAAGAAACAACAAAAACACGAGTTGAAAAATGGAATTCTATATTTAAAAGGAGGCGATTTAACCGAAGAATTAGCTGCTTTCCCAAAAGCAACACAATACGATTTAGCCGATTTTTTCAAAGATGAATTTTTTGAAACTAAAAAAGTAGTGCATTTGCCGTTGAAATTTGTGGTCTGAAATTTGTAAACAATAAGTTTTTTAACTTTAAAAATTTCACAGTTATCATGGTAAACAAATTACAATCGTTTTGCTTTTTGTTAGTTTTATTTTTAACAGCAAATGTAAATGCGCAAAAAACAGAAACTGGAAACTGGTTTCTTTATTTTGGTAATCAAAAAATAAATGATCGATGGAATTGGCACAATGAAGTTCAGTATCGAAACTTCAATTTTGCTGGAGATCTTGAGCAGTTATTGATGAGAACTGGAATTGGTTATGATTTATCTGAAAACAATAATAACCTATTGTTAGGTTATGCTTACGTTCATTCAGAACCTTATTTTGCGGGTACTGATGAAAAATTTGAAACGGACGAACATCGAATTTTTCAACAATTTATTAGTAAGCAACAATTTGGTAGAGTCATTATTCAACATCGTTATCGAGTAGAAGAGCGATTCCTGAATGATGATTTTAAGTTGCGTTTCCGTTATTTTCTTTCTTTGAATGTTCCAATCAATAAAAAAAACTTGGATAAAAATGCCATTTATGCTTCGGCATACAATGAAATTTTTCTGAATTCGGAGCAAAATCAGTTTGATCGAAATCGTCTTTATGGAGGAATTGGTTACTGTTTTAGTAAAAATATAAAAGTTGAGGCGGGTATTATGTCGCAAATGTTAGCAGATAATAGTAGAGCTCAATTTCAAATTATGATTTTTAATAGTTTGCCTTTTTAATTTTAGTTTAATTTGAAGCAAATAAATCAATTTATGACCCTGTTTTGTTTAAAGCAGGGTTTTTATTTGTAATTTAATTAGTTGATATCATAACATTAACATAATTTAGTTTTAAGCTATTTTTTTTAGTTTTGGACTTTAATGATTAAATAGAAATGAATAGAAGAAAGTTTTTCAGGAATGGCTCTTTGTTTACAATAGGAGCGGCGGTGATGAATCCTTTTCAAGGATCAGCCAATATTTTGGATTTAGAGTCAGCCAATAAAAACAAAAAAGCCAAGAATATAATTATATTAGTAAGTGACGGAATGAGTACGGGCACTTTGAATATGACCGACTTATTTCTAGATAGAAAGACTGGAAAAGGATCTAATTGGATTCAGCTGTATAAAAACAACAGAGTGTCGAGAGCCTTGATGGATACTGCTTCTGCCAGTTCTATAGTAACAGATTCAGCTGCTGCCAGTTCTTCTTGGGGAGGTGGTTTTAGGGTTAATAATGGTGCACTTAATGTTAGTCCCGAGGGTAAGCCTCATCTACCCATTTGGCAAAAGTTTAAAAAAGCGGGTAAGATGGCGGGTTGTGTAACTACAGTTCCTATAACTCATGCAACTCCTGCTGGTTTTTGTGTTAATAGTAAAAGTAGAAATGCACAAGACGATATTGCAGAACAATATTTAGAGATTGGTTTTGACGTCATGATGGGAGGAGGAGCTAATTATTTTAGTTCTGAATTAAGAAAAGACAAGAAAGATGTTTTTTCGGCTTATAAGTCTAAGGGCTATCAAGTGGTGAAAAACCGTTCCGAAATGAATGCAGCATCTAGTAAACAGCCTATTTTAGGAGTCTTTGCTGACGATGCTCTTCCATATTATGTAGATAGAAACAGTGATGCCAATTTGCAGCAAACTATTCCAACTCTTGCCGAAATGACTCAAAAAGCAATTGATTCTATGCAAAGCAGTAAAGAAGGTTTTGTTTTGCAAGTAGAAAGTGGGAAAGTAGACTGGGCAGCACATGCTAATGATGTTGCTGGTTTAATTAATGACCAAATTGAATTTGACGAAGCCGTTAAAGTAGCAATTGATTTTGCCGAAAAAGATCAAGAAACCTTAGTGATTATTACCACAGATCACGGAAATGCTAACCCTGGAATTATTTATGGAAAACAAGCGAATACTAATTTTGACAGTATCCAGAAATATACCAAGACCAATGAATGGATTTTAAATAAAATCAATAAAGATTATACTGTTTTACAAGTAAAGGAACTCATAGAAAAAGCAAATGGTCATGTTGTTACAGAAGAAGAGGCTAAAACGGTTTTGAGTTATTATGATGGATTGCATCAGGAAGATGGATTGTATAACTATAAAAAACTGCCTTTTAAAGCTTTTGCAGAAATGCAACAACAACACAATTCGGTTGGGTGGATTAGTATGGATCATTCTGCTGATTATGTAGAATTAGCTATGTTTGGACCAGGAAGCGAACTTTTGAAACCTTTTATAAAAAATACCGATTTGCATTATTTGATGCTGCAGGCAGCTGAGGTTGAAAATAAATTTTAAAATATTTTGACAAAAGAAGAACCCCACAAATTCATTTTAAATTGAATCTTGTGGGGTTTGTTTTTTAATGCTATTTAGTTTATTCTCCTAAAAAAGGATATCTGTAATCTTCTGGAGAAACAAAAACTTCTTTGATAGTTCTTGGAGAAGCCCAACGCAATAAATTCATTGCCGAACCTGCTTTGTCATTCGTTCCAGAAGCTCTGGCGCCACCAAAAGGCTGTTGGCCTACAACTGCTCCCGTAGGCTTATCATTAATGTATAAGTTCCCTGAAGCATTTTGTAGTTTCACAGTTGCTTCTTCAATAGCATAACGGTCTTGGCTAAAAACAGCTCCCGTAAGTGCGTATTCCGAAGTTTGGTCTATCAGTTCTAAAGTTTCAATCCATTTAGCATCTTCATAAATATAAATGGTTAAAACAGGACCAAATAATTCGGTTTCCATTGTAACGTATTTTGGATTTGTAGTCAAAATAACCGTAGGTTCAATAAAATATCCAACAGATTTATCATAATTTCCTCCAATGATAATTTCAGCATCCGTATCTTTTTTAGCTCTGTCAATGTAAGAAGCTAATTTGTCAAAAGAACCTTCATGAATAACCGCAGTAATAAAATTACCAAAATCTTCTGGCGAACCCATTTTCATCGATTTGATATCAGTGGTAAGTTGTTCTTTGATAGATGACCATAGACTTTGTGGGATATAAACTCTCGAAGCAGCCGAACATTTTTGACCTTGAAATTCGAATGCGCCACGTATAATTCCGGTAGTGGCTTGTTTTACATTCGCACTTGGATGTACCATAACAAAATCTTTCCCGCCAGTTTCGCCTACGATTCTAGGATAGGTTTTGTAATGATGAATGTTGGCTCCAATTTGTTTCCAAAGCTCTTTAAAGACATGAGTAGAACCTGTAAAATGTAATCCGGCAAAATCACGACTCGCTAAAATGGTATTGGTAATCATGGCTGCATCGCCAAAAACGACGTTGATAACACCATCAGGAAGCCCAGCTTCTTTGAAAATTTCGATAATAATTTTTGCCGAAAAAACCTGGCTGTCACTTGGTTTCCAAACCACCACATTTCCCATCATGGCAGCACTAGCTGGAAGATTAGCAGCAATAGCAGTGAAATTAAAAGGAGTGATAGCGTACACAAAACCTTCCAGTGGACGGTATTCTACTCGATTCCAAATGGAGGAGTCCGAAGTAGGTTGATCAGCATAAATTTGCGTCATGAATTCGACGTTGAAACGTAAAAAGTCAATCAATTCGCAAGAAGCATCAATTTCAGCCTGATGAATATTTTTAGATTGACCTATCATGGTAGCAGCATTAATTCGGGCTCTGTAAGGTCCTGCAATTAACTCGGCAGCTTTCAGGAAAATAGCGGCACGTTGTTCCCAAGCCATATTTGCCCAAGCTTGTCTCGATTCTAATGCATTTGCAATAGCGCTTTCAATATGTGTTTTTTCAGCAAGATGGTAGCTGCCTACAATGTGTTTATGATCGTGAGGTGGCGTGATGTTTTTAGTATTTCCCGTTCTAATTTCTTCTTTTCCAATGTATAAAGGAACATCTATTTTAGTATTCCACATTTTTTTGTAAGCGGCTAAAACAGCTTCTTTTTCAGGAGAATTAGGAGCGTAGTTTTTTACGGGCTCGTTGATAGCTTTGGGTACTTTAAAAAATCCTTTTAGCATGATATAATTTTTATTTATCTAAAGATATTTAGATAAGGTTAGAAAAATGTATTCAAAGTTTGAACAATCAGTATGCTAACAAAAGTACAAAAGGAGAATTTAAAACTTTTATAATAAAATTATAATAAGTTATAAAATTGTAAAATGAGTATTAATTCAGCGCAAATGGAGCACACAATCTAAAAGTAGGGATGATTACTTTGAAAGTCTTAGTATTTGTGAAATTAATCATATTGAAATGCCCTTTCATAGCTCCATAAGGAGAGGAAAGCAAGCATCCAGAACTGTAGGTATGGTTTTCTCCAGGTTTTAAAACTGGTTTCTTACCAATGATGCCTTCGCCATCTACAATTTCAATATTATTTAGAGAATCAAAAATTTCCCAGTGACGAGAAGTTAATTGTACGGAATCCTTACTATGATTTTCAATTGTGATATGGTAACTAAAGGCAAAGTGGATTTTGTAGTTTTTGAAGTAGGTACCTTCAAAACTAGTCAAAACCGTGATTTTTATGCCTCTTGTTATTTGAGAAACCATATTAAAGTATTAAATCTGTGTTTAATAGGGGCAAAATTACAAAATTTTCATTTGCTTTTGTTGATTTTTAAATCTTTTTTTAATTAATGATGTTCAGCGAATTAGCCGTTCCTTTTCCAATGACTCTATCATAGCGTCCTGTGTTTTCTCTGTAGTAAACTAAAACGGTATATTCGTTTTCAGTTTGATAGAAATTTCCGTCTATGGCGTTTTCATTATCAATCTTTCCTTTGCTGTCTGCAATAACATATTTGAAGTTGGTAAAACCTTGCTTAATTAGTATGGCTTTTTCATAAATCCCCTTTTTTTCGTTGTAATCCATTTTATATTCAGGAGATAGGCTGTAATTATTAAACATTCCGCTAATGTAAATACCTTTGTCTAATCGATACGTAGGAGCAGAAAGACTAAAATAAATCCAGGCGTAATCAGCTTCAATATCATTGTCTGTAGCATTCGTATTTTTTACAACAAAATTACCATTGATATCTTCAAATAATGTATAAGGCGAATTTCTTCTGGCATTATTGGTGTGTAATAGGCAGTTATAAATGTCTGTGCTTGAATCTACACGGGCAATGTTGTTGCTTGCTACTCGAATGTCTCTGTTTTCGAAATAAAGAAATTCATTACCTGCCCAAAATTGAGTTTCTGTATCGTATTTGTAAATTAAATCATTTCCAATGGTATATTGGGGTTTGATGTTTTTTATCTCGGTATTAAAATCTCCATTTTGAAGTAGACTTACTTTTATATTTTTCAAAGCATTTTGAAAATTGATAGTAGTTGATTTTATCGAAAAATCCAAGTTATGCTTGTATTCGACAACACTAATATTTCTGGCTCTTTTTACTTGTAAAGGAACGGTTGCGCCATTTTCATGAAGAATAAATTTTCTGGAAAAGACTACTTCTTTGCTGTCATTCAGAATTTTAAGTATGTAGTTTCCGCTCAGTCGTAATTGTTCGGTAAATTGATTTGGAAGACTTAAGGTGTAATGTGAATAAATTTGTAAGGTGTTGAAGGAATTCAAGTAGTTTTGAATTCTTTGGTTATCAAATCCTTGTAAATATTCGTTTTTTGGAATGTTTGAAGGAATCCAGTTGTAATCACAATGAATAATTTCGTAATAATAATTGGCTTCATTCCCAAAAAGATCATCAAATTGAAATTGAAAACTGCTTCCTAATTCAAAAATGGGTACTGCATTTTGGTTGTTTTGAACAAAAGAAACTGTTTTTATGTGGTATGGAGGAATTATTTCGTTTTGTACTTGAGCAGTTGCTGAAGCAAAAACAAATAAAAAGATAATTTTAAAAAGAAGAGATTTAGACATGATTTTATAATTGCTTTTGTGTAAATATAACAAATTAAGCAATAAAACAGCAGTTGTCTTAATGGCTCTTTTGAGTTTATTTAAAACAAACGGGAATAATTTCTCCTTTTGCCAAACAATATTTTTCTACTAAATTCGGACTAATTTTATTCGTGTAATCTTCTTCAATTACTTTAAAACCAATACTTCTTAATTTGTCAAAATAATCACGGCCGTAAATGCGAACGTGATCGTATTGTCCGAAAATTTTAGCGCGTTCCTTTTGGTCAGTAATACTATCGTCTGCAAAAGTAACGTCTCGATTTAAATCTTGTGGAATTTGTAAAATGGCCATTCCGCCCGGTTTTAATACACGATACAATTCCTGCATGGCTTTAGTGTCGTCAGGAATGTGTTCTAAGACGTGATTGCAAAGAATCACATCATATTGATTGTCTTTAAACGGAAGATTACAGATATCTGCTTTTACATCTGCCAAAGGCGAAAACAAATCGGTTGTGGTGTAATCTAGATTTTGTTGTTTTCTAAACCTTTTGTAAAAAGCTTGTTCTGGAGCAAAGTGTAATACTTTTAATGCTGAATTTGTTTCAGCATCTCTTAATTTTATTCTTTTAGTATTTGTGATAGAAGAATCTGAAACAAGTTCAGATTGAAAAAAATCAGTTTCTTCGTTTAAATACAACCATAACAAACGGTGTCTTTCTAGAGAAAGTGTACTTGGCGAAAGTACATTGTTTCTTTGTTTTTCGTATCCGTATGGCAACATCGATTTGAAACTTTTTCCATCAATAGGATCAGTGTATTTATTGCCTTTTAACGAAAAAGCAATAACAGGACGCGCCACATAACTCAAACGAATTAATAATGGACGCGGAATAGTGTTTAGGACGAGTTTGAAAAGTTTTTTCATAAGTTATTACACAGAGATTCGCTAAGAATTCACGGAGATTCGCAAAATAATTATATAACTAAAGGTACTTTTCTAAACTCATCTTCTTCATTGCTTTCAATACCTAATGCTTTATAGATGTAAGCAAAAGTGGAAAGTAATTCCGGTTTTCCATCAACCAGAGCCACGTCATGTTCAAAATGAGCAGATGGTTTTCCATCGGCAGTAAGAATTGTCCAGCCGTCTTTTAGTTGTTTGATATTGCGTGTTCCTTGGTTAATCATGGGTTCTAGTGCAACGACCATTCCTTCAACAAAAAGTTTTCCGCGACCTTTTTTACCATAATTCGGCATTTCAGGGTCTTCGTGCATTTTTTGACCAAGACCGTGACCTACTAATTCACGAACAACTCCGTATCCATGACCTTCAGTATATTTTTGGATGGCATTCCCTACATCTTCTACACGATTGCCCGCTTTGAATTCGCGAATTCCAACGTATAAGGATTCTTTGGTAACTTGTAATAATTTTTTGGTTTCAGGAGCTACTTCGCCCACTTCAAAAGTATAGGCGTGATCGCCGTGATATCCGTTTTTAAAAGCACCACAATCAATAGAGATGATGTCTCCGCTAACCAAAGGAGTGTTGTTTGGAATTCCGTGTACTACCTGAGCGTTTGGACTCATGCAAAGGGAATTTGGAAAACCATATAAACCAAGGAAACTAGGTTCAGCTCCATGGTCTCTAATAAATGTTTCTGCTAATTTATCAAGGTGTAAAGTAGTTACTCCTTCTTTTACTTCGGAAGCCAACATTCCTAATGTTTTAGATACGATTAAGGCACTTTCGCGCATTAATTCTATTTCTTCACGTGATTTTACTATAATCATATTTCGTATTTTCAGTTGGCAAAAGTACAATTTTATAAATTATTTAATCCGGATTAGCCATTATTTTAAAAAGCTCTGAATTTGATATGAAAAAACGGTTTTCCAAAGCTATTTTTGAAAGCTGTGCACTAACCAAATTATTCTCGCGGGTATTGATTAAAAACAAGGAACTTTCGCCAAAAGAAAACAATCTTTCCTCGGAATTTAACATCATCAAATTGTCTTCTACTAAACTTTTAATTAACTCCTTTTGCTGCAGCAAGGATTCAATTTCCATTTTTTGTGCATTGATTTTATTGTTCAACTGCACTTTTTCCAAATCCATTGTGTACTCAGTTTCTTGAACTTTGTACTGCGCTAATTTTAAGCTTCCGCGTTCTTTTCTTAGAAATAAAGGGAAATAAAAATTTAGTGCTATTTTGTAATCTTCAAATTGAAAATTGTCAATATAACTGGGTTCTGATAAGTAAGAATAGCCCACATCAATTTTTGGTAAAAGCATATTGGCTTTTAATTTTCTATCTACATTCAGCATATCAATTTTGCTTTGCAACGCATTGATTTTTGGATGATTGGTAATTGTAAAATCAGGACTCAATAAATCATTAGTTCTTAAGCTTTCCTGAATGGTAAATTCTAATTGTGCTTCCGGAATTAAATCGTCAGCTAATTCCAGCGGAATATTGTCCTCTAACCAAAGAAAATTAGAGAGTTCTAACTTGGCTTTAGCTAATTTAAGTTGGGAATCTATCAGGTTTAAAGTTCGGTTTTTAACTATCATTCCAGCTTCGACACTGTCAATTGCAGGTTTGTCGCCTTGCTCAATTAAAGACTGGATTCCTTTAAATCTAATTTTTGCATTGGTACTGTATTCATCATACAATGCGACTTCATTAAAGCTTTTTTTCCAGTTAAAATAAGCAACTGATGCATCATACAAAACCACAATTGCCTGCAGTTTTTTTTCAGCCTGACTCAACTCGATTTGCATTTTTGCTTTCTGAAGATCGGCCATTCTTTGATTGATAAATAAACCTTGACCAAGTGGAACCGTTATTCCTAACGAAGTTAATCCTTGATTAGGAAGTGTGTTTTGCGGATTCAAATAGACTCCTTCACTGTTGTCAAAACCTGCTTTAATTTCAACTCCGTACCAAGTAGGAATTTTAAAACTACTGTTTAAAATAGAATAATATTCCCTGTCTTTAAATTGTTTTTCACTAAAATCGACTTCTATTTTTGGATCAAATCCGCCTCGAGCCATCATTAAATTGGCTTGAGATTTACTGATTTCTAAGTTGGCATTTCTAACTAATGGATGGTACTTTTTTACATAGCCCAAAAACTCGTTGTAAGTAAGTTCTTTTGATGGGAGAACTTCTTGGGCAGTTATAGAAAAACCAAAGAATAAAAATGCTAAAAATACATGTTTCATTATTTCTTTTCTTTTGTGGTTTTAGTTGCTGGTTTATAATAATTTGGAGGGAATCCGTTTAACACTCTCCATAGTTCAAACCAAACAGGAACGTTCTCTAATAAGGCTATTGTTTGAGCTCCGGCACCAATGCTTAATTGTTCCGGCCATTTGTCTTCATTTTTATCAGGAGCAATCAAAACTCTGTATTTTCCATTATCGCTAATGAAGTTTTCCATGGCAACAATTTCGCCACCAAAAGTTCCGTAAGACATATTAGGCCATCCAGAAAATACAATAGTTGGCCATCCATCAAACCAAACTCTTACCTTTTCTCCTCTGGTTACCAGTGGCAAATCAATAGGATTTACAAAAGTTTCAACTGCAATATCATATTCTGATGGCATTATGGTTGCAATAGGAGTTCCTTCTTTTATAGTTTCGCCAATACCAGATTGTAGCGCTCTATTGATGTAACCGCTTTGTGATGCTTTGATATAATACATTCCGTTACGAATGCTGTAATTTGTGTATTGATTTTGAAGTTTGTTCACTTGTGCATCAGTGTCATATTGACTGCTTAGAGCGGTAAATTTATCACTATTGGCTTTCGAAACTTTTTCGGCATATTCTGCTGTAATTCTGTTTATTTCTACTTTGGCATTAATCAACTCATTTTGACTACCTAAATATTTGTTTTCCTGCGTGATAATTTTAGCTTCAACTTCTTGCAATTTCAGTCTTTTCTCTTCAATATCAGTAAGCGGTTTTAAACCTTCTTTGTTTAATTGAACAGAACGATTGTATTGTGTGTTGGCTATTCTTAACTGTGTTTTTACGGCAGCAAGATCCATACTGTCGCTTTCTATTTTTAAGATAGCTTGCTTAATTTTATTTTCGGCTTGTTCTAGTTTTAGTACTTTTTCTCTTTCAATAGCTTCAATTTGGGTAGAAAGCATATCTACTTTTGAACTATAGGAATTCAAAGATTGCTGTTTTGCATTCATTTGGTTTTTAGTGTTTTCAACTAAATTTGGATCCATATAATCCTCTTTTATCTCAGAGATAAATAAGATAGTATCACCTTTTTTAACAAAATCACCTTCCTGAACGTACCATTTTTCTAATCGACCAGAAATAACACTTTGTATCGATTGTGGTCTTTGGTTGGGTTTTAAAGTAGTTACACTCCCAATTCCTGAAATGGTTTGCGTCCAAGGCAAAAAAAGCGCCGCTATTGCAAGCATTGAAACTCCTGCTATAATTCTATTTAAAATTTTATAATGGGGTCTGTCTTTTAAGTTTTTTACTGTTTCGTAGCGTTCTAGCGACTGCAGTTTTGTATGGTTGTTAGATATGTTTAACATGCTTAATTATTTTTTATATCAAGTTGAATAGCTCCATTTTGCATAATAATTCTTCGATTACATTTGGTTTTCCAATATGGATTTTTCGAAGAAACAATAATTGTCCATTTGTTTTTTTCTGAAGTAATGAAATCAATAATTTCATTAGCTACATTTTCATCCATCATATCGGTTGGATCTTCGTAAAATAATATTTTGGGTTTATGAATAATACTTCTAGCTAATAATAGTTTTTGAGCATTAGAGGATGATAATTGTCTTCCTTCAGGGAAAATACGTGTTTCCAGACCTTTTGGTAGAGATTTTATAACTGGTGAAAGTTGTACACCATCAAGTGCCCATTTCAAGTCTTCGGTAGTTATATTTTTATCATTAAAGGTTATGTTTTCTAATAATGTTCCTTCAAAAGGGGTTTCGTCATAAATAATACTTCCTATTTGAGAGCGGTATTGTTTTAAGTTTATTTTTTTAAAGGTATCATCATTAATAAAAAACGAGCCAGATGTTTTTTGTAACAAACCAGATAAAACTCGGATTAAAGTAGTTTTGCCCGAACCATTTTGCCCATCAATTACTATTTTTTCTCCTTGTTCAATTTTTAATGAAATTGAATTTAATATTTCGGTTTCTGAATCAGGGAATTTAAAAGTAAGATTCTCGGTCTCTATTGTAATATTTGTGTAGCATGTATCGCTCTCAAAAGGACTTTCTTCTTCTATCTCTAAGTCGGTAACTTGTCCTATTTTTTCAATAGAAGTTAAAACATCATAGAATGTTTCGATTCCAAATATTATTTTTTCGGATGAATTAATGACTAATAGGATAATGATTTCTGCAGCAACAAATTGTCCAATATTCATTTCTTGTGACAGCACTAAAAATCCTCCAATCAATAATAAACTGGCTGTTATTGAGACTTTGAAAATAATTAATTGAATGAATTGTCTTTTAATTACATCAAAATGTTTTTCTCTATAGCTCAGGTAACCAGCAACTAGATTATTGTTTTTTTGTAATCCAAAATTATAATGGAGTTCTTTTTTAAAACTGTAACTATTTCGAGCCATTTCTTGCAACCAACTTGCCACCTTATATTTGAATTTAGACTCTTTTAAACTGGTTTCTATTCCTGAGAAATAAGAGAATTTAAAGATACAATACAAAGCAATAACAAGTAAAATTCCTAAAATAATAAAATACGGATGGTACAAAGACAATAAAATGACTCCAAAAACAATTTGTAATAATGCTGCCGAGAAATCAATTAATAGTTTTGAAGCTCCCTTTTGTATGCTTATGGTATCAAAAAAACGATTGGCTAATTCTGGCGGATAGCTGTTATAAAGTTGGTTTGTTTTTATTTTAGGTAATCGGGCTCCAAAATCAAATGAAGATCGAACAAAGATTTTTTGTTGTAAATTTTCAGTGATACGCAATTGCATTAATGATAAAATTCCAACTAATATAACACCAACTACTACTAAAATAATTAAAGCAATCCATGAAGCACTAACTCTTCCGGATTGTATAAGGTTTGTGATGGCTTGAATTCCAAGTGGCAAAGACAAACTAATTAATCCGGCAAAGATGGCGTAGAAGAATATTTGAGAAACATCTCTTTTATCTAATTTAAGTAAGTTGTAAAAACGTTTTAAGGGAGTCATAGTGGCTATTTTTGTTTTTTTAATTTAATGTTTATCGAAGGACATTTTCAGCAATATTCTGATAAAAATGAGTTGCACTTTCGGGTTCATTACAATCAGTAATTGTTTTTAAATGTTCTGTTAGAAAGTGCTGGTGTAAGCTTCCTTCAACTATTGTTGAAACCAATGATTTAGCAAAAGGATATTCAGGGTTTACTTCGTTTACAATACTTACAATCCTATTGATAAGTCTTTTGTAAATTAGAAAAAAGCCTTCTTTGTTTTCCTGGTCTACTTCTTTTGTTTGCAATGTTTTTGTAAACTCGGCAATGATAATTTTATTTAAAATGGATTCATTAACGTGTTCTATATTGGTATCTATCGTCACTCTCTCAGTAACAATTGTGATTGCTTTTTTTAATTTTTCTTTTGAATTGGTAATATTTGTTGTAGCAAGAATTAGTTTGTATTCCATCCAACTCCAATACCAGGAGGAAAGATAAACTAATAATTTATGTTTGTTTTCAAAATAACGATAAATGGAACTTTCGTTAGAATGAATTTTTTCGCCTAATTTTTTAAATGTAAAATTATCAAACCCAATTTCGTCAATCAATAATATGCTTTCTTGGATGATTTTTTTTCCTAAAACAGAGGTTTCTGGATCCTTGAGGTACAATTTTTCGTTGACTTTTATTTTTAAATTTTCAAACAAATCCATTATCGGTATTTTTTACGCAAATTTAATAGCAATACTTTTAGTTTTGACTTTTAGTTTTGACTTTTTAACATTTAATTATATTATAAAGCCAGTAATTCTAATGTAATTCTAATGTTGGAGTAATTTCGGCACTTATTTTAGAATGTCTTTATAATTAAGAAATATATTGGCATTCCTATTGTTATGTTTACGGGAAAGGTTACTGCTAGTGCCATGGGCAAAAAAAGTCCAGGATTTGCTTTAGGTACAGTTATTTTCATAGCTGCTGGTACAGCAATATATGAAGCACTGGCAGCTAATATTGCAAACATAAATCTATTACTAATGTCGTCAGTAATTAAGGAACTTAATATTGCAAACAAACAACCATTGAATAATGGTATAAATATGGCAAATAGGGTAGGGAATAGACCAAAAGCGAAAAATGATTGTAATTTTTTACCACTTGTAATTCCCATGTCTAAAAGAAATATAGCAAGAAATCCTTTGAAAAGATCATTAGTAAAGGGAGCAATACCTTCTGCTTGTTTGTCACTTGCTATGAAGCCTATAATTAAGCTTCCAAGAATTAATAATACGCTTCCATTAGTTAAAGAATGCTTTAGTATGGTAGCTTTTTTGATAGTTTTTGATTCTTTTTTGTTAAAAACAGATATTAAAACCAATCCAATTATTATGGCTGGAGACTCCATTAGCGCCATAATTGCAACCATGTGTCCATGAAGATTTAATTGTTGTGCTTCCAGAAAGGAAACAGCTGTTACAAATGTTACTGCACTAACGGAACCATAAGCTGCTGCGATAGCTCCAGAATCAAATATATTTAGTTTTTTCTTTAAGATAAAAAATGTATATAAAGGAATTAATAATGAAATGCAGATTCCAAATAACATAGACCATGCTATTTCACTTGTAAAGGTTTCATGTGATAATTCCTGTCCTCCTTTAAAACCAATGGCAAATAATAGATAGAGTGAAATAAATTTTGAAGAGTTTTGAGGGATTTCTAAATCACTTTTTAAATATACTGCAATTATACCAAGAACAAAAAAAAGTAAGGCAGGGTTTGTAAGATTTTCAATTAGTAAATTAAAATTCATTTCAGTTTTTGATTTATTGTTATGTTATTTTTCATTAAATGAGTAAATGGGCGTGTTTTTTGACTAATTTCAAATGTTTTTTTTGTTAAAAATCTCGGGATTTTTAAAAATAATTTGTACTTCCGATAAAACAATTAGTTTTTGATTGTTCGTTTTTGCTCTTGAAAATATTTCCAGAAACTGTTTGACACTTTGATTTAATTCGTCTATTTTTTTGATTGCTATTAGATCGTTTTCACCAGATCTGATTAATGAACTAAAATCCTTTCTTTCATAGAATTTTATTTTGTTTGAATAAAGATTACTTAGTACTTCTTTGAATTCTTCCGATGTAAATTCACCTTCAATTAATTTTAATTTTTGCATTTGATTCGTTTTAAGAATTTGTAGAATATTTGATTCTGCAAAATTCTGAGTTTTAACCCATATATTTTTATTTATATTTGTAATGAAACACATAAAAATATTTTATGAACTATACTTTAAATCAACTCCAAATATTTCTCAAAATCGTTGAAACCAGAAGCGTTACTAAAGCTTCTGAAGATTTGAATTTAACACAGCCAGCGGTTTCAATTCAGCTTAGGAATTTTCAAAATCAATTTGATATCCCACTGACTGAGGTTATTGGCAGAAAAATTTTTATTACTGATTTTGGATTGGAAATTGCAGAATCGGCAGAAAATATAATCAATCAGGTATATGCCATAAATTATAAAAGTCAGTCTTATAAAGGACTTTTGTCAGGAAGACTGAAAATCTCAGTGGTGTCGACAGGGAAATATGTGATGCCTTTTTATCTTTCTGATTTTATAAAATCCAATCCGGAGATAGAGTTGTTAATGGATGTGACTAATAAGAATAAAGTTATAAAAAGCTTAGAAAATAATGAAGTAGATTTTGCTTTAGTGTCAATATTACCTACAACAATGCCTCTTGAAAAATTAGATTTATTACAAAACAAATTGTTTCTTATCGGGAATAATAACGGGGAAAAAGATAAAGAATATACGAAAAATATTTTTGGAGAATTACCCTTAATTTTTAGGGAAAAAGGTTCCGGTACCAGGCAAACAATGGAGGGATTTATAAAAAAGAATTCAGTTCCTGTATTAAAAAAGCTGACACTTACCTCAAATGAGGCTGTTAAACAAGCATTATTAGCCGGGTTAGGATATTCTATAATGCCACTAATAGGAATAAAAAACGAATTACAAAATGATGAATTACAGATCATTCCTGTAAAAGGCCTTCCAATTAAAACAGTGTGGAGTTTGATTTGGTTAAAAGGGAAGAAACTTTCTCCTGTAGCTTTAGCTTATTTAAATTTTTTAAAACAAGAAAAGGATAAAATAATTCAGGAAAAATTCAGTTGGTACGAAGGATATTGAAATAATATTACATAAAAAATGCCCTGAATAGTTTCTTCTGTCAGGGGCATTTTATTTATCATCAGAAAATTTATCTCATTAATAAAGAATGACTTGACATCACAACAGGTTGAGGTTTTAACATTTAATTATCTTAAAAAAGGAGTAATTCTAATGTTGGGGAAATTTTATAGCTTTTTAGGGTACTTCCAGCTGATTATTTGATTTAGAAAAAAAGGTCTAAAAACAAATCACTAAATTAGTGACTATAAAAACAAGAAAAGCATGGAAAACAATCAAATTAAAAAATTAGATTTAATTAAAATGAAAAGTGTTGCCCTTAGTGTTTTAGGGGTTGCGGTAATTTGTTTTTTTATAGGATTTCATTATAAAATAGGATGGCTCAAAGCATTTAGCGAGGCTGCTATGGTGGGTGGAATTGCCGATTGGTTTGCCGTAGTGGCTCTATTCAAGCATCCTTTAGGAATTTCGATTCCGCATACCGCTTTAATTCCTAATAATAAAGATGCTATTGGTCAAAATTTAGGCACTTTCGTTTCGGATGAGTTTCTAATTAAGGAAAAGTTGGAAGTTAAATTGGATGAATTTGACTTTGCCACAAAAGCAACCAATTGGTTAAAAGAAGAAAAAAATGCAGCTACTATTTCGTCTTTAGTTGTAGAAAATGTGATTCCCGGAGTTTTAAAAACAATAGATGATGCTAATGTGAAAAAGTTTATTCAGCAGCAATTCGAAATTAAACTGAAACAATTGAATTTTGGTGAGTGGATCGCGATAGGTTTAGAATCTTTATCAAAAGATGATAAACAAGCGCAACTAATAACGAACGTGCTTACTATTTTGGCAGCAGAGCTAGAAGCGAATAAAAAAGAGATTCGGGAGAAAGTTAAAAATGCTACACCTTGGTATACACTTGGTGTTGCTGATAAAAAAATTGCTGATGGTGTTTTTAATGGGCTGTATGAATTTTTAGATATGGCAAAACAACACGACAGTTCTATTCGAAAAAAAATTAATCTATATGTTTTGAATTTTATTGAAGAGTTGAAAAATTCCCCTGAAATGCAACAAAAAATTACGACTCTGATTATTGAATTTACGCAAAAAGAAGAAGTTCAGGATTATATTGGTTCCATTTGGCAAGAATTAAAACAAGCTGTTCTTACTGATTTAGAAAAAGGGGAGGAGTCTGAAATAAAATTAAATTTAACCAATATGATTCGGAATTTTGGCTCCAATATCCAAAATGATATCATTATGACAACAAAGATTAACAACTTTATAAAGATTGATTTGTTAGGTGTTTTGCTTAAAAATAAAAAAGCCATTGGAGATTTAATTGCAACTTCAGTACAGAGTTGGGATAAAAAAGAAATTGCAGATAAGTTAGAATTAGAAGTAGGGAAAGATCTTCAATTTATCCGAATCAATGGGACAGTTGTAGGTGGAATTGTTGGTCTTGTGATTTATTTTGTGGAGCAATTGATGTAATAAAAAAAGCTGTCCGAATCCGAACAGCTTTTAAAATAATTGTGTTTTAAACTTTTATTTCAATAATAAAGAATGACTAGACATTGCAACAGGTTGTTGCACTCCCATTAAATCTAAAATAGTTGGTGCAATATCACCTAAAACACCATCCTGAATAGCTATTTGGTCATTGTCAACTAATATAAAAGGAACAGGATTAGTGGTGTGAGCCGTATTTGGGCTTCCGTCAGGATTAATCATAGTTTCGCAATTTCCGTGATCGGCAATTACAATAGTAGCATAACCATTTGCTAGTGCAGCATTAATTACTCTTTGCACACAAACATCAACTGCTTCACAAGCTCTGATGGCAGCTTCCATAATTCCAGTGTGTCCTACCATGTCACCATTGGCAAAATTTAGACAAACAAAATCAACATCTCCTTTTTCGATTTCGGGAACTAAAGCATCTGTTAATTCATAAGCACTCATTTCTGGCTGCAAATCATAAGTAGCTACTTTTGGAGAGTTTTTAAGAATTCGACTTTCGCCAATAAATGGTTCTTCTCTTCCTCCTGAAAAGAAAAAAGTCACGTGAGGATATTTCTCCGTTTCAGCAATACGAATTTGCTTTTTGTTGGCTTTTTCTAAAACTTCACCTAGTGTTTCTGTGATGTTGTCTTTATTGTAAACCACTTTTACATTTTGGTACGTTTCGTCATAATTTGTTAATGTAACATAGTACAAATTCAATTTATGTATGTTTTGTTCGTGGAAATCCTGTTGTGAAAGTGCTTCAGTCAATTCACGACCTCTATCGGTTCTAAAATTGAAGAAAATAACCACATCGTCTTCTTGAATAGTTGCTAATGGTTTTTCATTATGATCTACAGCCACAAGTGGTTGAATGAACTCATCCGTAACATCGTTTCCGTAGCTGGTTGCAATAGAGGTTACGATATTTTGTGTTGGAGTTCCAATTCCATTAACAACTAAATCATAAGCAAGTTTTACTCTTTCCCAACGTTTGTCACGATCCATAGCGTAATAACGACCAATTACTGAAGCAATTTTTACAGGAGTAGGAGCAATATAATTTTCTAAATCCTGAATGTATTTTTTTCCTGATTTTGGGTCAACATCTCTACCATCAGTAAAAGCGTGAATAAAAACTTGGTTTAAACCATAATCCTGAGTGGCATCAATTAGTCCACGCAAGTGAGAAGTATGTGAGTGAACACCTCCATCAGATACTAATCCAAGGAAATGCACTTTTTTATTGTTGTCTTTTGCGTATTGAAAAGCATCTTTGAGTACTTGTTCTTGTGCCAAAGTTTTATTGGCTACAGCCAAATTAATCTTAGCTAAATCCTGGTAAACAATTCTACCAGCGCCAAGATTCATGTGTCCTACTTCACTATTTCCCATTTGACCTTCTGGTAAACCTACATGTAAACCGTCTGTTCTAAGTTGTGCGCTAGGGTATTTTTTATAAAGACTATTTATAAAGGGAACATTTGCATTATCAATTGCAGATACTTTCGGGTCAGGAGATTTTCCCCAACCATCCAAAATCATTAGGATTACTTTTTTGTTCATTATTTTTTAATTTTCAACAAAGATAAATTATTTCTAAAATCTTCGTTATGAATAAAACTACTATTATGTATTCAGGAATTTAGCTGTGGCAAAAATGACAATTTTATTGTAGAATGACAATTTTTTTAAAATATATGTACTCTAAAATCTGTTTTTCACCGCATTATAGTCAATAAAGTAACGCAGACTAACAGAAAAAATATTGGTCATATTGCTGTTAAATATGCCGTCAAGGTTTCTGTTTAGTTTTCTTTCGACAAAATTGGTTTCTTCTTGCGCATAGTTCCTGTAAAGTACAGATAATTGACTCCCTGGAGCAAACCACCAGGAATAAGACAAATCAAAATTCCAGGAATTAAAATTACGATTCTTATTTGTATTGAAACTATTATCTGGTGTTATGTAACCATCATCATTTAAGGTATAAAAGTTCTTATTTAATGAGTAGGACCAATAATAACGAGCTGTTAAATTAAATGTCATTTTATCAGTAATAGAATATTTACCAGTAAAATCATTTTGAAAGGTTTCGGTATTTCGTTTCGCAAAAATAATATTCGAATTGTTATTAGCAACCCACCCTAAATCATTCATTTGACGGGTATAATCAATGTAGTAAGCCAAAGATAATTTGTTGTTAAAACGGTATTGAGGGCCAGCGTATATATTGTATGTTGATCGGCCTTTTTCGTTGTATTTAATTCCTAAAAGATAGATGTTAAAATTAAGATTGTTGTTTTTGTTTAATTCAAATCCAGCAAAACTTTCCAGTCTACTTGGGATATAAACATATCTGCCAGCGCTTCTGGGTTCGTAAAAATCAAAGTTTTCATACGGACTGGCAATTATACCTAATTCTAAATAATGATTTTTTAAAGTATTAGCTTTTAAAATTGTTTTGTACCAGGATTCCTGTAGTTTTCCCGTGTTATTCTGAATTTCGATATTGATTTCTTGTTCAAAATTAAAAGTATTGAAATATTTTGTTGGGTTTAATATTCGGTAGCTCGCATTGGCATAAACATTATGATAATTGGTGTAGAAAATAATGCCAAGATCATTTACATCATAATTTTGTGAGAGGTATTTTCCCGAAACAATGTATCTGTATTTTCCACTTGTTTTGGCAAAATTAAGATAGGTTTTAAAGCCATCATAATCGTCAACATCATTAATATTACTGTATTTAAAATCCCCCGAAAGATTATAGGTGTTTGCTTTTGTATTCAAATCGAAAATTACTCCTGTAACATTAGCATCTCTAAAACTTCCATTTCGGCTGGTGTTTAAATTGATGAAAGAAACAGATGAATTTTGTCTGAAACGCTGGTCAAATACTAAAATATTGTAATTAGTCAAAGGGTTGATGACTTCTTTTTGGCTAGTGTCTATATTTGCATTTTTTACTGTTGCGTACGTTTTTTCAGTAATTGCGTTTAGAAAACCAATCCCTAATCCTTTTTTTGTTCTTCCTGATATTTTAACGGCATTGATTAAATCTACCGTATTGGGGTAATGCGTAATTTCTTGATTGAAATTTAAATTGCCTTCCAATGTTCCGCTGTCAACAATAGGATTGCCGCCAATTCTTCTGGAATAGAAAAGATTCCCGATATTAAATAAGTTCGTTCCTTCGGTAAAAAAAGGGCGATTTTCATTCAGTTCTTGCTCAAATGGTTCTAAGTTTAATATGGCGTTGTCAAATTTAGTTTGCCCAAAATCAGGAACTAAAATCGCATCTAAAGTAAAAGCATCATTAATTCCGTATTTGATATCCAATCCCGCTTTAAAAGTTTTGTCGGTATTGTAATGATCTTTTTGATAATAAGCTGAGGTATATGGAATAAAGAAAAGGCGAGTGGGAGTATTGATGTTTTCTATTCCTTTTAATTCTCCTGATTGGGTTAAAACAGCGCCAATTTTAGCATCAACAAAATTCCAGGTGTATTTTTGATTTTTTCTTTTAATTTCTCGCATGAAATTAATTCCCCAGTTTTGTTTCTTGTTTTTTGGAAAACGGATGGCAGCATACGGAATTTTCATTTCTACCGTCCATCCAGTTGAGGTTATTTTCACACTGCTCTTCCAGATAGCATCCCATGTGTAATCTTCGGATTCTTCAGTAGCTAAGCAATCCATTTGTGTGCCCGCGGCACTTACAAAAAAACGATAATCTTGTTGTCCGTCATTAAAACCATTAATGTAAACTGCAAAATGGTCTGCTACGCCAAAAACGTCTCTTTGGGTTAATTCTCTTTGAATTTTTTCAGGTTCATTGTCATTTAATGTTGCCGAAATATAAATAGCTTCATTGTCGTAAAGTATTTTTACGTCGGTTTTTTTCTTTTCACTAATTATTTTACCATTGTCTGGAATAAACATTACAAAATCAGAAGCTACTTCGGTATTTTTATGCCATTCTTCTTCTTCAATTTTTCCGTCAATGGTAATATTCCCTTCTTTAGGCTTTGCTAAAAGAACTTTTTTTTGAGCAAAAACACATAGGTTTAATAGCGTGAAAAAACAATATATAGATAATCGAAATACCGCCATGAAGAAATAATAAGTCAAGCAAAATTAACAAAATTAGCGAGATTAACAATTTTTTAACAGCTACTTTTTGTAATTAAAAAACTACTAACTAGTTAAAAACATCTTATAATGGTGTTCTGAATTTTTTTTAGCGTCTTTTTTATATATTTTTGGCAACCAATTATTTGTAATCTAATTAAATAATAGTCAATGATTTATAAGAAGTATGTGTTCTTTTTGGTGTTAGCTTTTTTATTAATGTCTTCGAATGTGTTTTTTTCTAAAGCTAGTTCGAAAACCGTAGTTTTAAAAACTAATGTGTTGAAAACCAATGAAGATTCAAGTGTAGAGGAAGTATATAATAATTTGCATTCATCTAATTTTAATTTACCTAAAATAGAAAGTTTTAAAGAGGCCTTGGAAGGTTTTTATAAATTGAAAGCCAAAGGCTTAGTAAGTAAAAATATATTAACATTAATTGATTTTAGTTTATCAGCAAATACCAAAAGACTTTGGGTAATTGACTTGGATACTGAAACTATTTTGTTGCATTCTCTTGTTGCTCACGGTAGAAATACAGGACAGGAATATGCTAATAATTTTTCTAATGCGGCTGAATCTTACAAAAGTAGTTTAGGATTTTACAGCACAGGAGAAATTTATAATGGAAAACATGGTAAATCATTAAGATTAGACGGTTTAGAACCTGGAATTAATGATAATGCACGTAATAGAGCAGTAGTGGTTCATGGAGCTAATTATGTTTCGGATTCTTTTATAAAAAACAATAAACGATTAGGAAGAAGCCTTGGTTGTCCAGCTGTTCCAGTTGAAATTACTGACGCGCTAATTAGTACTATAAAAGATAAGTCTTGTTTGTTTATTTATTATCCTTCAGAAACCTACAAGCGTTCTTCAAAGTTGATTTAATTGAAACTACAAGAGTAAAGAATTATAAAAGTAAGGTTTTTGAATAATTTACTTTTAAAAAAATAAAGCTGTAACAATTTAGTTTTAAAAAAGTTAGAAATTAATTTGAGTTTTAAATAAAAATTCTACTTAAAAAATTTGTTTTAAACTTAACTTATTCTTTATATTTGCAGCCGTTATGCGAAAGTAGCTCAGTTGGTAGAGCTCCAGCCTTCCAAGCTGGTTGTCGCGAGTTCGAGCCTCGTCTTTCGCTCTAAGAGCAAATTTAGTTTGCCAGAGTTCTAAAAAATAATAATGCGAAAGTAGCTCAGTTGGTAGAGCTCCAGCCTTCCAAGCTGGTTGTCGCGAGTTCGAGCCTCGTCTTTCGCTCTTTGAAACCGAAACTTAACTGTTTCGGTTTTTTTGTTTTAGGCTGGTTTAGAAAATCCAGATAATTGGAATTTGGAGTTTTTAAATTTGGAATTTAATTGCATTTTATTGAATATAACTCAATTCTGTTTCTGTTGCTATTTCTAATGGAGTCTGATTTTTTCTAAATAATTTAGCGGATAAGTTCCCTTTTAAAATTGTTTTTCCTTTTTTTATTTTGAGCCAACTCCCTTCTTTTAATCCTAAAACAGGGAAATTGTTGAATTGCAGGAATTCATTAATTCTGGTTTCGCGAGATTCTCCCATGTGTTTAGACTGAGAATTGATATCCAGAAAATGTACATTTAAATTAAACGGAATCAATCCCAGAGTTTGAAAACTGGGAGGATAAACTATAGGCATGTCGTTTGTGGTTTGCATGCTGAGTCCTGCAATGTTGCTTCCTGCGCTAGTTCCTAGATAGGGAGTTCCTTTTTCAAGAGTTTCTTTTAGTGTAATCATGATTTTGTAATAGTACAATTGACTCACTAATAAAAAAGTGTTTCCTCCGCCAGTGAAAATTCCTTCTGCATTTTGAACGGCTAATGCTGGATCTTCAAATTCATGAATTCCTTTTATGGTAATATTTATCTTGGCGAAAGCCAAAGCTGTTTTTTGAGTGTATTCTTCATGAGAAATTCCGCTGGGTCTGGCGTATGGAATGAATAATACGGTTTTGCAATTTTCAAAATGTAGTTTTAATTCAGGAAGTAAATAGTCTAGATAGTCGCTTCCGTGTAAGGTTGAAGTACTTGCTAAAAGTAAATTTTTCATTTTCTTCTTTTTTAGAATTTAAAGGTATAAATCAGTTGGGGAAATGTTGAGTTTTATTAACAAATTTTTATCAGCTTCTTAGTAGCAAATTGGGAGAGGCTTAGTTTATTTTTACTTTCTTGGAATATTTGAAAATGAATAAAATTTTAATTGCTTTTTTTGTTTTATTTACTCCTACTGTCTTTGGTCAATCAAATGATTCGATGGAAGTGAAAGGGCAAGTAAGTGCTTATATTTCTAATTTGGAAGGAATATATGTTATCAATTTGCAATCGGAAGAAACGGTTTTTACAGATGAAAATGGAAATTTTGCTATTAAAGCTAATGTTGGCGATGTTTTAGTTTTTTCGGGAATGCAGTTTAAGCGGAAAGAAGTGTTGTTGTGTGCTGAAGATTTTGAGAATAAAAGTTTTAAAGTGCATTTGGCTGCTGTGTTTAATGAGCTGAATGAAGTTGTTATTCGGAATTACAGTAATATTAATGCCGTTTCCCTTGGAATTATTCCTTCTAATCAAAAATCATATACGGCAGCCGAAAGGAAATTAAAATCAGCTACCGATTTAGATCCTTCAGCAAGTGCGGGTGGTCTAGCAGGCGGTTCAGTGGCTTTCGATCCTTTGATTAATTTAATTTCGGGAAGAACTGCTATGTTGAAAAAAGAATTAGAAGTTGAGAAAAAAGAAGCTTATATGGTGCTTTTAGAAAAAATGTTCGATAAAGACCATTTTATTACTAGATTGCAATTACCTTTAGACTATATAAAAGGCTTTGAATATTATGTGGTGGATAATAAAAAATTTACAAAAATATTAGAAATGAAAAATAAGACAACAATTGAGTTTTTGCTTGCAGAATTAGCTCAAAAATACAAAGAGATAATAGCTTGTGAAAACGAATAATACTTATTTTTTAATACTGCTTTTACTGTGTCAAGTTGTTTTTTGTCAAAATAATGATAGAAAAGAAGTTCACGGAATCATTCGTGTTGATTCAATTTTAGTAGAAGGAGTCAATATTATAAATGAAACTACTCAAAAAGCCACTTCAAGTAATCATGATGGAGAATTTACTCTTTTTTTAAAGGAAGGAGATATTCTGGTATTTTCTGCGGTAAACCTCATAACATTACGTAAAAAGATATTTTCTTCTGATTTAGACAACAAGGTTTTAGAAATTCAATTAGAAACAGAAAGTATTCCTCTTGAAGAAGTAATTATCAAAGAAGAATCTAAAATTACTGCCGAAAGCTTAGGGATTATTCCTTATGGTCAAAAAAAATATACTGTAGCCGAAAGAAGATTGTATACTGCAAGATCTGGTTTGTTAGATCGGCCTCTAAATTGGATGTCGGGAAAGACCACTCGATTGAGAAAAGAATTAGCTGTTTCGGAAAAAGAACAATTAATGGCGAAATTAGAGTATCTTTTCGAAGAAATTTTTTATATTGAGACTTTAAAAATCAAGAAGGATTATATTAGAGATTTTCAATTGTATTGCATAGAAAACGATGATTTTGCATCTTCATTGAAATCAAAAAACAAAACTTTGTCAAAGTTTTATATTATTACTTTGGCTAAAAACTATAATAAAATAACAGTATATGAAAACTAAAGTAAGCGTTTTATTTTTTCTTCTTTTAGCTCAATTTTCTTTTTGTCAAGTAGAAGGAGCACGAAAAAGCTTAAAAGGACAGGTTAGAAATGATTTGGTTCCGGTAGAAAACGTAATTGTGTTTAATGTGAACGCGAATGAAGGGACTGTGGTAGATCAATTTGGTTTATTTGAAGTCGAAGCTAAAGTGAACGATACCTTAGTTTTTTCTAGTTTGTCATTTAAATCTAAAAAAATTGTGCTTAGCGAAGGCGATTTTATTGCGCCTAAACTGATTGTAAATATGGATGTTTTTACGAATGAATTAGCTGAAGTTCTTATTCGAGCTAAAAAAGAGTTAAGTCCTATTGAAGGAAACTCTCAAAAGTATGTAGATCTGAAATATTTTGATGACGAAAAGTCATCACCTAAAAACAGAACGTTGCCTCCAGTGGGTGGTATTGAAAACGGAATGGATTTTGTCCGAATTTATAAAGATGTTTTAGGTGTTTTAAGGAAAAATAATCCTCAAAAAACGGATTTCTATAAAGAAACAAGTTTTTCAGAATTTGCATTGCATAAGGTAAATTATTCTTTCTTTTCTAACACATTAGATTTAGAAGACGATGAGATTAAATTGTTTTTAATTTATTGTGAAAATGATTCTAAGTCTAGAGAGTTGATGCAACCAAGCGAAGAATTCAGGCTAATGGATTTTCTTATTAATAAGAATAAAGAGTATAAAAAAATCACTAAACACTAAGGTGTGATTTAAAAAAGCAAAGTCTATTGTTAAATATTACTTCTGTTTTTATTTTATGAAAAAATTAAAAGTAGACTTTTTTAATTTTGGTATATTTGCATATAAAAAAATATAGAATATGTTTGGTATTGGAGGAGGAGAACTAGTCTTTATAATGTTTGTTGTGTTGTTGCTTTTTGGTTCTGATAAAATACCAGAAGTAGCTCGCACTATGGGTAAAGCCATGGCGCAATTGAAAAATGCAACGAATGATATAAAGAGTGAAATTCAAAGAGGAGCCGAAGAAAATGGCCTTGATCCTAAATCTTTGACAGAAATGACGGGTGGTTTCAATGCGCAAATTAATAAAGTAAAAGAAGATCTTTTAGGAGATAGCGTAGTTCAGGCAAATAAAATTAAAGAAGATATTGAAGATATTGCAGGTCCAGTAAAACGTAGCCGATAATGTTAGACAAACTCCTTTCATTAGATGTTCAACTCCTGGTTTACTTAAACGGACTAGGTTCGGAATCTTACGATGGATTATGGCTTTTTATAACAAAGCAAACCAATTGGATTCCACTTTTTTTAATTTTACTCTATTTGATTTATAAAAAAATAGGAGGAAAACAAACCTTGTATGTTTTATTGTTTATCTCTCTATTGATATTAATCACAGACCAAACTACTAACTTGGTTAAGTATGGAGTTCAACGATTACGTCCTTGTAATAATCCAGATATTGATTCGATTATTAGAATTGTAAAAAGCTCAAAATCATTTAGTTTTTTCTCAGGTCATGCATCTAATAGTATGGCGGCAGCAATGTTTATATATCTTTTAATCAAGCCGTATTTTAAATACACAATTTTATTGTTTTTATGGCCGTTAATTTTTGCATACAGTCGCATTTATCTTGGATTGCATTATCCATTGGATATTCTGTCTGGTTATCTTTTTGGAATGATGACAGGATTATTTATTTATAGAATTTACCAGTTTACACAAATAAAATATTTCCCGCTTTAATTTTTTAAAGCCTGCTTATAAACACAAACCGCATATTCGAAATCAATATTAATTTCAAATATGCGGTTTGTGTTTTTAGGATTTTAAGTTGAACTTAAAGTACTCTGCTTACCGTTAATCCATCACGAATAGGAAGCAATACCGTTTCTACTCTTGGATCTTCTTTTAAGAGTTTATTGTATTCGAGTAATATTTTAGTGCTTACATCCTTCGGATTTAGTGGTTCAAGAATTTTTCCGCTCCATAATACATTATCCGAAAGTATAATGCCGCCTTTATTCATTTTTGGAACAATTAATTCAAAATAGTTGATGTAGTTTTCTTTATCGGCATCAATAAAAACCAAATCAAATTTCACATCTAATGTTGGAATAATATCTACTGCTTCACCAAGATGTTGTGTGATTTGTTTTCCCCAAGGTGATTTGTCAAAATGTTTCCTTTGGAAATCGATTAATTCTTCTTTGATGTCTATGGTGTGAAGTTGTCCGTTTTCTTGCATTCCTTCACACAAACACAAAGCGGAATAACCAGTATAAGTACCAATTTCAAGAATATTTACAGGACGAATTAATTTAGATAACATGCTTAAAACACGTCCTTGAAAATGCCCGCTAAGCATTCGAGGCAAAAGAATTTTTTGATAGGTTTCTTTGTTTAACGCAGCTAATAATTCGGGTTCTTTTTCAGAATGCTGTTCGATGTAGTCTTCTAATTCTTGGGAAATGAAATGCATTATTTTAAAATTTTTATAGGGTCGTGTAGAGAATTGAAAACTTTAATTATTCTAATTTCATTGTTTTCAAATTGGTATAGAATTTTGTAATTACCTTCAATTATTCTTCTACAATCTTTTCGGTATACGTCAATTTGAAATTGTTCAGGGAAAACAATTTGTTTAGGAGCTATCACAATGTTTTTTAAATTAGATTTAGAAACATTATTTTTAATTTTATTTAAATCTGATTTGGATTCTAATGACCAAATTATTTTAAATTTATTCATTATACCAGTTATCTACTTCGTTTTCTAAATCTTCTTGCGAAATAAATCTTCCATTATTAAAATCGTCAATTCCTTTGTCAATTTCCTTGTTATATTGTTTTAATGTTAGCGGTTTTCCAGTGGAATCGTAAGCAACAATGGGTTCAGATACAATATTTTCATTATCAGGAAGAACTTTGTCTTCCAAATAATTATCACAAACAGATGAAACAATACGCAATAAACGTTCATCGGCATTTTCAATTTGCATTTGAATTTTATGTTTTAATTCTAGAAGTCCCATAACTTATTGTTTTACAAAACAAAGTTACAAAATATAATTTTGTAGGTCAGAAAAATTGATTATAATTCAAAATTGTAATTAACTTTGCACTATGATTGAGAAAAAAGACATACGAGCCTTATCTAAAGAAGAATTACGCAATTTTTTTGTTGCCAATGGTGATAAATCTTTTCGAGGAAACCAAGTTTATGAATGGCTTTGGAGCAAAGGTGCTCATAGTTTTGAAGACATGACCAATGTGGCGAAAGCGACTCGTAGTATGCTCGAAAATAATTTTGTTATCAATCACATCAAAGTAGATATGATGCAGCGTTCGGAAGACGGAACGGTGAAAAATGCGGTTCGTTTGCATGATGGCTTGGTGGTAGAATCGGTTTTGATTCCTACGCAAACACGTACTACTGCTTGTGTTTCTAGTCAGGTAGGTTGTAGTTTAGATTGTAATTTTTGCGCTACAGCGCGATTAAAAAGAATGCGAAATCTAGAACCTGCTGAAATTTATGATCAGGTTATTGCCATAGATAGAGAAAGCCGTTTGTATTATAACCATCCGTTGTCGAATATTGTTTTTATGGGAATGGGTGAACCATTGATGAATTACAATAATGTTTTGAAAGCAATCGAAATGATTACTTCTGAAGAAGGATTAGGGATGTCTCCAAAGCGAATTATGGTTTCGACTTCGGGAATTCCAAAAATGATTAAGAAAATGGCCGATGATGAAGTAAGATTCAAATTAGCCGTTTCGTTGCATTCGGCAATTGATGAAATCAGAGCCAGAATTATGCCTTTTAGTAAAAATTTCCCTTTGGCTGATTTGCGTGAAGCATTGGAATATTGGTACCGAAAAACCAAAAGCAAGATTTCTTATGAATATGTGGTTTGGAAAGGAATTAATGATGATAAAAAATCTATTGATGCGTTAGTCAAATTCTGTAAATACGTGCCTTGTAAAGTCAACTTGATAGAATACAACCCAATTGATGATGGTGAATTCCAACAAGCATCTGAAGAATCCATCAATGCTTACATCAAAGCACTTGAGGCTACAGGAATTGTTGTTAAGGTGAGAAGAAGCCGCGGAAAAGACATTGATGCAGCTTGTGGACAATTAGCCAATAAAGAAGCATAAAAATCGACTTTCAGTTCAAAAAAGTGCTGTTTTTTTATTCGGAAAGCAGTATATTTGGACTCGAATGAATATTACTTCTCAAATAAAGCAGCCAATTTTTAACGAAATGGAACTTTTCGAAAAAAAGTTCTATGAATCGATGACTTCACAAGTGGCTTTGTTAAACAGAATCACTTATTATATTGTCAATCGAAAGGGAAAACAAATGCGTCCAATGTTTGTTTTTCTAACTGCCAAAATGGTTTCGGCTGGAATTGTAAACGAAAGAACCTATCGTGGCGCATCGGTTATTGAGCTGATTCATACCGCTACTTTGGTGCATGATGATGTGGTTGATGATAGTAATCGCCGAAGAGGTTTTTTTTCCATTAATGCACTTTGGAAAAATAAAATTGCAGTTCTTGTTGGAGATTATTTATTGTCCAAAGGGTTGTTACTTTCTATAGACAATGGCGATTTCGATTTGTTAAAAATTATCTCAGTTGCCGTTCGTGAAATGAGTGAAGGCGAATTACTCCAAATTGAAAAAGCCCGAAGACTTGATATTACCGAAGGGATTTACTACGAAATCATCCGAAAAAAAACTGCTACTCTTATTGCTGCTTGTTGTGCTCTTGGCGCAAAATCAGTAATTGAAGATGAGATTCAGGTAGAGAATATGCGTAAGTTTGGAGAGCTTATCGGAATGGCTTTTCAGATAAAAGACGATTTATTTGATTATACTGATGATGCGATTGGAAAACCAACCGGAATCGACATTAAAGAGCAAAAAATGACTTTACCACTTATTCATGTTTTGAATAATTGCACTTCCAAAGAGAAAAGCTGGCTAATCAATTCAATAAAAAATCATAACAAAGACAAGAAACGCGTTAAAGAAGTAATTGCTTTTGTGAAAAATAATAACGGCTTGATTTATGCCGAAAATAAAATGGTCGAATTCCAGCAGGAAGCACTTCATCTTTTAGACCATTATCCTAATTCAGAATTCAAAGACGCTTTGACTTTGATGGTGAATTATGTTATCGAAAGAAAAAAATAAACAAAGACAATATCAATATCAAAAAATCAATTTCAATTTAATAAGGTATTGATTTTTCACGGCTATTATTTTTTTATCATAGAAATTGCCGTTGATTTTTGAAATTATTTTCTTCTTCATACAACCTTTTTGCATCGACAATCGTCTTGCTAATAGAAACACTTTATAAAATTTTGAAAGTAATCAACTTACATCAGCAGGAAAACGAACTAATCCGGTTAGCGGTCGAAAACAATCGACAAGCTCAACAAAAGATTTATAGCCAGTTTTCACCCAAGATGCTAAGTGTTTGCCGACAATATATAAAAGACATTCATCAGGCCGAAGATATCATGATAACTGCTTTTATGAAAGTGTTTACCAATTTGAAGAATTTTCAATTCAAAGGAAGTTTCGAAGGTTGGATAAGACGAATCATGGTAAACGAATGTATTTCATTTATCAGGGTTCACAAAAAACTGAAGTATATCGAAGATGATTTCGTCATTGGACGCGATGAGGAAAGTTTTGATTCTATTGAAAGTCAATTTTCGGTAGCTGATATTCAGTTTTTGATAGACAGTTTACCAGATGGGTATAAAGTAGTTTTCAATTTGTATGCTATCGAAGGGTATAAACATCAGGAAATTGCTGGTATGTTAGGAATTAGCGAAGGGACGTCTAAATCGCAGTTATCGCATGCCAGAAAAGTATTGAAGGGACAAATTAATAAGTTGAAAAAGTATAGCAATGGAACCGAATAAATTAGAAAAACAATTTAGGGAACAATTGAATTCTCGTAAAATCAAACCCTCTGAAATGGCTTGGACAAAACTCGATACCATGCTTTCGGGAACAGAAAAACCAAAAGCTAAATTTCCCTGGTTGTATGTGGCGGCAAGTTTTGTTGGTTTGTTGTTGATTGGTACGGTCTATTTTAATTTACAAGAAAATCCAATTGAAAATCAGAAAAATGGAGTAGTAATTCAGAGTCCAGTTGCTCCTAAAGTTAAAAATATACTTTTGGATTCTACTAATTTAAAAATTCAAGGAGAAGATTCTTTTTCTAACAAAAAATCAGTGAGAATAAATAATAAGTTTATTGATGCAACACAAAAATCAACAATTGTAGAAAAGAATCTGAATCAAAATCAAACAGCTGAGGTTTCAATCGTTGATCCATACAAGAAGAATGATAGTATGATTTTATCTGAAAATAATCAGTCATTAGCTAAGAATAAATACGTTTCAGCAGAAAAATTATTAGCAGAAATCAGTAATACTAAGTTTGAATCGGCTGATGAAACAATGAGAAATACAACTAAAGTTATTTCTGTAAACCCAAACATTTTACTATCAAATGTTGAAACTGAATTGAATCAGTCTTTTAAAGAATCTGCATTAGACAGATTGAATAAAAATTTTAAGACTATAAGAACAGTTTTGGTGAATAGAAATTACAAAGACTAATAAGAATTAATAAACAATCAAAAATGTAAATCATGCGAAAATATATTTTATTTATAGTAATAATATCGTTTGCTTTTGCGACGAATCTGAATGCCCAAAAAAAAGGCAGTTATAAAAAAGTTTTAGATTGGGGATATTGGCAAGCTGAACAGCCAGAATACGAGATGAGTCTTGAAAAAAACGTTGAATTCATTAATGAAAACATCTTGACTATTAAATCTGTTAAAAGTAAAATTGATGGTTTTGGAACGCTTATGAAAACCACTAAATCGGATTTGTATTTAGGAAAAACAGTTAAAATGACTGCTGATGTTAAAAGCGAAAATGTAAAATCCTGGGCAGGACTTTGGATGCGTGTTGATTATTATGATAGTAATGTTCTTGCTTTTGATAATATGGAGAAAAGACCTATCAAAGGAACATCTGATTGGAAAAAATATGAAATTGTTTTATTTGTTCCTGTTGAAGCAACATCCATTTCTTATGGCGTTTTATTAGCTGGAACTGGTCAAGTTTGGTTTAAGGATGTAAAGTTCGAAATTGTTGATGATACTGTTCCTGAAACAGGGATAAATAAAGGAAGAGAAAATAAAGTATTATCATTTGAAGCCAAAGCTAAAGCAATTGGTAATGAAATTAAAAGAATAACAGATGAGGAGAAAAGTACTCTAAAAGCTGAAGTAAGTTCAATAGATAAAGAAATTGAAGAAGGAATAATTTCTAAAGAAAAAGCAGCAGAACTCAAATTGAAAAAAGCACAAGAACATGCTGTTAATATTGAAACGAAAGTTGCTGTTGAACAAGAAAAACTGAATCAATTGGTTCAGGATAAGGTAGATGGAAAGATAGGTGAGGAAGTTGATCCGAAAAAGAAAGGAAGTACGTTAATTTTAGGAAGTAATAATGGTTCTTTTGATAACAGTAGAGAGATTAATCTTGCTTCAATGAAATTTTATTATGGTCATGATGACAAGTTAAATCGTCATATAAAACGAACAACAAGTCAGATTGTTTTTGCTGTAGGAGCCAATAATTTAATTACTGATGAGGCAGTTGAAAATTCTGATTTTAAATACGCGAGATCGCATTTTTATGAATGGGGATTGACCTATAATACCAGAATATTAAAAAATGATAATTTATTGCATGCTAAATACGGTTTGTCATTAATGTATAATAATTTGCGACCAACAGATAATCGTAATTTTCAAGTGAATGGAAATCAGACTGATCTTGTAATTAATCCAGTTGATTTAAAAGATTCTCGTTTTCGAAATGTTAATTTGGTAGTGCCTTTACATTTGGAATTTGATTTTACAAAACCGACCGTTATAAATGATAAGACTTATTTTAAATCTCATGACAGTTTTAGATTAGGAGTAGGTGGTTATTTTGGAGTTAATCTAAAATCTAAACAAATTCTTAAATATGATATTGATGAATATGTTTCAAGAGAAGTGACTAAAGGGAATTTTAATACGAATGATTTTATCTATGGTTTGAGTACGTATGTAGGTTACAAAGCAACTAGTTTGTATTTAAAATACGATTTGAATCCTTTGTTTAAAGATAATGCAGTCAAGCAAAACAATGTCTCTTTAGGATTGCGATTTGATTTTAATTAATTGAAAATTGCCATTGCAATTGATTTTTGTCATTGAAATTGAAAATTGCCATTGATATTGTATCTTTGATGCTTTCCAACTTTATACCTTAAAAATTGATTTCAAAAGCGACCATAGATACTGTTTTCGAAACTGCTCGAGTTGAGGAGGTTATTGGCGATTTTGTCCAATTAAAACGTGCAGGAAGTAATTTTAAAGGATTGAGTCCGTTTTCTGATGAGCGTTCTCCATCCTTTATGGTATCGCCAGCCAAGGGAATTTGGAAAGATTTTAGCTCGGGAAAAGGCGGAAATGCGGTGGCTTTCCTAATGGAACACTCGCATTTTACGTATCCGGAAGCCATTCGTTATTTGGCTAAAAAATACAATATCGAAATTGAGGAAACGGAATTAACAGATGCCGAAAAAGCCAATACTGATGCACGAGAAAGTATGTATTTGGTCTCTGAATTTGCAAAAGATTATTTCCATAAAACACTTTTAAATACCGAAGAAGGGCAGGCTATTGGACTTTCGTATTTTAAAGAAAGAGGATTTACTACCGAAACGATTAAGAAATTTAGTTTAGGATATTCTCCAGAAACCTGGGATGCTTTCACTAAAGAAGCGCTGGGCAAAGGCTATAAACTGGAATTTTTGGAAAGTACTGGTTTGACTATTCCAAGAGAAGATCGTCCTTTTGATCGATTTAAAAGCCGTGTGATGTTTCCTATTCAGAGTATGTCTGGAAGGATTTTAGGTTTTGGAGGTCGAATTTTGACTAATGATAAAAAAGCGGCTAAATACCTCAATTCCCCTGAAAGTGAAATTTACCATAAGAGTAAAGTTTTGTATGGTATTTTTCAAGCCAAACAATCTATAGCTAAATTAAATAATTGTTTTTTGGTTGAAGGTTATACGGATGTGATTCAGTTTAACCAAGCGGGAATTGAAAATGTGGTGGCTTCTTCAGGAACGGCTTTGACTCCAGATCAAATTAGACTTGTTAATCGTTTGACTAAAAATATTACCGTTCTTTTTGATGGTGATGCTGCTGGACTTCGGGCTTCTGTTCGGGGAATCGATTTGATTCTGGAGGAAGGAATGAATGTGAAAGTTTGTACTTTTCCTGATGGAGAAGATCCGGATAGTTTTGCTAAAAAAACATCACATGATGATTTGGTGGCTTATTTAGAAAACAATGCTAAGGATTTTATTCAGTTTAAAGCTTCGTTGTTAATGGATGAAGCCAAGAATGATCCTATTAAGAAAGCCGATTTGATTCGGGATATGGTGCAAAGTATTTCTAAAATTCCAGATCGTATTCAGCGCGAAGTTTATATCCAGGAATGTTCCCGAATTATGGATATTTCGGAGCAAGTGCTTATTAGTACTTTAGCTCAGTTGATTCAAAAAGATGTTGCTGAAGTTGCTAAAAAGCAAAAGCAGGAACAAAAACCTTTTGAAGTTTATAGAAACCAAAACCAAAAAAATACGGGCTATTCAGGAGGAGATCCAGAAGACCCTAGATTTGGACCGCCACAGGATTATCCTGGAGAACTGGGATATCCAAGCGAGCCTACAGAAAAAGTAGATGTTTTATATCGTTTAGAACGAAAAATAATTGAAATTTTGCTTTTGTATGGAAACAAAACAGAACTTTTTGAAGATGTTTTGATGAAAACTAATGAAGATGGCGAAATAGAACATGTTAGCGAAATGAAATCCTATAAGGTTTTTCAAAGGATTTATCTGAGTTTGCAAGAAGATGAAGTTGAATTAGCTAATCCTTTGTTCCGTACCATATTTAACGATTTAATTAATCATTATCTTCAAAATGATACGTTCAGTTTAGAACAGTATTTAATGCATTTGCCGGCAGAATATGCTCAGGAAGTAACTGATATTTTGATGGAAGACGAACGATTAGTCATGCACGATTGGGAAGGGCAAAATATTTTTCCAAAAAGCAAGCAAGATACTATAAGTCAAAATGTGTCTGAGACTATTTTAACCTTAAGATGGTATTTAGTGGGGCGAATTATAGACGAATTAAAAAACTCCATATCTCCTGATCAGGATAATATGGAGTCTTTAATGATGATTAGAGATTATAATGAACTTACTCGAGCTTTTTCAAAAAAACTCGGTAGAGTCATGTCTCGTTTTTAATTAAACGATCTCTAAACTTTTAGCTTTATTTACTAAATCAACTAAGTTGGTAACATTTAATTTAGTTAACAAACGTAATTTGTAAGTACTAATGGTTTTTTCGTTCAAACCTAAGATTTCAGCAATCTCGTGGTTTTTCTTTCCTCCACTTAAGTAACGTAAAACTTCTACTTCACGATTTGAAAGTTTACGGTACAAGCGTTCGCTTTTACTTTGTTTAGCAATTAAAGCTAGGTTTTTCTTAACCGTTTCATTCATGATAATTTTACCTTGATGAACTTTGATTATAGATTGTCCTAAAGTCTCTAATTTTTCTTTCTTATGAACATATCCAGAAACTCCAGCTTTAATAGCATTAGGAGCATAAATTTGTTCAGAAAGTCCGCTAAAAATAATAATTTTTGTTTTAGGGAAACTTTTCAAAAGCGATTTTACTTCGAAAATACTCGAAAGTCCTTCTAATTCTAAGTCCAAGACTAAAACGTCTATTTCTTTAGTTAAGAGGATATCTCGAATCATCAAAAAACTACCAACATTGGCAGTCATTGATATGTCTGCATGGTCTTTGAAGTACGATTTTACTCCAAAATGCACTACCGGAAAATTATCGGCTAGACAAACTTTAATCATGATTTTTTTTTTTAGGGTTGTATTTGTGTGAAATGTATATATAAAATTAGATAAAAAAAAGGAATTGTACTATTTTTTATGGATAAAATCGTATTAAATCCGATTAATAACACATACAGGTATCGAATTCATCTTATGTTGGTTGATTGTGTTGAGTTTTTTGTAGATTTCAAACACTTTTTTCTCTCTTTCTGTATAATTTGTTGAGTCATTGTTGTTTTCGTCTTCAAGCATTGCCCATTCTAATTCGTCATAAGAAGCGCCTAGTTGTTGTTCATCTGTTTTTTCGTCACCAAATAAACCATCTGAAGGTTGTGCCACTAAAATTGAATTTGGAACTTCTAGATATTCAGCTAATGCAAAAACATCCGATTTCATCAAATCAGCAATCGGACTCAAATCAACTCCTCCATCTCCATATTTAGTAAAGAAACCAACGCCAAAATCTTCTACTTTATTGCCTGTTCCTGCAACTAAAAGTCCGTGAACTCCTGCATAATAATATAAAGTAGTCATTCTTAATCTAGCGCGGGTATTAGCTAGTGTTAGATTTAGTTTGTTTTCTTCAAAATCAGTAGGCACTTGACTTTTAAAAGTTTCGAATACAGGTGTTAAATCAGTATGTACACTACTTACATTTGCAAAACGTTTTTTAAGTTGCTCAATGTGTTCTTTAGCACGGCTTACGTGGCTTTCGTGTTGGTGAATAGGCATTTCTACACACAATACCTGAAATCCAGTTTGAGCACATAAAGTTGAGGTTACTGCCGAATCCACACCACCAGAAACTCCTACCACAAAACCGTTAACTTTTGCAGTTTCGGCATAAGACTTTAACCAATTGACAATCTGGGTGTTTACTTGATCAACGTTTATCGTCGTTTTTTTAGACATAATAGTTCATATTTTAGCTATCAGGAACGTATCTTTGCACAAAATTTTGGTAACATACTGGTTATCCTGATTTAATGGTGCAAATTTAATTAAAATAAAATGAAAACTTGTGTAATTTTCTTAGTTCTGTCGTTCTTTTTTTTGTCTTGCAATACTAAAAATAAAACAGAGAATTCTGCAGAGGCAATTCCAGTAGCATTAGAAGTGATTCGATTCGACAAAATATTTTTCGAAACAGAGCCTCAGGACTTAACAAAAGTTAAAAAAGAGTTTCCTTTTTTCTTTCCAGCTGGAAATGATGATGCCGTTTGGTTAGACAAAATGCAAAATCCGCTTTGGAGAGAATTGTATACTGAAGTTCAAAAGAAGTTTTCCAACTTTGATTCGTGTAAGGCCCAATTGGAAACTACTTTTCAAAACATAAAACATTATTTTCCAAAAACAAAAACGCCAAAAGTTTTCACAGTCATTTCTGAAATGGATTATAATAATAAAGTAATTTATGCAGATAGTTTATTGATTATTTCTCTCGAAATGTATTTAGGTAAGGAACATAAATTCTATCAGTTTCCTGATTATATTAAGCAAAATTTTGAACCGCAACAACTTTTGCCTGATGTGGTAGAAAGTTTTGCTAAAAGCCAAATTCCCCCTTCAAAAGAAAAAAGTTTTTTAGCTGCGATGATTTATGTTGGAAAAGAATTATATCTAAAAGACATGCTTTTACCTAATTATAATGATTCAGACAAAATAGGATATACGTCAGAACAATTGCAATGGTGTGAAGAAAATGAAAGTTACATGTGGCGTTATTTTATTGAAGACCAGTTGTTGTATAATGATGATCCTAAATTAATTCCTCGTTTTATTAGCCCGGCACCATTTTCTAAGTTTTATTTGGAAATCGATAATGAGTCGCCAGGAAGAGTGGGAGCGTGGATAGGATGGCAAATTGTTCGTTCGTATATGAAAAATAATGAAGTATCTTTGCCGCAATTAATGCACACTAGTGCAAAAGAAATTTTTGAAAAATCAAAATATAAACCTAAAAAGTAATGTCAGATAAAAATAAATCAGAAATTAATTTTCTAGTAGAATTAGATGAAAACCGCATTCCAGAAAAATTGTATTGGACGGCAAAAGATGGCGGAATTGAATTAGAAGAGTCAAAAGCAATTATGTTATCTGTTTGGGATAGTAAAGTGAAAGAAAGCATGCGTATTGATTTGTGGACAAAGGATATGCCGGTAGACGAAATGAAAATTTTCTTTCACCAAACTTTAGTAGCGATGTCGGATACTTTTCACCGTGCAACAGGTGACGAAAAAATGGCAGCAACTATGAAAGATTTTTGTGAATACTTTGCAGAAAAATTAGAGTTGACGAAATAAGTGTTGAAAATTCTAACAAAAAAATCCCAAATTCCAAGTTTAACAATTGGAATTTGGGATTTTTGTATTTTATAGTTGGTATTTGGAATTTTTAAAATTGAAATTTAGAATCCGCTGTTGTTTTTGAAGATTTCTTGATTTACTTCGTCAATATAACTTAATAAATCTTCTTTTCCAGTTCCTTCTGTAGAAGAAGTTACAAAATAAGGTGGCATTTCGGCCCAGTTGTTAGCAAACATTTGTTTTTTGTAAGCAGCAACATGAGACTCAATTTTTACTCTACTAATTTTGTCTGCTTTGGTAAAAATAATGCAGAAAGGAATTTCGCTTTCGCCCATGTAGCTCATAAATTCAATATCAATGGCTTGTGCGTCATGACGAATATCGATTAATACAAATGCACAGGCTAATTGTTCTCTTTTTTCAAAATAATCGGTAATGAATTGTTGGAAAACTGATTTGGTTTTCTTTGATACTTTAGCATAACCATATCCAGGTAAATCGACTAGAAACCAATTATTATTTATTAAAAAATGATTAATCAATTGTGTTTTTCCTGGTCTTCCAGATGTTTTGGCTAATTTTTTTTGGTTAGTCAACATGTTTATTAATGATGATTTCCCCACATTCGACCTGCCTATAAAAGCATATTCGGGCAAAAAATCCTTAGGACATTTGCTTACATCTGAGTTGCTAATTACGAATTCGGCGGTATTGATTTTCATATTTTGTTTATGTAAAAAGCTGTTTTTACAGCGTAGGAACTTTTAAATTAGTTTTTGTTAGCCAGTCTTCTAATAAATTATTGAACTCGTCTGGGTGTTCCATCATCGCTGCATGACCACATTGGTCAATCCAGTATAAAGAAGAATTGGGTAATAATTTATTGAATTCTGTTGCTACTTCCGGAGGGGTAACTTTATCATTTTTTCCCCAAATAATACAAGTTTGAACGTGCATTTTTGGCAAATCTTTGGCCATATTATGACGGATGGCACTTTTAGCAATGGTTAAAGTTTTGATTAATTTGATACGGTCATTTACCGTTGCATATACTTCGTCAATCAATTCTGGCGTGGCAATTTTTGGGTCGTAAAATACGTCTTCAGCTTTTTTCTTGATGTATTCGTAGTCTCCTCTTTTAGGATAGCTGTCGCCCATAGCGCTTTCGTAAAGCCCTGAACTTCCTGTTATTACAAGGCCTGCTACTTTTTCAGGATACATTTTAGTATGATACAATGCAATGTGTCCTCCTAATGAATTTCCTAAAAGTATAACTCTTTCAAAACCTTTAAAAGTGATAAAGTCTTTTACGTATTTAGCGAACGCTTTTACGTTAGTTTTTAGTAAGCTTTGTGTATATATTGGTAAATCGGGTATGATGATTTTGTATCCTTTGTCAGAGAAGTAACGAGCTACGCCATCAAAGTTGCTTAAGCCTCCCATTAATCCATGTAAAATGACAATAGGAATTCCTTCGCCTGCTTCGTAATAGCTGTATCTGCCTTCTTTTTTATAGTTTTTTTCCATGCGTTTGAATGCGAATTTCAATTTCGACAAATATAGGATATAATCAGTTAAAATGAGTTTTTGAAAACTTTTTTTGAGGATAATATTCCAGATTTCACTTGTGCTTATAAACCGTCAGCTTAGTTGTGTTAGTGGGTGACTAGTCTTTTTTTGTAAAAATAAGGGCTGTTTTATTATTGAAAAATGTTTCATATTCCCGCTTGTTTTTTTGAATTGAATTCTGAAAGATGTGATAAAAGAGAATTAGCTAACGTTCTGATAGTCTAAAAATTAAGGGTTTTATGGTAGAAGTGGGTAAACTTATCAACAAAGTGGTAGAAAGTGGTAAAAGGTGGTAAAATTTTTTATATTTTTGCTCTATATCATTTAAAGCGATTCTTTTGAATACAATTGTAGGAACATATGAGTGTAAAGTTGATGCTAAAGGAAGGGTTTTATTACCTGCTCCTTTAAAGAAGCAATTGGCTGCCTCTCTTCAAGACGGTTTTGTTTTGAAGCGTTCCTTGTTTCAGCCTTGTTTGGAGTTGTATCCAATGGAAGAGTGGAATTTGATGATGCAAAAAATCAACAAACTCAATCGATTTGTAAAAAAGAACAACGATTTTATTCGCAAGTTTACTGCTGGTGTTAAGGTAGTTGAGATTGATACTTTGGGGCGTTTATTAGTGCCTAAGGATTTGGTGAATTTTGCTAGTATTGCTAAGGATGTTGTTTTTTCATCTGCGGTGAATATTGTGGAAATCTGGGATAAAGATTTGTATGAGCAGTCAATAGATGATGGAGTTGATTTTGCAGATTTGGCTGAAGAGGTAATGGGTAATATAAATGACGACAACAATGGAATATCATAATCCAGTTTTGCTTAAAGAAACAGTAGATGGTTTAAATATTAAGCCTGATGGAGTGTATGTAGATGTGACTTTTGGTGGTGGTGGTCATTCGAAAGAAATTTTAAGACGATTAGGTCCAAATGGAAAATTGTTCGCTTTTGATCAGGATGAAGATGCATTAGTAAATGCACTTCCTGATGAGCGATTTGTATTGATTAATGAGAATTTTAGACATATAAAACGATTCTTGCGCTTTCACGGAGCAAGAAGTGTTGATGGGATTTTAGGCGATTTAGGGGTTTCTTCTCATCAATTTGATGTGCCAGAAAGAGGTTTTTCAACTCGATTTGATGCTGAATTGGATATGAGAATGAGTCAAAAAAATGATCTGAATGCTTATAAGGTAGTTAATGAATACGATGACGCTAATTTGAGAAGAGTTTTCTATGATTATGGTGAATTAAAAAATGCTCCGGCTTTATCAAGAACAATTATTGAAGCCAGAGTAAATCGACCAATAAAAACTACCGATGAGCTGAAAGAAGTTTTAGTGAAATATTTACCAGAACGAGTTCGAAATAAAATATTAGCCCAAATCTATCAGGCCATTCGTATTGAGGTAAATCAGGAAATGGATGTTTTGAAAGAATTTTTAGAACAATCATTGGAGATTTTGAATCCACAAGGAAGATTAAGTGTGATTTCTTATCATTCGTTGGAAGATCGTTTGGTGAAAAGATTTATGAAAAACGGAATGTTTGAAGGAGAACCAGAACGTGATTTTTTTGGAAATTTTTCAGTTCCATTCAAAACAATTGGAAAATTAATTGTTCCGGATAACGAAGAAATTAAGATTAATAATAGAGCAAGAAGTGCCAAGTTAAGAATTGCCGAAAAGAATTAAGAACAATGAAAACGAGTATTTATAATCTATTAAAAGCGAGATTTTTAATCGATGATGATGCGATAAAGAATTGGCGTTTTATTGTTTTTTTGATTGTTCTTGCCATAGTTATGATTGCCAATACACAGCGTTACGAGCAAAAAGTGTTTAAAATAGCCGAATTAACTTCTGAAGTAAAAGAAATGCGTTCGGAGTTTGTAGACAGACGTTCCGAATTGATGAAATTGCGAATGGAGTCTACGGTTTCTGAAAAAATGTTAGAAAAAGAAATTTTTCCATCAACAGTGCCCCCAGTGAAGATAAAAGTGAAAAATGTAGAAGAGAAAAGTCTCCTAAAGAAATTATGGCAGTAGATGATAAATACATATCGTACCGAATTTATCTAGTTGCATTTGCTATTTTTTTAATGGCAATTGCAATTGCTGTTAAGTTGACCAATATCCAATGGGTTGAAGGAAATTATTATAGAGAATTAGCAAAGGAAAGAACCGTTAGAGAATTTGTTATCCCTGCGAATAAAGGAAATATTTATTCTTCTGATGGAAGTTTGCTTGCGACTTCGATACCAAAATACATTATTCGTTTTGATGCTTTGGCTCCAAAAAAAGAAGCTTTTGAGCAAAATGTAAATGCTTTAGCCGATTCATTAGCGACTATTTTAGGGAAATCTGCGGGGTATTATCAAAACGAACTGAGAAAAGCAAGAGCAAACAATAATCGTTATTATTTAGTTGCCAGAGATTTGAGCTACACCGATTATATGAAAATAAAGAGTTTTCCTTTATTTGAATTAGGTCCTTACAAAGGTGGAATCATTGTAGATCAAAAAACAGTCCGCGAACATCCTATTGGAAAAATTGCCGAGAGAACTATTGGTTACGAACGAAAATATCAAGAAGGACATTCGGACGGAAAAGGAATCGAATGGGCTTACAAAGATTATTTGAATGGGAAAGATGGTAGAATTCTAAAACAAAAAATTGCCAAAGGACAGTGGAAACCTATTCGTGATATAAACGAAGTAGATCCTCAAGATGGATATGATGTTATTTCGACTATTGATGTTTACATTCAAGACATTGCGCATCACGCTTTATTGAAACAATTACAAGATTATGAAGCCGATCACGGTTGTGTGGTAGTGATGGAATCCCATACAGGTCAAGTAAAAGCGATTTCAAATTTAGGAAGAGCTAGCGATGGAACATATTACGAAACTACTAATTACGCAGTAGCAGAATCTCATGAGCCAGGTTCTACATTTAAATTAGTTGATTTAATGATTATTCTGGAGGATAAAGTGGCCGATACTAGTACAGTTTATGATACAAAAGAGGGAATAATAAAATATTCAGGTAAGTCGGTTAGAGATTCGCATGTAGGTGGTTATGGAAAAATTTCGTTGGCTCGTGGATTTGAACTTTCATCAAATACAGTGATGGTTCAAGCGGTGTATGATAATTATAAAAACAATCCGTCTAAGTTTGTTAACCGTGTTAATTCCTATGGATTGAATAAGCGATTGAATATGGATTTTAAAGGAGAAGGACGACCGTTTATTCCGCAACCTACAGATAAAAACTGGTCTAATATTTCATTGCCATGGATGGCTTTTGGATACGGAGTTTCGGTTACGCCAATGCAAACTTTAGCTTATTATAATGCTGTTGCAAATAATGGAGTGATGGTAAAACCACAATTTGTTTCTGAAATCAAAGAATGGAACAAAACCATCAAAAAAATGGAACCTGAAGTGATTAATCCTAGAATTTGTTCGCAAGAAACACTTTTGAAATTAAAAGAGGTTTTGAAAAATGTAGTCAAAAGAGGAACAGCGTCTAAATTGTATTCTAAAGATTTCTCTATGGCTGGTAAAACAGGAACGGCTCAGGTAAACTATGGAAAAAGAGACGGTACTCCAATGCATTATGCTTCTTCTTTTGTGGGGTATTTTCCGGCGGATAAACCAAAATATTCTTGTATAGTAGTGGTTCATAAACCAAGTACAGCAAAAGGTGATTTTTATGGAGCTGGTGTTGCAGGTCCGGTTTTTAAACGAATTGCACAAAAGATTTTCACTGAAGTTCCTTCGACAAACGAAATCAAAAAACTGGATAAAAAGATTCCAAAGCAAGAGAAAAATTATAACGAATATTTTGCAAAACTTCAAAAATCACAGGAATTGATTCCTAATGTTAAGGGAATGCCAGGAATGGATGCCATTGCTTTGCTAGAAAATTTAGGAATGCATGTTAGAACAAAAGGTATTGGAAAAGTGAAAAATCAGTCGCTACAGGCAGGTCAAAATATTATAAAAAACACAACTATAACATTAGAATTATTGTGATTAAATTAAAAGACATATTATATAAAGTAGCAATCGAAGCTGTTCACGGTTCGACTGATATTGCTATTGGTAAATTAGATTTCGATTCTAGAAAAATTGTAGCTAATGATGTGTTTGTAGCCATTCGTGGTTCAATTTCAGACGGACATGATTATATTCAAAAAGCCATCGATTTAGGTGCTAAAGCCATAATTTGCGATACTTTTCCTGAGCAATTTGTTAATGAGGTTACTTATGTACAAGTAAATGATACTAACAAAGCACTTGCTTTTATGGCCGCTAATTATTTTGGAAATCCTTCTGAAAAATTAAAATTAGTTGGAATTACAGGGACTAACGGGAAAACTACAATTGCTTCTTTATTGTATCAATTGTTTAAAAAAGCAGGATTCAAAGTAGGTTTGCTTTCTACTGTAAAAATATTGGTTGATGAAGTAGAATACAAAGCAACGCATACCACACCTGATTCCATTACAATTAATCATTTTTTGAATGAGATGATTAATGCAGGCGTAGAATACTGTTTTATGGAAGTGAGTTCGCATGGAATTCATCAAAAACGTACCGAAGCCTTGCATTTTAGAGGCGGTGTTTTTACTAATTTATCGCACGATCATTTAGATTACCATCCCACTTTTGCAGAATATAGAGATGTTAAAAAATCATTTTTTGACAATTTACCAAAAACTGCCTTTGCTATTTCTAATATTGACGACAAGAATGGTGCGGTAATGTTGCAAAATACAGTAGCTCAAAAAAGAACCTACGCACTAAAATCTTATGCTGATTACAAAGCACAAATTTTAGAAAATTTATTGTCAGGTTTATTGCTGAAAATTGAAGGCAATGAAGTTTGGGTGAAACTTATAGGTGTTTTTAATGCTTACAATTTATTAGCTATTTATGGAACGGCTATCGAATTAGGTATGGATTCGTTAGAAACGCTTCGTTTATTATCAGAATTAGAAAGTGTTTCTGGACGATTCCAATACATTGTTTCTGATTCGAATGTTACTGCAATAGTTGATTATGCACATACTCCGGACGCCTTAGAAAACGTATTAAAAACCATCAATGAAGTTCGAACTAAAAACGAACAATTAATTACAATTGTAGGTTGCGGTGGAAATAGAGACAAGGCAAAACGACCAATTATGGCTGGAATTGCATCTGATTTGAGTAACAAAACCATTTTAACATCAGACAATCCCAGAGATGAAGATCCGGATGTTATTATTAGCGAAATGGAAGCAGGAGTGCCGCCGCAAAATCATAAAAAGGTTTTTGCAGTTACAGATAGAAAACAAGCTATAAAAATTGCTTGTCAATTGGCTCAGCCAAATGATATTATTTTAATTGCAGGAAAAGGACATGAAACCTATCAGGAAATCAAAGGTATTCGTACTGATTTTGATGATATGAAAATTGTAAAAGAAATTTTAGACCAACTTCATAAATAGTAAAAATATGCTGTATTATTTATTTGATTATTTCAACAAAGTATTGAATCTTTCTGGAACAGGAGTTTTTCAGTACATCACTTTTAGATCGGCATTGGCCTTTATTCTTTCGTTGTTGTTGTCTACAATTTACGGAAAAAGAGTCATTAGTTTTTTACAAAGGCAGCAAGTAGGAGAAACGGTTCGTGAACTAGGATTGGCTGGTCAAAATGAAAAAGCAGGTACGCCTACTATGGGTGGTTTGATTATCATTTTTGCTACTTTGATTCCTGTTTTTTTGTTTGCCAAATTGCACAATATCTATATCGTTTTACTTATTGTAACTACCTTATGGATGGGAACTATTGGTTTTGTTGATGATTATATCAAAATTTTCAAAAAAGACAAAGAAGGTTTAAAAGGGATTTTTAAAGTTTTTGGTCAGGTAGGATTAGGATTAATTGTGGGAAGCGTGTTGTATTTCAATCCGCAGGTAACGGTTCGTACTGATACTGGAAAAATAGATGTTTTTAAACTGACTACAGAAACAGTGATAAGACCTGCTCCTATTGAAGAAAAATCAACAGCAACTACAATTCCGTTCTTTAAAAATAATGAGTTTGATTATGCTGAATTGTTAGCCTGGACAGGTGAAGGATATGAAAAATGGGCTTGGATTATCTTTATTCCAGTTGTAATTTTCATTATTACAGCAGTTTCAAACGGAGCTAATTTAACTGATGGAATTGATGGACTCGCCGCAGGAACTTCGGCTATTTCAGTACTGGCATTAGCCATTTTTACTTTCGTTTCGGGAAACATCATTTTTTCTAATTATCTCAACATAATGTATATCCCTAATTCGGGAGAAATGACGGTTTTTATTGCTGCTTTTGTGGGATCGCTCATTGGGTTTTTATGGTATAACTCGTATCCTGCATCGGTATTTATGGGAGATACAGGAAGTTTAACTATTGGAGGAATTATAGCGGTTTTAGCAATAGCTGTTCGAAAAGAATTATTGATTCCTTTATTGTGCGGAATTTTTCTGGTCGAAAATTTCTCAGTGGTTTTGCAAGTAGCTTATTTTAAATATACCAAGAAACGTTTTGGCGAAGGCCGAAGAATTTTCCTGATGTCGCCATTACATCACCATTATCAAAAGAAAGGCTATCATGAAAGTAAGATTGTTACCCGATTTTGGATTGTGGCCATCATGTTAGCGATACTTTCTATTGTTACCTTAAAATTAAGATAGTATGAGATTAGTAGTTTTAGGAGGAGGAGAAAGCGGAGTAGGAACAGCCATTTTAGGAAAAGAAAAAGGATGCGATGTTTTTGTATCTGATTTTGGAAAAATAAAAGAAAGTTACAAAGAAGTTCTTATAAAAAACGGTATCGATTGGGAGGATGAAAAACACACAGAATCCTTAATCTTAAATGCTGATGTGGTGATGAAAAGCCCGGGAATTCCAGAGAAAGCGCCGATAGTAAAAAAACTAGTCGAAAAAGGGATTCCGGTAATTTCTGAAATAGAATTTGCGGCTCCTTTTACTAAAGCGATTACAATAGGAATAACAGGAAGTAACGGGAAGACAACTACAACAATGTTGACTTATCATTTACTTCAATCGGCAGGATTGAATGTAGGTTTGGCAGGAAACATTGGGAAAAGTTTTGCCGAGCAGGTTGCCGAAGATAAGTACGATAGTTATGTGCTGGAATTGAGTAGCTTTCAGTTGGATGGAATTATAAATTATAAGCCGCATATCGCAATTATAACGAATATTAGTCCGGATCATTTAGATCGATACGATTATAAATATGAGAATTACATTGATTCGAAATTTAGAATAACAATGAATCAGACTGAAGAGGATTATCTCATTTATGATGCAGATGACGAAGCAATTTCAGAATGGTTACAAAAGAACAAAACAAGAGCAAAATTAATTCCTTTTTCATTGACAAAAACATTTGAAGAAGGAGCCTTTATAAAAAACAACACAATGGAAGCAATAATCAATCAAGAGGAATTTAAAATGGAAACAGAATCAATTGCCTTGGAAGGAAAACATAATTTAAAAAATGCAATGGCAGCAACTTCTGTAGCTAAATTGATGCAAATTAGAAAAGCAACAATTCGCGAAAGTCTATCAAATTTTCAAGGTGTTGAGCACCGTCTTGAGAAAGTATTGAAAATCCAAAATGTACAATACATCAATGATTCTAAAGCAACGAATGTAAATGCTACTTTTTTTGCATTAGATAGTATGAATACGCCAACGGTTTGGATTGTAGGTGGTGTTGATAAAGGAAATGATTATAATGAATTGATGGCTTTAGTTCGTGAGAAAGTAAAAGCTATTATTTGTCTTGGAGTAGATAATAAAAAAATTATCGATGCTTTTGGAAATGTAGTTGATATGATGATAGAGGTTCAAAGTATGCGTGAAGCAGTTATTATGGCACAACGTCTAACTGAAAAAGGAGATACTGTTCTATTGTCACCAGCTTGCGCGAGTTTTGATTTGTTTGAAAACTATGAAGACAGAGGACGCCAATTTAAAGATGCGGTGCATAATTTATAAAAGAAAGTTTGAAGTTAGGAGCGGGAAGTTAGAAGTGTATGTGTTTAAAATCTCATAATTCATAACAGACAACTCACAACAAAATCTCATAACTTAATAAAAAAATGAAACAACTAATTAGCAGATTAAAAGGAGATAAAGGTATTTGGTCATTTGTGGCCTTATTGGCCTTGTTTTCCTTTATGCCTGTTTTTAGTGCCAGTAGTAATTTGGCTTATTTGGGTCATGGAACAGGAAATACTTTAGGGTATTTGTTGAAACATTTGGCACATATTGGCTGTGGTTTTGCTATTATTTACTATGTTCATAAAATACCTTACCATTATTTTCGTTCTATATCTAAGTGGTTGTTGCCTGTAGTTTGGGTAGTTTTAGCCATTACAATGATAAAAGGAACGGTAATTGGCGGAGCTAATGCTAGTAGATGGCTTCAAATTCCGTTTGTGGGGATTTCATTTCAGCCATCCGCTTTTGCGGCTTTGGTTTTGTTTGTATTTGTGGCGCGTTATTTATCAAAAACAAGAACAGCACCTATTGATTTCTTAGAATCGTTAAAAGAGCTTTGGTTGCCTGTTTTTATCACTTTGATATTTATTCTTCCTTCGAATTTTTCTACTACTGCATTAATTTTTTCGATGATATTAATGTTGGTCTTCATTGGAAAATATCCAATGAAGTACATCGGATTTATTGTGGGTTCAGGAATTGTATTTTTAACCTTCTTTGTTTTGATTTCCAAAGCGTTTCCAGATGCTAAATTTTTTAGCAGGGTTAGAACATGGGAAAGTCGAATTGAAAACTTTAGTACAGATAAACCAGATGAAGATGATTACCAAATAGAGAAAGCTAAAATTGCCATTGCATCAGGAAAAATATACGGATTAGGACCAGGGAAAAGTGTTCAGAAAAACTTTTTACCACAATCTTCTTCCGATTTTATTTATGCTATTATCGTTGAAGAATATGGATTAATTGGTGGTTTAGGAGTGTTGTTTTTGTATTTGTTGTTGCTTTTTAGATTCGTAATTGCTTCGCATAAAGCGAATACACTTTTTGGGAAATTAGTCGTCATAGGACTCGGTTTTCCAATGATTTTTCAGGCTATGATTAATATGGCAGTTGCAGTAGAATTATTGCCTGTTACGGGACAAACCTTGCCTTTAATTAGTAGTGGAGGAACTTCAATCTGGATGACTTGTATCGCATTGGGAATCATCATTGGTGTAACCAAAAAAGAAGAAGAAATAGAACAAGAACAAAAAGAAGCGGCTAGAAGGGAAGAAGCACTTCAACGATTGATTGATGCTGAATTGGCATCCGAAGAACAACAAAAAAACGAGTCTTATTCGATAGAAGATAAAATGGCTAATCCGATGAATGCCGTTTTAAATAAATAGATTGATAGCATGAAACAGTATAAATTCATATTAAGTGGCGGAGGAACAGGAGGACATATCTATCCTGCAATTGCAATTGCCAATGAATTAAAATCGCGATTTCCAAAGGCAGAATTTCTTTTTGTGGGTGCTGAGGATAAGATGGAAATGCAAAAAGTACCGCAAGCAGGATATGCCATTAAAGGTTTGTGGATTGCTGGATTGCAAAGGAAAATTACATTGCAAAATATGTTGTTTCCAGTTAAATTGTTTAACAGTTTACAAAAATCCAGAAAAATAATAAAAGAGTTTAAGCCAGATGTAGTTATTGGAACTGGTGGTTTTGCAAGTGGTCCTTTGTTACAAATGGCCAATACACTTGGAATTCCAACACTAATTCAGGAGCAAAATTCTTTTCCAGGAATTACTAATAAATTGTTGAGTAAAAAAGCACACACTATTTGTGTGGCTTATGAAAATCTGGAACGATTTTTTCCAAAAGGGAAAACGATTTTGACAGGAAATCCTGTTCGTCAGGATTTGATTGCTATTGAAGATAAAAGAGCAGAAGCAATAGCGTATTTTAATTTGGATGCCAATAAAAAAACGCTTTTGGTTCTTGGTGGAAGTCTAGGTGCCAGAAGAGTGAATCAGTTAATTGAAAAAGAACTGAAAAGTATTCAGGATCAAAATGTTCAAATTATCTGGCAATGTGGAAAATTGTATTTTGAAGAGTATAAAAAATACAATTCAGAAAATGTTCAGGTAGTAGCTTTTATTGAAAAAATGGATTTTGTTTATGCTGCTGCTGATGTTATTATTTCGCGTGCAGGAGCTTCTTCGGTGTCGGAATTGTGTATTGTGGGGAAACCAGTGATTTTTATTCCTTCGCCTAATGTAGCCGAAGATCATCAGACAAAAAATGCAAAAGCTATTGTCGATAAAAAAGGAGCGCTTTTAATCAAAGAATCCGAATTGGAATCTGAATTTAGTTTGGTTTTTGAAGCCTTGCTGAAAGATCCAGAAAAACAAAAACAGTTGAGCGAAAATATAAAAAAACTCGCTTTGCCTGAAGCAACAAAACAAATTGCCGACGAAATTGTGAAATTGATTAAGTAACAATGTCAATGTCAATAGCAATAGACAATGACAATTACAAAAAAAAAATAATAAAAAATTCAACGACAATTGGGTAGTGAAAATGCAACTCAAGTTTTTGAATATTGAACTTATAAGAACGAAATTAGAATAATTAATCCGATCGCGATGTCAGTTTGAATTTTGACATTGATATTGACATTGAAATTGAAAAATGAATTTAAACCAAATACATAACGTCTATTTTATTGGTATCGGTGGTATCGGTATGAGTGCTTTGGCGCGCTATTTTAAGTATATTGGAAAACAAGTTTCTGGTTATGACAAAACACCAACAATTTTAACGAATGAGTTAATTGAAAGTGGAATTGATATTCATTTTGATGATGATATTAGCTTAATTCCTAAAGATTATTTTGTCGAAAATACCTTAGTTATTATTACGCCAGCAGTTCCAAAAACACATGCGGAATGGAATTTCTTTTTAGAACGTGATTATCAGGTTAAAAAAAGAGCAGAAGTTTTAGGAATAATTACTAAGGATACTTTTTGTTTTGCAGTGGCAGGAACACATGGAAAAACAACAACATCTAGTATTTTAGGTCATATTTTGCATGAAAGTGGTGCTGATGTTACGGCTTTTATTGGAGGAATTGTAGAGAATTATAATTCAAATTTAATTGGAAGTGGGAAAACCGTAACGGTTGTTGAAGCAGATGAATTTGATCGTTCCTTTTTGCATTTGCATCCAGATATTGCTTGTGTGACTTCAATGGATGCGGATCATTTGGATATTTATGGAACAAGTGATGCAATTAAAGAATCGTTTACAGAATTTGCAAATAAAGTAGAAGATAAAAGAAGGTTGTTTATTACTACTGATTTGCCTCTTTCGGGAGTTTCGGTAGGAGTTAATGAAGAAGCGGTATATAATGCTTTTAATATCAGAATAGAAAATGGTAGCTATGTTTTTGATGTGCAAACACCTACTACTATTTTAAAAGATTTTCGTTTTGGTTTACCAGGAAGACATAATTTGATGAATGCTTTAATGGCTCTTGCGATGGCTGTAAATTTCGGTACCCCAACCGATGCAATTGCAAAAGCCTTAGCTTCATTCAAAGGAATAAGAAGACGTTTTTCATACCAAATTAGAACTGAAAATTTAATTTATATTGATGATTATGCGCATCATCCAACTGAAATAAATGCAGTGCACCAAGCGGTGCGAGAATTGTATCCAAATAAAAAAGTTTTGGCTGTTTTTCAACCGCATTTGTTTAGTAGAACAAAAGATTTTGCAGATGATTTTGCAAAGAGTCTTTCGCAATTTGATGAAGTATTGTTGATGGATATTTATCCAGCTAGAGAATTACCTATGGAAGGAGTAACTTCGGAATGGTTGTTGTCTAAAATGGATAATGAGAATAAAAAAATAGTTTCGAAAAAAGATTTAATAGCAATGATGTTGAAAAGTGACGCTCCAGTTGTAGTAACAATTGGTGCGGGCGATATAGGTGAAATGGTGGGAGCAATTAAAATAGCTTTAGATGAAAAAAATATTTAATTGGACAAATATCAGATTAATCCTAATGCTAGGACTGGTGGTTTTTCTTTTTTCATTCACTTTAAAGCGAAATGAAAAACGAAAAGTAACTAAAATCGACGTTGTTTTTGTAGGAGAAAACAATCTTTTTATTAAACCTGAAACGGTTAATAAATTGTTAATAGAAAATAAGGGTAACCCCTTAGGCATTGGAAAAGATAAATTAGATTTGAATAAGCTGGAAAGAAAGCTCAATTCAAATGCGATGATTGACGAATCAGATGTTTTTGTAAGTATTGATGGCGTTCTAAAAGCGGTTGTAAAGCAAAAGACTCCTGTAGCCAGAGTGGTTGATGATTTAGAATCTTTTTATATTGATTATAAGGGAGGTAAGATGCCATTATCGGATAATTTTACAGCTAGAGTTCCTCTGGTTTCGGGTAATTTTAATACTCAAAATACAGAAAAATTAGCACAATTGTTTCGGGTGATTCATGAAGATGACTTTTTGAAAAAAAACATCATTGCGATTCAGGTTATGCCTAATGCTAGCTTAAAAATGTTCAATAGGAATTACGATTACCAGATTGAGTTTGGTAGTATGATGAATTTTGAAACAAAATTTAAGAACTATAAAGCTTTTTTTCAAAAAGCAGTTTTAGATAGTACATTGTATAAATATAAGAAGATTGACCTCAGGTTTACAAAACAAGTAGTTTGCACTAAATAATAGAAAATGGAAAAAGAGAATATTGCAGTAGGTCTAGATATAGGGACAACCAAAATCGTTGCCATGATAGGCAAGAAAAATGAGTATGGTAAGTTAGAAATTTTGGGTGTTGGAAAATCCAAAAGTCTAGGTGTGGCTAGAGGAGTGGTTAATAATATTACACAAACCATTCAATCTATTCAGCAAGCAATTAATGAAGCAGAAACAAATTCAGGTTATAAAATTAAAGATGTTGTTGTAGGGATTGCAGGTCAGCACATTCGTAGTATTCAACATACGGATTACATCAGCAGAAGTAATCCAGAAGAAGTAATAGGTGGAAATGACATTCAATTACTGATTGATCAGGTTAATAAATTGGCGATGTTACCAGGGGAAGAAATTATTCACGTTTTACCTCAGGAATTTAAAATAGACGGACAATCTGAAATAAAAGAGCCAATCGGAATGTATGGTGGACGACTAGAATCTAGTTTTCACGTTGTAGTAGGTCAGGCATCGTCTATACGTAACGTAGGACGTTGTATTCAGAGTTCGGGTATCGAATTATCAGGTTTGACTTTAGAACCATTAGCTTCTTCTGATGCGGTTTTGAGCCAGGAAGAAAAAGAAGCAGGAGTGGCGCTAATTGACATTGGTGGAGGAACAACTGATTTGGCTATTTTTAAAGATGGAATTATTCGTCATACCGCAGTAATCCCTTTTGGAGGAAATGTAATTACTGATGATATCAAAGAAGGCTGTTCTATTATCGAAAAACAGGCTGAATTGTTGAAAGTAAAATTTGGTTCGGCTTGGCCAGGAGAAAATAAAGACAACGAGATTGTTTCTATTCCAGGATTAAGAGGAAGAGAACCAAAGGAGATTTCGTTAAAAAATCTATCAAAAATTATTCATGCTCGTGTAGTAGAAATAATTGAGCAAGTTTTTACAGAAGTAAAAGCTTATGGTCATGAAGATCCAAGAAAAAAATTAATTGCTGGAATTGTACTTACTGGTGGTGGTGCTCAATTGAAACATATCAAACAATTAGTAGAATACATCACAGGAATGGATACTAGAATTGGATATCCTAATGAGCATTTAGCAGGTAATTCAGATGAAGAATTTTCTAGTCCTTTATATGCAACAGCAGTGGGATTAGTTATGAATAGTATTTGTAATAATACACAAAGCGCTATTAGAAAAGAAGAGGTTGTTGCCCAAAGAGCAGTTTATTATCGCGAACCAGTTGTTGAAACTGTAGAGCGATATGAACAAGAAGTAGAACAGCTAGAATCACAAAGTTATTCTAAAAAAGAAGAATCAACAGGAGAGAAAATTAAACGTTCATTTTTTGATCGTTATGTTGATAAGATTAAAGATTTTTTAGATAACGCAGAGTAGTAAGAGAAGAAGAATAAAGACAAAATAAATTAATATCAAATACCAAATAATATGATGAGCAACTCAGAATTTGGAAGCATTTCATTTGATTTACCCAAAAATCAATCAAATGTTATAAAAGTAATAGGTGTAGGTGGAGGAGGAAGTAATGCAATTAATCACATGTTCAAGCAAGGAATCAAAGGAGTTGATTTTATTGTTTGTAACACTGATTCTCAAGCATTACAAAATAGTTCAGTTCCTAATAAGATTCAATTAGGGGTTAATCTAACAGAAGGTCTTGGTGCTGGAGCAAATCCAGATGTAGGACAACAATCAGCCATAGAAAGTATTGCTGATATCGAAAAGATGTTAGATCGTAATACTAAAATGGTTTTTATAACAGCTGGAATGGGTGGTGGTACCGGAACTGGTGCAGCACCTGTAATCGCACAATTATCTAAAGAAAGAGAAATTCTTACTGTAGGTATTGTAACCTTGCCGTTTACTTTCGAGGGGAAAGTGCGTCAGGAGCAAGCGCTTATTGGAATTGAAAAATTGCGTAAACAAGTCGATTCATTAATTGTTATCAATAATAACAAATTAAGAGAAGTATATGGAAATCTTGGTTTTAAAGCAGGATTCTCAAAAGCTGATGAAGTTTTGGCAACAGCCTCAAGAGGAATTGCCGAAGTAATTACGCATCACTATACTCAAAATATCGATTTACGTGATGCTAAAACCGTATTAGCAAATAGCGGAACAGCTATCATGGGTTCATCTGTAGCTTCAGGTGAAAACAGAGCTAAAGAAGCTATTATTGCTGCTTTAGATTCTCCGTTATTAAATGACAATAAAATTACAGGAGCCAAAAACGTATTGTTGCTCATCGTTTCTGGATCAAACGAAATTACCTTAGATGAAATTGGTGAAATTAATGACCACATTCAAAGTGAAGCAGGTTATAACGCTAATATCATCATGGGAGTTGGTGAAGATGATACATTAGGTGATGCTGTTGCTGTGACTATCATTGCAACTGGATTTGATATTGAACAACAAAACGGAATTGTAAATACAGAACCAAAAAAAATCATTCACACGTTGGAAGATGAGCAAAGAAGTGTTCATAATCTAAGTAATAATACAGTTGCAGGTTTTGATTTAAATATCGATAATCCAGTAAATAAAACGGAAGATAGAGTAGTTTTTGATTTAATTGATGAAGAAGAAGTGGTTGCTACTGCTCCAGCTCCAATCGTTCCGGTTGAGGGAAACGAAGAATTGATGGCAATGTCTGAATTTATTAAAAATATAGATGTTACTTTCGAAATAGTTTCGCCAATTAAAGAAGAAGAATTTACATTTTCGACACCAAAAGTAGAAGAAGTAAAACAACAACTAATTATTGAGCAACCAAAAGCAATCGAAAAACAAGAACAAACTTCTATTTCTTTTGATATGCCTTTGTTTAAACCAGAGCCAGTTCAGGAAAAAGAAGAAAAAGTATTTTTTGAATTGACAAATGAAACCAAAGAGATAAAAGTCAATCAAGCAGTACAATTTGTACCAGTTACTGAGTTGTCTGACAAAGGAATTATCAAGTATTCTCTTGAAGAATATATGGATGCTGAAAATGAATTATTAGCTTCAAAACCAGTTTCAAAAGTGGTAGAAGAAGTAATTCCAGAGGAGTTAAACATTACTATGAAAAAAGTAGAAATAGCTCCAGAAGATTTTTCAAATGCTGAAGATATTTCTCCTATTGAGATGACAATTGAAGAAACTTTGCGTTTAAGAGCCGATGAAAGAAGAAAAAAATTAAAAGAATTTAATTATAAATTTCATAATAACGTTTCTAAGATTGATGAGTACGAAAAAGAACCTGCTTACAAAAGATTAGGTATCGATATTTCTAACAATCAAACTAACAATGCTAACTCAAGAATTTCAGTAGGAACAGATAGTAATAACGATTTACAATTGCGTTCTAATAATTCTTATTTGCATGATAATGTAGATTAGTGAACTTAATTTCATAGATAATAACCCGAAAATTGCATTTAATTTTCGGGTTATTTTTTTTACCTTCGCACGGAGTTTAAGTCAAAGGAAATGCTTTTTAAAAAGTATTTCTATCTTATCAAATTCGATTTATTCAAAACAATATCAAACAAAGCAGTTATTGCTTATTAATAAAAAACACAAATGAGTTTATCAACACAAATCATGGATGAAATGAAAACAGCCATGAAAGCCAAAGATACTGTAGCATTAGAAGCTTTAAGAGCCATAAAATCAGAATTACTTTTAGCACAAACGGCATCAGGTTCTAAAGAAGAAATTTCAGAAGACGAAGAGGTTAAATTGTTGCAACGTTTGGTAAAAACACGTAAAGAAAGCGCTAGAATTTTTACGGAACAAAATCGTCCTGATTTAGTTGGGCCTGAATTAGCTCAGGTAGCTGTAATTGAAAAATTCTTGCCAGCTCAATTAAGTGAAGAAGAAATTGAAGCTGTAATTGCTAAAATCATTGCCGAAACTGGAGCATCTGGAATTGCTTCTATGGGAAAAGTAATGGGATTAGCTTCGGCTCAACTAGGCGGAACTGCTGAAGGAAAAACAGTTTCTACTATTGTAAAAAAATTATTGGTTTAAATTCCAAAATAAAAATTCCAAATTTCAATTGGATGTAATAACAATATTGGGATTTGGAATTTAAAAAATTTATATTTTTTGACTGCGTAGTTCAACTGGATAGAATATCAGATTTCGGCTCTGAGGGTTGGGGGTTCGAACCCCTCCGCGGTCACAATTTTAAAGCTTCAAAATAATCAAGTAAGATTGGTTGTTTTTGAGGCTTTTTATTTTAAATTGTGTCCAATTATAAAATCAATTTAATGGAGTTCGATATACTATTTCAATTTTTTGTGCTTCTTGTTTTTGGAATACTTGCTCTTCTGTTGATTGTGTTTAGGATTATTGAACCTGCTTATGTTTTAATCTTTAAAAAACCGTTGTTTTTGCATATTTATCCTTTGTTGAAAAAGTTGAATGACGAGCAAAAAGTGATTTTAGAAAATCATTTCCCTTTTTACAATCGGCTTAGTTTAAAAAAGAAAAAGTATTTTGAACATAGAGTAAAAGAATTTATAAGTAAATATGAGTTTGTGGGTAAGGATATAGAAATTACCGAATTCATGAAAATACTTATTGCTGGAACTTATGTAATGTTAACTTTCGGGTTGAGGAAATATCTAGTTGAATTATTTTTAAGAATAGTTATTTACCCGTCCAGTTATTATTCGTCTTCAAATGATGCGTATCATAAAGGAGAATTTAATCCCAGAATGAAATCAGTTGTTTTTTCATGGGAAGATTATATTTTAGGACATGAGACTTCCAATGATAATATTAATTTAGGATTGCATGAATTTGCTCATGCACTGCATTTTCATTGTTTGAAGAGTAATGACCCTAGTGCAGTTATTTTTTATGATGAGTTTAATAAAAGTATGCAATATTATAAAGATGAATTTCTGAATAATGAATTGCGTTCCAAAGGTTATTTTAGATTGTATGCTTATCAAAACCAATTCGAATTTTTAGCTGTAATTCTAGAGCATTTTTTTGAGACACCAAATGTTTTTAAAAAGCAGCATCCTGAATTATTTAAAATTATCGTAAAGATGATTAATTTTGAAGAAAAGGTTTAAAAATAAGAAAGTCCCAATTAAGGGACTTTTTTAGTTTTTTATAATGTGGTGATTTTCTTTAAATCGGCTACTGTTGCAATTGGATCGGTAGCGCCAAAAACGTAACTTCCTGCTACAAGAACGTCAGCACCTGCTTCTACTAGTTGAGCAGCATTTTTATTAGTAACACCACCGTCAATTTCGATAAGTGTTGAAGCTCCTTTTTTATTAATTAAAGCTTTTAGTTTTCTGATTTTATCGTAAGTATTTTCAATGAAAGATTGTCCTCCAAAACCAGGATTTACACTCATGATACAAACCAGGTCAATGTCATTGATTACATCTTCTAATAAATCAACATTGGTATGTGGATTCAAAGCTACTCCTGCTTTCATTCCTTCGGCTTTGATGGCTTGTAAGGTTCTATGTAAATGAGTAGTTGCTTCAAGGTGAACTGTAAGTACATCAGCTCCTAGTTTTTTGAAAGTGCTAATGTATCTGTCTGGGTCAACAATCATCAAGTGTACGTCGATAGTTTTTGTAGCGTGTCTTTTAATTGCTTCTAAAACTGGCATTCCAAAAGAAATGTTAGGAACAAAAACGCCATCCATGATGTCAATGTGAAACCAGTCTGCCTCACTAGCATTAATCATTTTGATGTCGCGTTCCAGATTAGCAAAATCAGCAGCTAATACTGATGGGGCAATAAGTGTATTCTTTTTCATTTAATTCAAATTCTATTTTTTTTGAGACAAAATTTCAAATAAAAAATTCCAAATCCCAATCTTGAGAATCGGAATTTGGAATTTTATGTTTTTGGAATTTATCCAAGGTATGTTTTTAAGATTTTACTTCTAGAAGTATGTTTTAATCTACGGATTGCTTTTTCTTTAATTTGACGAACACGCTCACGAGTTAAGTCGAAAGTTTCTCCAATTTCTTCTAAAGTCATTGGGTGTTGATCGCCAAGACCAAAATACAAACGAACAACATCTGCCTCACGAGGAGTTAATGTTTCTAATGAACGCTCGATTTCAGTACGCAATGATTCGTGGATTAATTCTCGGTCTGGATTTGGAGATTCACCTGAACGTAAAACGTCATAAAGGTTAGAATCTTCTCCTTCAACAAGAGGGGCATCCATAGATAAATGACGACCAGAGTTTTTCATAGACTCTTTTACATCATTTACTGTCATATCTAGTTCTTTTGCAATTTCTTCAGCAGAAGGTGGGCGCTCATTAGATTGTTCTAATAAAGCGTACATTTTGTTGATTTTATTGATAGAACCAATTTTATTTAAAGGTAAACGTACAATACGAGATTGTTCTGCTAAAGCCTGAAGAATCGATTGACGAATCCACCAAACAGCATACGAGATGAATTTAAAACCACGTGTTTCATCAAAACGTTGAGCCGCTTTAATTAAACCTAAGTTTCCTTCGTTAATTAAATCGGGAAGCGTTAATCCTTGGTTTTGATATTGTTTTGCTACCGAAACAACGAAACGTAAATTGGCTTTCGTCAATTTTTCAAGAGCTCTTTGGTCTCCAGCTTTGATACGTTGCGCTAATTCTACTTCTTCGTCAGCAGTAATAAGGTCAACTTTTCCAATTTCTTGTAAATATTTGTCTAATGAAGCAGTTTCACGATTGGTAACCTGCTTGGTGATTTTAAGTTGTCTCATGATGTTTTTGTCACAATTTTTATAGTGTACAGATGGTTATACGTACGAACTAGATAAAAAGTTACAAGTTTTTGAAAATAATTTATTTAATTCCAGTATTTGTATTTTACCATATTGGTTATTTGTTGTTTTTTAGTGACTTATATAGCCATTTTTATACTTGTAAAATTTTAGAAGTATATCTATTAGCAAAAGCAAATTATTGATTTAAAATAAATTTGTTGACTAAAGTTAATGTCAATTGAAACAACAGGATGATATTTTTTTAAAGATTAAATGGTTTTGAAAAAAGAAAGGCTATACTGTTTTTAATAAAACTAAAATTATTTTTTTCTTAGAATTTTAGAAAGAATTCCAAAAGCTCCTCTTATAAAGGTAGCGCTGGTAAGTACTTTTAAAACCGATTTCCCTACAACTTCTGTGGTACTCGGTTCTTGTTTGCTAGAACTTCTGGTTTGCGATGCTTTTTTTTCTGCTTCTTTAATATTTTCTTCTTCACTGTGAGTAATTTTCTTGTTCAGTATTTCATAGGCACTTTCGCGATCAATATTTTCACTGTATTTTTTTACCAATTTAGATTTTATGTTGATCTCTTGGATTTCGCTTTCAGTTAAAACGTCCATTCTACTCATTGGAGCTCGTAGCATAGTTGCTGCTAATGGTGTTGGAATTCCTTTTTCGTTTAAAGCGGTTACTAAAGCTTCTCCAATTCCAAGACTAGTTAGTATTTCGCTGGTATTGTAAAATTCGGAACTAGGATAATTATCAGCAGTTTGCTTGATGGCTTGTCTGTCCTTGGCAGTAAAAGCTCTTAGTGCGTGTTGAATTTTAAGACCTAATTGGGCTAATATTCCACTAGGAACATCCATTGGGTTTTGAGTAATAAAGTAAATTCCAATTCCTTTTGAGCGTATTAATTTTACGATAGTTTCAATTTGTTCCAATAATACTTTACTGGCTTCTTTGAAGATTAAATGGGCTTCATCAATAAAAATAACTAATTCTGGTTGGTCTGCATCTCCTTTTTCAGGCATTTGCTGATAAATTTCAGCAAGTAAACTAAGCATGAAAGTAGAGAATAATTTAGGTTTATCTTGAATATCTGTCAAACGAAGAATGTTTACGTAACCTTTTCCGTTTTCATCAATTCGCATTAAATCATCAATATCAAATGATAATTCTCCAAAAAAGAGTTCTGCTCCTTGTTGTTCTAATTCGATAATTTTTCTCAGAATAATTCCTGTTGTCGAAGTCGATATTTTGCCATAACTGGCTGTGATTTCTTTTTTGCCTTCCTCGGTGATGTAATTAATCACTTTTTTGAAATCTTTCAGGTCGAGTAATGGCATATTCTTGTCGTCACAATATTTAAATATAATGGAGACAACACCTGCTTGAGTATCGTTTAAATCCAGGATTCGAGAGAATAAAACAGGACCAAATTCAGAAACTGTTGCTCGCAAACGAACACCACTTTGTTCAGATAAGCTTAAGAGTTCTACTGGAAAACTAGTCGTTTGATATGGGATATTGATTTTGTTGTGTCTTTCGGTTATGAATGATTTTTCTTCTCCTTCTTTAGCAATACCACTAAAATCTCCTTTAATATCCATCATTAAAACGGGAATTCCAAAGGAAGATAATTGCTCAGACAAGACTTGAATGGTCTTAGTTTTTCCTGTTCCAGTTGCTCCAGCAATCAATCCGTGTCTATTTAATGTCTTTAAAGGTATTTTTACATGGGCATTATTTAAAGTTTCTCCGTCTAAAATAGCTCCACCTAATAATATGCTTTCACCTTTGGATTGGTATCCTTGAATGATGTGTTGGGTAAATTTTTCGCTTTTATTCATAATAACTACGGTTATTTTGAGGTTATGTAATTATATTATTAATGCTGTTTAAGGTTAGTTATTTAATATTTACTGTAATTTTAAGCCTTTTTTTTTGTTAAATGTTAAAAAAAAGTATTTTTTATCCAAAAGAATCAGATGTTGAAATATTGCTGTATAAAATCACAAATTAATAAATTTTTTTATCAATATCTTTGATTTTTTATGATGATATTGATAAAAAAACAATCTTAATGTTTTTTAAACATCAGTTTACAATTGATTAATTTGAATATAACGAAAAAAAATTTTTTTATTTGAACTAAACATATAAATTTGCGGGACTACAAGTTAATTATAACTATATTAAATTATTTAAAACTATTAAAATTTAAAAAAAAATGGCAAACGTTAAAAAAGAAAGCAGTTCAAAAGGAGGAGGAATGATTTCAGGAATCATTATTTTATTGTGTGTAGGTGTAGGAGTTGTGATTTGGAAATTTGTAATGGGTTCACCTGCTAACTTTGAGGGAGGAAATCCAGAAACTGGTCATCCAATTAATGCTTTAGGACAAGTATATCATGGAGGTGCAATTGTACCTGTATTATTAGGAATGTTATTGATGGTTCTTGTTTTTTCTATTGAGAGATATTTTGTAATTACTAAAGCTGCTGGAAAAGCAAATTTGGATGTTTTTATGTTGAATGTACAAACAAGTATTAAAGAAGGACGTATTGAAGAAGCTATTGCTGCTTGTGATAAACAACAAGGTTCAGTTGCAAATGCAATTAAATCAGCATTAATTAAATATCAAGACGTTAAGAAAGAAGGATTCAATAGTGAAGAAGCTTCTGAAACTATTCATAAAGAAATCGAAGAGGCTACGTCACTTGAAATGCCAATGTTGCAAAAAAATATGACTATCATTTCTTCTTTAGTATCTTTAGGTACCCTTATCGGTTTGTTAGGAACAGTATCTGGTATGATTAAAGCATTTGGTGCATTAGCTTCTGCTGGTACTCCTGATCAAGCAGCTCTTGCAAGTGGTATTTCTGAGGCACTTATTAATACTGCAACTGGTATTGGAACTTCTGCTGTAGCAATTATATCTTATAATTTCTTTACTTCTAAAATTGATGATTTGACTTACTCAATTGATGAGGCTGCTGTTTCAATTGTAAATACTTACAGAAGATTCAGAGGAAGTTTGAAGCAATAATTATTTTGGTATTTTATAATATCAAATTAAAAAACAAAAAGAATGGCTAAAATAAAAATAAATAAAAATCCGGGGTCTACAGATATGACCGCCATGTGTGATGTTGCATTCCTTTTGCTTACTTTCTTTGTTATGACTTCAACAGCTAAGATTCCTGAAGTAATGCCTGTTGATACACCAGCGTCAACAGTACAAACAAAGTTGCCTGATTCTGATTTGGCAACCTTGACAATAGGTAATGTTGATGGTGAGGATAGAGTGTTTTTTGATCTTAAAGGAAAAGACGTTCGTAAAAAAACGCTTGAATTGATGTCTGAAAAATATGGTGTAACTTTCTCAGAAGAAGATAAAGATAAGTTTGCTTTAATGACTGATTTTGGTGTGCCAATAGGAAGTTTAAAGCAAATAATCGACATGAAATCTTCCGATCGTGTAAAGGCTAATCAAACTGGTATACCAATGGATTCATTAAATAATCAATTGAAAGAGTGGGTTTACAATGCTCGTAAAGCGAATATTGAAGTGAATGATAAAGAGTTGCAGGTAGCAATAAAAGGTGATGCTAAAGAGCAATATCCTGTTATTAGAAAAGTAATGGATCTTTTGCAAGATCAAAATGTAAATACTTTTAGCTTGATAACTGGATTAAGAGGAAAAGATTTTTAATAAATAAAAATACACTAAAATGGCTGAATTAAATACCGGCGACAGTGGTGGTGGTAAAGGCGGCAAAGTAAGAAGTAAAAAGCAAAACTCGAAGGTAGATTTAACTGCCATGGTGGATTTAGCTTTCTTACTGATTACCTTCTTTATGCTTACTACTTCGTTGTCAAAACCCCAATCGATGAGTTTAGGGTTGCCAGATAAAAAACCTAAGGAAGATTCAAAAGACATGAAAGTTGATGAGAATCGTACAATGACTGTGATGTTAGGAGAAAATGATAAGATGTATTATTACATGGGAATTATCAATACTCCTATGATTCCAAAAGTTATTGCTTATGGTAAAGATGGGATACGTAAAGAGTTGTTAAAAAGAAAAAAAGAAGTTTTAGCGTATTCTACAGCAAAAGGAAGACCAGATCAAGGAATGATTGTTATCATTAAGCCTACTAAAAAATCTACTTACAAAAATGTAGTTGATATTTTAGATGAAATGGCAATTTCTTCTATTCCTATTTATACAATCAGTAATGATTTTTTGCCTGAGGAACAAAAATTGTTAGAAGGAAAATAAGAGCAATCTTGTTTTCTTAATAACCTAATAATTAAGAAAAATGAAATTAGATATATTAAAAAATTCATGGGTTGATATCGTTTTCGAGGGGCGTAATAAACTTTATGGAGCTTATGATTTAAGAAAATCTAGCGGCAAAACTTCTACTAAAGCCCTTATTATTGGTGCTTTGTTTTTTAGTTTAGCCCTTAGTGCTCCTCTTATTATCAGTATGATTCCAAAATCGCAAGATGAGGAAGAGGATTTGTCAATTAAAGAAGTTAAGCTTACTGATGTAAAGTTACCTCCAAAGAAAGTTGAGCCACCTAAATTGAATGCGCCACCACCTCCACCACCACCTCCGAAAGTAGATCAGGTGAAATTTGTTAAGCCTGTTGTGGCTAAAGCAGAAGAAGTGGTTGAAGAGCCGCCTAAGATTGTAGATTTGAAAGATAAAAAAATCGGTAATCAAACTATTAAAGGGGATCCAGATGCTGTTTTGAGTGTAGCTCCTGCCGGAACTGGTCCTAAAACGAGTCAAGTAGTTGAAGAGACTGGTGATGAGATTTATAATACTGCGGGTATCGAAGTAAAACCTGAGTTTCCAGGTGGTATGGATAAATTTTACTCTTTTGTGGGTAAAAATTACCGTACACCAGATGAAGAAGGTTTGAAAGGAAAGGTTTATGTTACTTTTGTTGTTGAAAAGGATGGTTCGTTAACGGATATCAAAGTATTAAGAGATATTGGTTATGGAACAGGGAAAGAAGCGATAAGAGTATTACAGAAATCTCCAAAATGGAATCCTGGAATTCAAAATGGAAAACCAGTTAGGGTTCTTTATTCTTTACCAATTAGTATAACATCAGGAGATTAATGCTAAAGAGATTTATTACAAATATGAAGAAGAAATCGCTTAAAGAGCGATTTCTTCTCGTTATAGCCATTTTGTTTTTCATGCTATACTTTGTTTTGGGATTAATTGTTTTGTTTATGAAGAATTTTCCAATTCGTATGCCAATGAATTATAGAATTGCTTTTGGAGTACTTTTGATGGTGTATGCTTTCATTCGCTGTTGGAGAGTTATTAATGATAATAAAGAGTAGTTATGAAAAAATTAATGTTATTCCTTTCTGTTTTTTTATTTTTTGCAATCGGTATTTTTGTTTCGTGTAAACAATCTGAATCTAAAGCTGATAAAGAATCTATTCTTAAAGGCAAGGTTGATTTATTAGTTGATGAGACTGTAAAGCCTTTACTAGAGGATCAAATAGCTGTTTTTGAAAGTGAATATGATGCTCAAATTACACTTCAGGCTAAATCCGAAAAGGAGTTAGTGCAAAAATTCCTTAAAGATACTTCTGGTATTGCTATTTTGACAAGACCTTTAAGCGAGAATGAAGCTAAGTTTTTCGAACAAATGAAGATCAAGCCTAAAACAACCAAATTTGCAACTGATGCGATTGCTTTGATTTCGAATAAAAAAGATTTGGATACTTTAATTGCAATGAAAGATGTAGTTGCTTTTTTGAAAGGGGATTTAAAAACTAAGATAAAAGGTTTGGTATTTGATAATCCAAATTCGAGTACAGTGCGCTATTTTATTACTCTTGCTGGAGTAAATGAAATTCCTACAGAGGGAGTTTATTCTTTTAAATCTAATGAGGAAGTAGTTAAGTTTGTTGCTGAAAATGATGGAATGATTGGTGTTATTGGTGTAAACTGGTTATTACAGCCTACAGTTGATATTAAGGATTATTTAACTAATATTAACGTCTTAAGTGTGCAAGGTTTAAATAAAAATTCTTATTTTGCGCCTACTCAAAACAATCTAGCCGAAGGTACTTATCCTTTGGCACGTGATTTGTTTATTGTTAATTGTCAGGGATATTCAGGATTAGGAATGGGCTTTGCTTCGTTTTTAGCTGGAGAAATTGGGCAAAGAATCGTTTTAAAATCAGGAATGTTGCCTGCGGTTATCCCTGGTAGAAAGATTTTGATAAAAAGCAGATTGAAATAATAACGAGTAAAGAAAAATGAAAATGAATAAATTAAATAAAGTTACAATGAACAATTTTAAAATTTTAAGTGTTGCACTTTTTGCTTCTGCTTCTGTGTTACATGCGCAGGATATTAATGAAGTAAAGAAACAAATTGATGCCGAGCAATATCAAAAAGCTAAAACATCTTTAAAATCTATAATAAAATCTAATCCTTCTGAGGGCAAAGCTTTTTTTCTTTTAGGAAATATATATTTGAATCAATCTGTAATTGATTCGGCAAGTATTACCTATAATGAAGGTTTGAAAGCTAAAGATGAGGCTCATTTTAATTATATTGGATTAGGTCAAATTGATTTAGAGAAAAAAGATGTAACTGCAGCAAAAGCAAAATTTGAGTCTGCAAAAAAAGAAATGCGTAAAAAAGATTATGAAGAATATGTTTATATAGCTAAAGCTTATATGAATAATTCTAATCCAGATTACAAATCAGCTCTTGCAACTTTAGAACTTGCAAAAGAGAAAAACGGAAGTGAACCACAAGTTCTTTTAGCTTTTGGTGATGCTTATTATGGAGATAAAAATCAAAACGAAGCTTTCTCAGCTTACCGTAATGCTTTTCAGGCAGATAATAGTCTAATTAGAGCAAAAGTGCAATTAGGAGTTTTATTAAAAGGAGCAAAAGCATATAAAGAAGCTGTAGCTGCATACAATGAAGTAATTGCTTTGAGTCCAAATTATGGTCCTGTTTACAGAGAATTAGCAGAAACATATTACTACTGGGCATTGAATGTTCCTGGACGTCAGGAAGAATATATGAAAGAAGCTTTGTCTTATTATGAAAAATACATGACTTTGACAGATTATTCATTGGCTTCTCGTATGCGTCATGCAGATTTCTTAATTCTTGCTAAAGATTACAAAGCTTTAGAAATTGAAGCTAATAAAATGAAAGAGTTGGATAAAGTTAATCCAAGAATCTTGAGATATTTAGGCTATGCAGCTTATGAAAATGGAAATATTGATGAAGCGATCTCTTCTTTAGAGCAGTTTATAAATGCTCCTGAGAATAAAGTGATTTCTTTAGATTACTTGTACTTAGGTCAGGCTAACATTAAAAAAGGAACTAATGCTGATGCGACTGCTGTAGATTCTACTTTGTATGCTAAAGGAATTGATTATATTAAAAAAGGAGTTGAACTTGAGCCTTCTGTAGCAGACGGATTAGGGGATTTGGGGAAAGAGTACTATGAGAAAAAAATGTTTAAAGAAGCAGCTGCAATTCTAGAAATAGCTACTTCATATAAAGAAAGCAGATCGTTTTTAATTGATAATTACTATTTAGGTAATGCAATATATTTTGATAATGCAGGAAAACCTGTTGCTGAGAGAGATACAATTGCTTTGAAAAAAGCAGATATCGCTTATGGAAATGTATTAGTAGCTTCACCTGAAACTGTTGATGCTTATGTTTCTCGTGCCAGAACAAATAGTTTATTAGAGGATGATCAAGCTATGATTAAATATTACCAAGAATATATTGATCATGTTACGGCAAAAGGTCCAGAAGAATTAGCTAAACCAACTGTAAAAGCTAAATTAATTGAAGCTTACAGTTCAATGGCTGCAGGATATGCAAATTTTGATAAGCCTAAAGCAATTGAGTTTTTTAATAAAACGCTAGCTATAGATCCTGAAAATGAATACGCAATTCAATCATTGAAAACACTTCAGTAATTGATTCTTTAAATTTACAAAGCCAGTAGAAATACTGGCTTTTTTTATGGAGTTTTGTTAAGCATTCAAGATAATTGAAGAATCTCTTTTACAAATTAGTTATCTTTGCACCCTAAATTATAAAAATGCTATCAAAAGAAATTCAATTAGAAGTGAACAAAGGTGCGATGTTGCCTTTAATGGAAGAATTTTATACTATTCAAGGGGAAGGATTTCATACTGGAACAGCGGCTTATTTTATTAGAATTGGTGGTTGCGATGTGGGTTGTCATTGGTGTGATGTAAAAGAAAGTTGGAATGCTGAATTGCATCCGCCAACTGCATTGGATGTAATTGTCGAAAATGCCAGTAAATATGCTGATACAGTAGTAGTGACAGGAGGGGAGCCATTGACTTGGGACATGACTTTGTTAACGCAAAAGTTAAAAGAAAAAAATAGAAAAGTTCATATTGAAACTTCGGGAGCTTATCCGCTTTCGGGAACCTGGGACTGGATTTGTTTGTCGCCAAAGAAAAATAAATTACCAACTCAAACTGTTTATGATAATGCACACGAATTAAAAGTGATAATTCACAACAAACATGATTTTATTTTTGCCGAAGAGCAAGCGGAATTAGTGAATGATAATGCAATATTGTTTCTTCAGCCAGAGTGGAGTAAAAAAGAAGAAATGACTCCGCTTATTGTTGATTATGTTATGAGTCATCCTAAATGGAGAGTTTCTTTACAAACGCATAAATATTTAAATATTCCTTAAAATATAAACCCGACAGTTTTAAACTTGTCGGGTTTGTTTTTTATATGGAAAGTTTTGCTAAGTAATCATAATGTTCACCTTCTAAAATTAATTCACATTGTAATCCATTGGCGAAAGCCGCATTTTGCAAAGTGTTATAGTCAAGATAAAGCCATGGGAAATAATCTTCTTTTTCGCCTTTATATGAAAGTGAAAATTCTAATTCTCCATAATAGCCATTCGCAGGAATTACGTAAGCTCCGTCTTCATCTTCGTCAAACATATAAATGATGTCGGATGAATCAATAAGAATCTGACCATTTGGTAGAAGTAAGCTTTTTAGTTTTTGTAAATATTTTGTCGTTTCTTTTAATTTGCCAAATATTCCTGTACCGTTCATTAATAATAAAATGGTATCGAACTTTTCATAAGCATCTAAATCGAGAATATTAGTCACTTTTGCGGAAGCTAAACCTCTTAATTGACAAGCTTTGATAGCGTTTTTCGAAATGTCGATAGCTGTAACATCTAAATTCCTCTTGTTTTGTAAATACAAACTATGGCTTCCTGCGCCACAACCCACATCAAGAATTTTGCCTTTAGAAAGTGATAAAGCCTTTTGCTCTAGTTTGGGCATTTCATTAAAATCACGAAATAGATAAGCGACAGACATTTTATCTTCTTCAGAAATTGAAGTTTCAGTAATTAAATTCTCTGGTGCATTGTTAGTTTGAAAATCAAGTATTGCTTTGCCAAAAAGGTCTTTCATAATTTTTTGTTTATTGTTTGGAGTTTAAAGGTTACTTTTGTTGTTCAACTTTAAATTTTAAATTTGAAACCATCTTTAAGCGAAATAGGGAAACTGGCCAAAGATAAGCATATCGAAAATAAAAAGTATTTTGATAAGCTGAAAAAGAAACCGCCAAAGAATTTAGATTATATAATGCAGGATTTACACGATGCTGAATTCAAGAAAACGGATTGCTTGGATTGTGCTAATTGTTGTAAAACTACGGGGCCATTATTTACGCTAGCCGACATTGAGCGTATTTCGAAACATTTGAGACAAAAACCACAGCAGTTTATTGAGCAATATCTTCGAATTGATGAAGATCAGGATTATGTTTTACAAAATGTACCCTGTACTTTTTTAGATACGGATAATACTTGTTTTATATATGATGTTCGTCCAAAGGCTTGTAGAGAATTTCCGCATACCGACAGAAAAAAGTTTCAGCAAATAACCGATATTACTTTAAAGAATGTGCCTATTTGTCCGGCAGCTTTTAATATAGTAGAAGAGATGAAAAAGAAATTGCCTCTTTAGTCATTTTGTCCAGATAGAATAATGTTTAACATCATTTGATACCCTATAAATTTGAACTTAGAATATTTTATAGCCAAAAGACTGATTACTGCAAAAGATAATAAAAGCAGTATTTCGGCGCCAATTATAAAAATTGCAATCTCTGCAATTGCTATCGGTATGATCATGATGATTGTTTCGGTTGCAACGGGTATTGGTTTGCAACAAAAAATTCGAGAAAAGATATCAGCTTTCAATGGTCATATCATAATTGCTAATTTTGACAATAATCAATCGGAAACCACTTTGATTCCGGTTTCTAAAAAACAGGATTTTTACCCTAAATTCAGTTCTGTTCCTGAAGTCATTCATGTACAGGCTATTGCTAGTAAGGCAGGGATTATTAGAACGGCTGATGCTTTTGAGGGAATAGTTTTTAAAGGAGTGGGTACTGATTATAGTTGGGTGAATATAAAAGAGTATTTGGTTTCGGGACGATTGCCTAATTTGTCGGAGCAACTTAATCCTGAAGTTATCATTTCTCAATATTTAGCTAATCGACTAAAATTAAAAGTAGGGGATGATTTTAATACTTTCTTTATTAAAGAAGGTCAAAATAAGTTGCCTAATATTAGAAGATTTAAAATTGTTGGCATTTTTAATTCGGGTTTTCAGGAATTTGATGCCACATTTGTATTGGGTGATATTCGACACATTCAGCGAATCAATAAATGGAGTGCTGATCAGGTAGGGGCTTTTGAGGTTTTTGTAGATGATTTTGATAATATCAATACAGTAGGGGAGAAAGTTTACGAGCACACGGGTTCTACTTTAGATTCTAAAACAATAGTAGAAAAATACAGTTATATTTTTGAATGGCTTCAATTGTTTGATTTCAATATTGTGGTTATACTTATTGTAATGATATTGGTTGCTACTATAAATATGGTAGTCGCCTTGTTGGTTTTAATTTTGGAACGAACTCAAATGATTGGAATCTTAAAAGCCATTGGTGCAAATAACTGGTCAATTAGAAAGATGTTCTTGTATAATGCCTCTTATTTAATTTTGAGAGGATTGTTTTGGGGTAATTTAATCGGTATTAGTATTCTTTTAATTCAAAAGTATTTTGGAATTATCGAACTCAATCCAGAGAATTACTATGTAAATCAGGCGCCGGTATATATTAATGTTGTTTATATAGTACTGTTAAATGTATTAACGGTGGGGGTTTGCTTTCTGGTTTTGTTGATTCCATCCTATATTATTACTAAAATTACCCCAGTCAAAGCCATCCGATTCGATTAACTAAGTGTTGATATATTATATAAAGAGACTAAAACGATATTTTATTGCTGTTTTAGTCTTTTTTTTTCATGGAGCTCTTTCCCGCTATCCGTTTCAATCTTTCATGT
>NZ_JBCFQK010000018.1:0-80385 GCF_041729735.1 Flavobacterium magnesitis | reverse complement strand
AATAATGAATATCGATAGTTTTTTCTATAATGGAGCAATTTTCAAGTGCGATTTGTGCGGCTGTTTTATAAGCAGTAATTAATCCGCCCACACCTAATTTAGTTCCGCCAAAAATACGAACAACAACTAGAAGTATATTGGTTACTGAAAAAGACTGGATTTGCCCATAAATAGGCATTCCTGCCGAATTGCTGGGTTCTCCATCATCATTGGCTCTGTAATTTGTTTTTTCAGTGCCTATTTGGTAAGCGTAACAATAATGACAGGCAGTAGGATGTTTTTTTCTTAAAACCTCAAGTATGGGTTTGACTTCTTCATCAGAAATTATGGGAAAGGCATAACCAAAGAATTTACTTCCTTTTTCTTTAAAAAGAATTTCTTCGGATGGAAATGCAATGGTATTATAAGTGTCGTTCATTGTTCAATCACAATGGTAATATCAAAATCAATTTCAAAAAAGAATTGCCATTGCCATTGAATTTTGTTATTGCAATTGTTTACAGTATTTCTTTGTCGAATAAATCGATCACATCTTCTTTACCTACCTGAAGATTCCAAACATGAATGCCTAATGCTTGTGCGGCATCTGTATTTTCTTTTTTGTCGTCTACAAATAAAGTGTGTTTGGGTTGTAATTGGTGGTTGTTCAAAACGCAATGATAAATTTCCTTATCGGGTTTACGCATTCCCATTTCGAATGAAAAATAGACTTTTTCAAAACATTGGTAAAAATCGCTGTAGAAAGAAGTGCCAACTCTTTTTTCGAATGTGTTAATATGAATCGAGTCGGTGTTGCTTAATAGAAACAAACGGTATTTTTGAGAAAGCATTTGTAAAAATTCCAGACGATAGAGCGGAAAATCCAATAAAACAGCATTCCAGGCCTTAAGAATTTCTTCAATAGATGCATTAGGTAACTGTTTTTGAAATCCACCTAAAAAATCGTCTTTTGAAATATTTCCTTTTTCAAATTGAATATTTAACTGATCTAAATCGGCATTCCATTCTTCTAAACCTAAATTTTTAAGTCCGTCAATAGTGGCTTTTTTGTCTAAATTAATAAAGACATCTCCAAAATCAAAAATAATAGCATTAATCATGATTGGTAAATATTATAAGTTCATCTTCTAAAATGAACTGTTTTTGGTTTGTTTTTAATTGTATAACTGGCGCTTTTGTTCCGTTTTTAAAAGTAGCTTTTCCTTTAAAAATACGTGCTTCGTCCCAAAGATTTGCATCAATAAAAGTTTGTAATGTTTGACGGCCACCTTCAATTATTACCGATTGAATTTGATGTTTAAATAAGGTTTCTAAAATTTGAGAAGCTATATTTTGTTCAAAATCAATTCTTTCAAACATAAGGTTTTCTTGGTTTGTATTGGTGTTTGTTTGGCAAAAAACAATCGTTTTGATTTGATTGTCCAGCAAGAAACTTTCTTTAGGAATCCGATTATTTTTGTCTAAAACCAATCTTACGGGATTATTTCCAGTCCAATCCCGAACGTCTAGTTTCGGATTATCATCTATAGCAGTTTGCGTCCCAACAAGAATGGCCTGTTCTTCGCTTCGCCATTTATGAACTAGTTGTCTCGAATATTGATTGGTAATCCAGACGGGTTTTTGTTCGTTTCTTTCGTTTGGCGCAATAAAACCATCTTGACTTTCAGCCCATTTCAGGATAACATACGGTCGTCTTTGTTGGTGAAAAGTAAAAAACCGTTTGTTAAGTGCGTTGCATTCGTTTTCCAAAACGCCTACAGTAACATTTATTCCTTCTTCAAGTAATTTTTTGATGCCGTTTCCAGCTACTTTTTCGTTAGGATCTATAGTTCCGATAACTACATTCGGTATTTTATTTCGAATAATTAAATCGCAACAAGGTGGCGTTTTTCCAAAATGACTGCAAGGTTCTAAACTAACATAAATGGTAGCTTTCTGCAAAAGCGATTTGTCTTTAACCGAATTTACGGCATTCACTTCGGCATGCGGTTCTCCTGCTTTTTTATGCCAGCCTTCGCCAATAATTTTCCCTTCATAAACAATAACGCTACCCACCATCGGGTTAGGATAGGTGGTTCCTAAGCCGTTTTGGGCTAGTTCAATGCAGCGCGCCAAGTATTTTTCATGTATCTTCACAAGGCAAAAGTAGTTATTTTTGAGTTTATGATTTAGTTTTAAAACCACTAAAAATAACAATAAACTATTGCTATTTTTGCTTTTTGGAAGCTTAACAGTAAAAAAAAAATTTAACCATTAAGATATTTAAGGGAATTTAGGCTCAATGTTTCTTAATATCTAAATGGTGAATGGAAAGATTTTAATTTTTCAATCTGATATAAGGTTGGAAAATAAGTTTTTCTTGTTTCACCAAGAAATTTTAAAAATATGCAAATCAAACAATATAGATCTCAATTTATTCAAGCGCTTTCAACTATTTGTGATGAAGGCGAAGCTGAGAGTTTTTTCTATTTGATATTAGAAGATAAAAAGCAATTGAAACGAATTGACCTTGCTTTGCAGCCTGATTTGGTTTTTTCGGAAGAAGAAATCGGGATTTGGAATGCCATTTTGGAACAACTAAAACTAGAAATTCCAGTTCAGTATTTGCTTGGAAAAACTCATTTTTACGGTTTGGAATTTGAAGTCAATGAAAATGTTTTGATTCCGAGACCAGAAACCGAAGAGCTAGTAGATTGGATTATTAAAAGTCGGAAGTCAGAAATTAGAAGTCAGAAGTTAAGGATTTTGGATATTGGAACCGGGAGTGGTTGTATTGCAATTTCATTGGCGAAAAATCTTCCGAATGCAAAGGTTTTCGCAATTGATGTTTCTGAAAAAGCTTTGGCTACAGCCCAAAAAAATGCTGTAAGGAATCAAGTTGAAGTAGTATTTATTAATTCCGATATATTGTTATTGGAAGATTTTGGAAAACTTCCCACTTCCCACTTCCCACTTCCCGCTTATTTCGACATCATTGTTTCAAATCCGCCTTATGTTCGAAATTTAGAAAAAGAGGAAATCAGGAAAAATGTTTTGGACAATGAACCGCATTTGGCACTTTTTGTTGAAGATGATAATGCCTTAATTTTTTATCGAAAAATAGCCGAATTAGCTCAGAAAAATCTATCTCAAAACGGACAATTATTTTTCGAAATCAATCAATATCTAGGAAAAGAAATGATTAATTTACTTGAAAATATGAATTTCAAAAATGTTGAATTGAGAAAAGATATTTATGGGAATGATCGAATGGTTTTTGGGAGAATTTAGATTTCAGAAAGCAGACTCAGAAGGCAGAAAGCAGAATATAAATTCAGATTCTAGAGAGTAGGTTTTAAGAGAATTTATCAGGATTGTTAATCATGTAATTGATGAGTTTTCCAACTTCTAAGCTTTTAGCAGTTAGTTCGCTAAATAATTCTTCTGAAATATATTCACATGCAACGGAGTATTCTAACCATGCTTGAGTTTCTGCATTTTCTGCGTCGCAGTCTGTGAGTTTTAAAATAAAGTGTTTTTCGTATCTTATTTTTCGTGAAGCTTCAGCTAAATTAGCAGAAACACTTCTTGAGGAATGTCTAATTTGGTCTGTTAATGAATATTTCTCTTCAATTGGGAAGGATTTGGTCATTTTGAAAATCAACATTGACAATTCAAATGATTTCTTATAAGCTAATAAATCTTGAAATCTCATCTTTTATTTTTTAGTTAAAACTGTTATCTCATATCTCCTTTTTTAATTCTGAAGTCTGCCTTCTGAAGTCTACCTTCTGAACTACTCATATCGCAACGCTTCAATAGGATCTAACACAGCTGCTTTAATAGCCGGATACAATCCAGAAACGATAGCCACAATAAAACTGGTTAAAAAAGCAGCAAAAATAGCACCCCACGGAATAACAAATGCAAAACTTAAAGCACTGGCAATTCCGTAGCCAATTAAGATTCCGAAAATAATTCCGGCTAATCCGCCTAATTGTCCAATAAGTAAGGTTTCTATAAAAAACTGAATGGCAACAGTAGAACGTTTGGCGCCTAATGCTTTTCGAACGCCGATTTCCCGAGTGCGTTCCGTAACCGAAACGATCATAATATTCATCAAAGCAATCGACGATCCTAAAATTGTAATAATACCAATGACCCATGATGCCCAACCTAAATATTGGGTAATGCTAAGAATTCGGTTAATCAAATCATCACTTCGAACCACACCAAAATTATTGTCTTTAATGGGACTCAGTTTTCGGATGCTACGCATCGTGCTAATGGCATTATCGGTGGCTTGTTCCAGAAACTCTTTATTATTTACCATTACGCTCAGGTTGTAATTGATATTAGGAGCGGTAAAAAGCGAGCGAGCCACTTGAATAGGAATTAAAACTCTTAAATCCTGGCTGTTGCCAAATGTGGAACCTTTCTCTTTCAATACACCAATCACTTTAAATCGCGCGCCACGAATAGAAATGGTTTTATTAATAGGATTGACATCTTTTAACAATCCTTTTTCGAAATCCGAACCGACCACGCAAACATAATTGTTGTTGCTGATATCAAAATTATTAAAATTTCGTCCTGAACTGGTTTCTAATCCAGAATTGGTTACAAAATATTCGTCGACACCTATAACTGAAATTTCAGGATCGGTCTTTTGAGCTTCAAATTTTACTTCGGCGATTGAAGTAGCTTTAAAAGAAAGTGAAGTTTGCGAAAGCGGAAAATTGTATTTGTTTTTAAATGCGACAGCTTCAGGATAAGAAATAATTGGATTGATGATTTCTCGTTCATCGCCGCCTTGTTGTTTAACGGTGTTTTCGTACCGATTGATATTAAAGGTATTGGCTCCCATAGAAGCAAAATCAGAAGAAATGGTGTTTTCTAAAGCTGAAACTACTGTAAGAATTCCTACCAGTGCGGTAATACCAATGGCAATAATTATTATAGTAAGTGATGTTCTTAGAATTTGGGTTTTAATCGAACCAAAAGCTATTTTTATATTTTCCTTTAATAGATTGCTCATCGTAATAGTTTGATACGAAAATACAATTTTTGAGAGAAGTTTGTTTTCAAGGCGAGTTATTTATTTTAAAAATAAGATATTTGCAGTGAGAAAAGCGAAGTGTAGTAGGGAGCTGGAAGAAGGAAGTTGGAAGTCTGAAGCTGGGAGTTGGAAGAAAGAAGATTAAAGTTTAATATTTCTAATTCCAAAATTTCAAACTTTACACTCCTAGCTTCAGACTCCCAACTCCCAGCTTCAGACTTCCAACTCTAATAACTTCTAACTTTTAAAAATGGCATCAAAACCAAGTATTCCTAAAGGAACAAGAGATTTTTCACCTGCTGAGGTGGCTAAACGTCAATATATTATCCAGACTATAAAAAGTAATTTTGAGAAATTTGGTTTCCAACCGATTGAAACACCTTCGTTTGAAAATTCAGAAACCTTGATGGGGAAATATGGAGAAGAAGGCGATCGATTGATTTTTAAAATATTGAATTCTGGAGATTATCTCGGAGAAATAAAAAATATTCTTTCAATATATTTAAATAGTGTTTTTAAGAATGTTGTTACTCAATTGTCACTACGTTTAAGTCAGCAAAATGTTGAAAATTTCTATGAGGAAAAAATAAAGAGCATATCTAATTTATCATTAGAAGATAATCGCCAAGAAATTGAAATTATCATTGATAGGGCTTATGAAAAAGTATTAGAGAAATTAGTCTCAGAAGATTTTATTGAAAAATTAGTCTCAGAAATGAATTCTAAATATAATTATGAATTTAAATTGCAAAATTTTTATTCAGATGAATTAAAGGATATTATTTTAGAAGAAATTTCAAGTTTAAAATCCAGTAAAGTATTAAACAAAAATATTTATAACGCAATAAAAGATTGTGAATCTTGTGATATTGCAGATAGTGAAGTTGTCAAGGAATTTATTGAGAGGAGAGTTTTTAGGGTTTTAGGAAAATATTTCACATTGATTGAGAGTAAAAAACTAACAACCCAAATTTCTGAAAAAGCGTTGCGTTATGATTTGACCGTTCCGTTTGCAAGATATGTGGTGCAACACCAAAACGAAATTGAATTTCCTTTTAAGAGATACCAAATCCAACCGGTTTGGCGTGCGGATCGCCCGCAAAAAGGACGTTTCAGAGAATTTTTTCAATGTGATGCCGATGTAGTAGGTTCAAAATCCTTGTGGCAGGAAGTAGAATTGGTACAATTATATGATACGGTTTTTAGTACTTTAGGTTTAAACGGAGTAACGGTTAAAATCAATAATAGAAAAATTTTATCTGGAATTGCTGAGGTAATTGGTGCTTCGGATAAGTTGATTGATTTTACAGTGGCTTTGGATAAATTAGATAAAATTGGTGAAGACGGTGTTAAGAAGGAAATGATTGAAAAAGGAATTTCTGAAGATGCTATTGTAAAAGTGCAACCTTTGTTTAATTTCACTGGAAGCATTTCGGAGAAAATTGAAAAATTATCACAGCTTTTAGCCGCTTCAGAAGAAGGGATGAAAGGAGTAGAAGAATTACGTTTTATTTGTGATAACGTGACTAAATTAGGATTAGCTACTGCAATTTTAGATTTGGATGTAACCTTGGCACGTGGTTTAAATTATTATACAGGAGCTATTTTTGAAGTGGCTGCTCCAAAAGGAGTAGCAATGGGTTCTATTGGCGGCGGTGGAAGATACGATGATTTGACCGGAATTTTCGATTCTAAGAATAAAATGTCGGGTGTTGGGATTTCTTTTGGATTGGATCGAATTTATTTGGTTATCGAAGAATTAGGTTTGTTTCCAGAAACCGTTACGGCAAGTTCTAAAGCCTTGTTTATAAATTATGGAGATCAGGAAGCTTTTTATGCTTTGCAGGCGATTAAAAAATTGCGCTCTGAAGGTATAAAAGTCGAATTGTATCCTGATAATGTTAAGGTAGGAAAGCAATTTCAGCATGCTGACAAACGCAATATTCCTTTTGCAGTGATTGTAGGAGGAGAAGAAATGAGTTCGAATACCTATTCGCTTAAGAATTTAGTTTCGGGAGAACAAGTAATATTAGATTTTGAAGGATTAAAGAATGCTTTAGTTTAATTCAAAACCGCATAAAAACAAAAAAAGCTTTGTCTGTAGACAAAGCTTTTTTTAGTATAAGTAATCGCGAATTAATAATTGTTTTGTAATCAACTGTAATTTTCGGTATTTCAAATCGAAAATCAGAGATTGATTATTACCTAATAACAAACATATAGAATCTATTTGGATTATGTCTTAAAAATTTATTAAAATTTTAATTTTAACTTCAAAAAAGAATAATTTAAGAAAAAAGAGGCTGCAAAAATAGCTATTAGGAAAAAGTGTGACAATTTGACATTTAGAATGATTTGGCAGTACTTTTGCTATCCAAAGGAAAGTGTAAAAATGAAGTTTAAGAATATTTTTAAAAATAAGGGAAATATGAGTACTGAGAATACAGAAATCGATAAAGAAATGGATGACGTAACATTGGAAAATACAGCAAGCGAAGAGCAAGCAGTTACTGAGGAGTTAAGTGTTGAAGAGCAATTGATAAAAGACTTAGCAGATGAAAAAGATAAACATTTACGATTATTTGCTGAATTTGAAAACTATAAAAGAAGAACTTCAAAAGAGCGCATTGAATTATTCAAAACAGCCAATCAGGAAGTTTTATTAGCCATGTTACCTGTTTTAGATGATTTTGACAGAGCGATTATTGAAATTGCTAAATCAGAAGATGAAACTTTGACAAAAGGGGTAGAGTTGATTCATGAAAAATTGAAAAACACTTTGTCTTCTAAAGGTTTAGAGTTAGTTGATGTGAAAATTGGAGATGCTTTTAATGCAGACTTTGCAGAAGCAATTACACAAATTCCTGCACCATCACCTAAATTAAAAGGTAAAATAGTAGATGTTCTTGAAAAAGGATACAAGCTAGGAGATAAAATTATTCGTTTCCCAAAAGTAGTTATTGGGCAATAAATTCGAGTAGAAATGTACTATAAGTGCGTTTGAAAAAAATAAATACAAATGAAAAAAGATTTTTACGACATATTAGGTGTTTCTAAAAATGCTGATGCTGCGGCGATAAAGAAAGCCTACAGAAAGAAAGCAATAGAATTTCACCCTGACAAAAATCCTGGAGACAAAGCGGCAGAAGAAAAGTTCAAGGAAGCGGCAGAAGCTTATGAAATTTTAGGAGATGCTGACAAAAAAGCAAAGTACGACCAATATGGACATCAGGCTTTTGATGGTTCTGGTGGATTTGGCGGAGGTCATGGCGGCATGAATATGGATGACATCTTCAGTCAGTTTGGTGATATCTTTGGAGGTGGTTTTGGTGGTTTTGGCGGAGGCGGAAGCCGAGGTGGAGTTCGTCGTGCTAAAGGAAGTAATTTACGTATCAAAGTAAAACTGACTTTGGAAGAAATTGCTAATGGTGTTGAGAAAAAAGTAAAGGTAAAACGTAAAGTTCAGGCTCCTGGAGTTTCTTATAAAACTTGTTCTACTTGTAATGGTCAAGGACAGGTAATGCGAGTGACTAATACTATTTTAGGTAGAATGCAATCAGCGACAACTTGTCCTGCTTGTGGTGGATCTGGTCAAATTTTAGATAAAAAACCAGCTAACGCTGACGCTCAAGGAATGATTGTAGAAGACGAAACGGTTTCTATTAAAATTCCTGCAGGTGTTGTGGATGGAATGCAATTAAAAGTTTCTAACAAAGGAAATGATGCGCCAGGAAATAGTATTCCTGGAGATTTAATTGTTGCTATCGAAGAGTTAGAACACGAATTCCTGAAACGTGAAGGCGAAAATTTACATTATGATTTATATGTAAGTTTCCCAGAAGCTATTCTTGGAGTTTCAAAAGATATCGAAGCCATTAATGGTAAAGTTAGAATCAAATTAGAAGAAGGAATCCAATCTGGAAAAATTCTTCGATTGAAAGGAAAAGGAATCCCAAGTATCAACGGATATGGAAATGGAGATTTGTTAGTTCATGTTAATGTTTGGACACCCAAAACATTGAATAAAGAGCAAAAACAATTTTTCGAAAAAAACTTAGAAGATGATAACTTTCTTCCAAATCCTGAAAAATCAGACAAATCATTTTTCGAAAAAGTAAAAGATATGTTTTCTTAATTTTTTCGAATAACAATAAATAGCAAGAAGTCCATCCCATGAAAGTGAAGATGGACTTTTTTTATAAAACAATTCAAGCTATTTAATTTGTAATTATTTACTTTTACCATCGCAAGGTCAAAAAGACCCAACCGAAGAAGAAAATTCAAAAAATCAGCATGAACACCTTATTAGAAGTCAATAAAGTAGTGAAGCAATACGGCAATTATGTAGCGCTAAACGAAGTTTCTTTATCTGTTCCTAAAGGCAGTATTTACGGACTTTTAGGCCCTAATGGTGCCGGAAAAACTTCCCTTATTCGAATCATTAATCAAATTACCATGCCAGATAGTGGTCAAATTATTCTGGATGGCGAAAAATTGCAACCCAAACACGTACAATATATAGGTTATCTTCCCGAGGAAAGAGGTCTGTACCAAAGTATGAAAGTTGGTGAGCAATGCTTGTATTTGGCACAAATGAAAGGTTTGTCTAAGGCTGAAGCCAAAAAACAACTGGAATATTGGTTTGACCGATTGGGAATTCAAGGTTGGTGGAACAAAAAAATTCAGGAACTTTCTAAAGGAATGGCACAGAAAATCCAGTTTGTAGTTTGTGTGTTGCACAAACCTAAATTATTGATTTTCGACGAACCTTTCTCTGGTTTTGACCCCGTAAATGCCAATATAATTAAAGATGAAATTCTGGCGTTGCGTGATGAAGGTGCTACTATTATATTTTCGACACATCGAATGGAAAGTGTGGAAGAATTGTGCGATCATATAGCTCTGATTCACAAATCGAATAAATTAATCGAAGGAAAATTAGAAGACGTTAAAAGACAACATAAAACCAATAGTTTTGAAGTAGGTGTTTTAACCGATAATGTAGAAGGTTTGATGTTTGATATTACGCAAAAATTCACCGTCAATCCCGCTCATTTTAAATCGTTAAATAAAGAATTAAAACTCGAAATTCAAATTGGAAATTCACTTCCAAATGAATTATTGCATCTTTTAACTCAGCGCGGACAAGTCACTCATTTTGTAGAAAAAATTCCGAGTGTAAACGATATTTTTATACAAACGGTAACTAAATAAAAAACAATAAATGAATTCCAAATTCCAATCCTTTGGAATTTGAGATTTTAAAATTTGAAATTTGCGAAGTATGAGCATTATATCACTAATTATAAAAAGAGAGTTTTTTGCCAAAGTGCGCAACAAATCCTTTATTGTAATGACTTTTTTAAGTCCGTTATTGTTTGTGGGAATAGCGGTATTTGTTGGCTATTTAAGTTCGATGGAAGCCGATATAAAACGCGTGGCTATTCATGACGAAACGGGTTTGTTTGTCAACGAATTCATAGCTCAAAATACCGAGGACAACGCATACAAATACTTTGATTTTTCCCAAATTGACAATCAATTTTTAAAAGATAGTATTACCAATAATGGTTATGAAGGCGTATTGGTTATCCCAAAAACCACTGATGTACACGATTTAGAAAACAAAATTGAATTTATTTCTAACTCCAGTCCGAGTATTTCATTTATTGAAAATGCACAAGATATTATTGCTAAAAAGTTAACCAAAATCAATCTGGAAAATGCTCATTTAGATACTTTGGCGATAAAAAAAGCACAGGCTAGTGTAAATATTAATATAGCTAAAACTTCGGGAGAGCAAGGTTTAAAAGGATTGAACGAAGCTAAAATTGCTATTGGAGGCGCTTTTGGTTATCTCATTATGATGTTCATTATTATTTATGGAAATATGGTAATGCGTAGCGTGATTGAAGAAAAAACAAATCGTATTGTAGAAATTATTATTTCTTCAGTAAAACCTTTTCAGTTGATGATTGGCAAAATTATTGGTACATCATTAGCGGGAATTTTACAGTTTACCATTTGGGTAATTATTGGACTTTCGTTGTTGTTTGCCGCTTCGGTGTTTTTTGGAGTAAATGTTGGTCCATCGGCTAGTTTATCTCCAGCTTTAATGGAACATTCGCAAACAGAATTTGCAGGAACGGCTCAGTTGTTTATCAAAGAATTATGGAATTTACCTATTGCCAGTATTTTGATTGGTTTTGTGGTTTATTTCATTGGAGGTTATTTTTTATACAGTTCTTTCTATGCTGCTATTGGTGCTGCTGTAGATAATCAAACCGATTCACAGCAATTTCTTTTGCCAGTAATTATGCCTTTGATGTTGAGTGTTTATGTTGGTTTTTTTAGTGTAGTGAATGACCCGAATAGTACAATGGCAGTTACTTTTTCGATGATTCCGCTTACTTCACCAATTGTTATGTTAATGCGAATTCCTTTTGGAGTTCCGTTATGGCAAATAGCCGTTTCGATTGCGTTATTGTTTGGAACATTTTTATTAGTGGTTTGGTTTGCCGCCAAAATTTACCGCGTAGGAATATTGATGTACGGGAAAAAACCAAGTTGGAAAGAATTATACCGTTGGTTAAAATATTAAAGATTGTTAATACGTTAATTCGTGGATTTGGTTATTTGCTTAACCAATTAACCGAATCATCAAATAACCAAATAAACAAATGAGTAAAATATTAATTATCGAAGACGAAGCCGCTATTAGAAGAGTGCTTACTAAAATTCTTTCGGAAGAAAATGATACTTATCAGGTTGAAGAAGCTGAAGATGGCGTTTCGGGTTACGAAAAAATAAAAAATAACGATTACGACCTGATTCTTTGCGACATTAAAATGCCAAAAATGGATGGTGTCGAATTATTAGAAGAAGTCAAAAAGATAAAGCCTGAAATTCCGATGGTGATGATTTCTGGTCATGGCGATATGGAAACGGCAATTAATACGATGCGTTTGGGGGCTTTTGATTATATTTCAAAACCACCTGATTTGAATCGTTTGCTGAATACGGTTCGAAATGCTTTAGATAGAAAACAACTGGTAGTTGAAAATAAAATTCTAAAGAAAAAAGTCAGTAAAAACTACGAAATGATTGGCGAAAGTGAAGCAATTAATCACATCAAATTGATGATTGATAAGGTTGCTCAAACCGAAGCTCGTGTATTAGTTACTGGTCCTAACGGAACTGGAAAAGAATTAGTAGCACACCAATTGCATGAAAAAAGTGAGCGTGCCAGTTTTCCTTTAATCGAAGTGAATTGTGCTGCGATCCCGTCAGAATTGATAGAAAGCGAATTGTTTGGTCACGTAAAAGGGGCTTTTACTTCGGCGGTGAAAGACCGTGCAGGAAAGTTTGAAGCGGCCGATAAAGGAACTATTTTTCTGGATGAAATTGGCGATATGAGTCTTTCGGCTCAAGCCAAAGTATTACGTGCTTTACAAGAAAATATCATTACCAGAGTTGGTGCTGACAAAGACATTAAAGTCGATGTACGTGTAGTGGCTGCGACGAATAAAGATTTGAAAAAAGAAATCGAAGAAGGGCGTTTTCGTGAGGATTTGTACCATCGATTGGCAGTAATTTTAATTAAAGTACCTTCGCTGAATGACAGACGCGAAGATATTCCATTGTTGATAAGACATTTTGCAGATAAAATTGCTTCAGAACAAGGAAATGCAGTGAAGAAATTTTCGGATGATGCGATCAAATTGTTGCAAGAATACGATTGGACGGGAAATATCCGCGAATTACGCAATGTGGTGGAGCGTTTGATTATCCTTGGCGGAAGCCAAATTTCTGAAAATGACGTGAAGCTGTTTGCTTCCAAATAAAATAGTAATGGGTTAGGAGTTATAGGTTAGAAGTTTAACCATATAACGCATAACTCATAACGTACAACTAAAAATATGAAACTAAAAAAAATAAACGAAAAGTTACAGCAAGGATTAATTGAAAACGGATTAACCGAGGCAAATGATATCCAAAAAGAAACTTTTTCGACTATAAAAAGCGGTGTCGATTGTATTATTATCGCTCCGGATGGAGAAGGAAAAACGACTACAATTGTGTTAAACGTAATTCAGCGATTGATAGGTTCTGTTGAAGAATCGCCAAGAGCTTTGATTATTGTGGAAGACAAAGACAAAGTTTTAGAAATGGAAGCGCTTTTTGAAAAGTACGGAAAGTATAGTGAACTGGAAGTGTATGGTGTGCATGATAAAGGCGATATGGATTATGATAAAAATTATGTTTCAACTGGAATCGACGTTTTAATTGGTACTCCAAATAAATTGAATGATATGTTTTCTACGGCGGGTTACAATGTAAACCGATTGAAAATGTTCATACTAGATGATGCTAATCCAATTTTGAAATTGCGTCACGAAACTAAAATTATGCGTATTTCGAATAGTATTGCTAAAACACAGCGTATTATTTTTGGAGATCAATTTTCAGAAAGAATAGAAATTCTGGCAGAAAAAATGATGGAAGAGCCTGAAATATTTGATTTTGAAGATGATGTGGAGTATGAAGATGAAGACGATTTAGAAGACGAAGAAAAGGACGGAGAAGAAGAATAAAAATAAAAAATAGAGTACCATGGGATTAATGAAAGTGTTTTCAGGAAGTGAAATTTTAGCTTTGGCATTAAAAGAAAAAATTGAAGCAGTAGGTGTAGATACGGTGATAAAAGACAATATTCAATCGGCTAGATTGGCTGGTTTTGGAAGTTCAGGTTCGGCAGTAGAATTGTTCATTCAGGAAACTGATTTTTCTAAGGCCAATCCTGTAATTGAGGAGTTTCGATTGAATATTTAATAGTTGTATATTTGTTGTTCTAATTAATACTGTCGAAATGGATATAGATGCAAAGAAAATAGAATTGTTGGATTGGTTGCTTCATATTAACGATGAAAGTAAACTCAAAAAAATAATGGCGCTGAAAATAGTTTTAGATAAAGAAACTGTTGCCCATACTATTAGCGGTTATCCGGTAGATAAAGAAGAATATATCAATATGGTTAAAGAGGCTGATGAACGAATTACATCCGGTAATTATACTACACTTGAAGATTTAGAAAAAGAAATCGAAAATTGGTAACATGGGAAAGCCAATTAGGACACTTTGGGATAATCAAGCCAAAGCCGATTTAAAACTAATCTTTGATTTTCTCCAATTAAAGTCACCTCAAGGAGCTAAAAATGTCATTAGAGATATTGTTACGCAGAGTAAAAACATTCATTTTACGGAGCAATATCAGGTGGATGAATTTTTAGGAGAACCTTACAGAAGAATGATTGTTCGAAATTATAAGATTATTTATAAAATTCATTCGGAAACTGAAATTAGAATTCTTCAAATTTTTGATACCAGACAAAATCATAGTAGATTAAAAAAATAAAAGATGAAATACAAAATGTTGGTTCTTGACATGGATGATACCTTGTTGAACGATGACCATATCATTTCGGATGAAAATAGAGCGATGCTTTTTAAAGCCAAAGAAAAAGGTGTACAAATTATTTTAGCTTCTGGGCGACCAACGCCTGCGATGATTGAATATGCCAGAGATTTGGGATTAATGGATTCGTATATGATTTCGTTTAACGGAGCCGTAATTACCGATTTAAAAACTAATGAAATCATTTTCGAACAAACCCTGACTCAGGAACAAATTCATACTTTGTATGATTACAGCCAAGAAAAGAAAACGCATATTATTACGTATCTAGACGGAAAAGTAATTAGCGAAACCCGTTCAGAATATATTGATATCGAAATTGATATCACTGGATTAGAACACGAAGTGGTGCCTAATTTCAAAGAGCGTGTTCAATCGGCGGCGATAAAATGTATTTTGCTGGAAGAACCTGGTTATTTGAAAGAAGTAGAAGCCGATTTAAAAGCAACGATGCCACATTTGAGCGTATGTATGTCTAAACCTTTTTTCTTAGAAGCCGCTCAAAACGGAATCGATAAAGGTGCCAGTGTAAAATTTCTGGCTGACAAATTAAACATCTTACAGTCAGAAGTGATTGCGGTGGGGAATGCAGGTAACGATTTAACGATGATTGAATATGCAGGTCTTGGTGTTTGGGTTGACAATGTGGATGATCATTTAAGAGACAAAGGCAATGTGATTGTAGCTTCTAATAATAATCACGGTGTTGCTGAGGTAATCCAAAGATTTATATTGGCTTAGGTTTTTTTAAATTATAATTTAAACCATTAAAAAATTAAGGTAATTTAAGAGCAGTTCTTAATCTTGATTTTTTAATGGTTTTTTTGTTTCAGGAGATTGTCATTGCGAGCGATAGCGTGGCAATCTCATCAAGTATTTCTACAAAGTATTGAAGAGCCTTTTTTTTAACTCTACAAAGTATTGAAGAATGTAATTAATTCACTTTTGTTGGCACAAAGTCGGAGACATTTGCGCAGCGAGCTAAACTTTGCTGAGCAGGTTTTTAAATTGCTAACGTTTTGCGCCTAGGCACAGTTTTTTGCTTGTCCAAGTTATGTATTTGAGCGTTAACACGCAAAAAAATGTGCTTAGGCGCTGTTAGTGGCTGGGCTTTATACTTTCAAGTTTGTCAAGTAGTTTGTCAAGGTCTTTATAAAATTCTGTCTTGTGTGGTTTCTTTATTATTAATAAGTCAGGCGTTCCGAAATGATCATTGATTTCGTGCAAGATAATTTCCTTGAGGTCTTGTCTTGATTTATTCGTATAAACTCCGCTTATCAAATGGCTTGTCAAGCAGTCGTATTCGTTGTCTGGCGCACCGCCAAAAATAAGTCCGCACGGGTCAAACGTATTTACAAAGTCCTGAATTTTTTTGAAGTCGGCCTTGTATTTTACTTTTAATTCTTTTTTGTCTGGATGCTCGTGTGACATTAACAATGATTATTGCTTAATAAATACATTTCAGTTACATGCCAAAGAATGAAAAGAACAATACCAGCATAAAATAGTCTGCCTTGCCATTTAAAATAATTACTTGCGGTGTCTGCATTTGATTTAATTGCTTGCTTTATACCTTCGACGCCTGCTTTTATTTTGCCAGGATTATTTCCTGAGTCTGGATGTCTGCCGGCAAGAATGTCGAAGTAAGTGTTGTTAGCATACAAATTACTGATAACATATTTAATGAACATAAGCCCGCAAAAAATACTTATGCCCCAAGATATTACAGATAGTCCTAAGGTAACTTGACTCCATTTAAGCGGAAGTCCGCTTGTCTTGTAAATTGCAAAGCCGATTGCAGAAACTGTCAAAGCGAGAACGTAATAAACATATTTCTCTTGCTGTTGTCTGAACTGTCGTTGTATTTCTTTCTGATTTTCTTCCATGTCTGTTTGTCGTCAAGCCTTGCCACTAACTAGTATATACCCATAAAAAACCCTCATATATACACCCAAAATCGGGTAGATTGGCGAAGGTTTTATTTCGTTTTATTCTTCTTTCAAATATAGAAAATAATACTTGTGTACCATTATTTTATTTTTTTTGCTTTGTAGAGCGATTTTTATGCTAAGTCAAGTAAAATAAGGCGTCCGAAGCAAAAATAATGCCCTCTCACGAGCTTCGGACTGCCTCCCACGGTCTTCGGACTGCTTCCTGAGAGCTTCTGTCAGCTTCCCACGGTCTTCGGACTCCTATTTATATGCTTCGGACAGGTTCTTTTTAGCTTCTGAAAGAGTTTCGCTCTCATCGGACTTCCTTTTTATCTGTTCATCAGTGTCATCTGTGGTCTGTTTTTTTATTTAGTCCGCTTAGCGGACAATCCTGTTATTTTATATATAATTGTAATTCGTTACGGTATTCTCGTATTTGTTTGTAAATTTGCGCACTCTATTTTTTTGACAACGATTTCATTAAATAGAGACTACTTATGGAAAACAGAAAAAAAGTGGCCTTTTATACCCTGGGCTGTAAACTGAACTTTTCGGAAACATCGACGATTGCCCGTAACTTACAAGACGAAGGTTTTGATCGCGTGGATTTTGAGGAAGTGGCTGATATGTATGTCATCAATACCTGTTCGGTGACTGAAAATGCCGATAAACAATTCAAACAAGTGGTGCGTAAAGCAATGAAGCTGAATGACAAAGCGTTTGTCGCTGCTGTAGGTTGTTATGCCCAATTGAAACCCGAAGAACTGGCGAATGTAGATGGAGTGGATTTGGTTTTAGGCGCTACTGAAAAATTCAAATTAGCTGATTACATTAACGATTTGTCTAAAAACGATATGGGCGAAGTGCATTCCTGCGAGATTGCCGAAGCCGATTTTTATGTAGGTAGTTACTCCATTGGCGACCGTACCCGTGCTTTCCTGAAAGTACAAGACGGTTGCGATTATAAATGTACGTATTGTACGATTCCGCTGGCTCGTGGAATTTCCCGTAGTGATGAATTACAGAACGTATTGAAAAATGCTTATGAAATTTCGAAGCAAAACATCAAGGAAATTGTGCTTACCGGTGTAAACATTGGCGATTATGGAAAAGGAGAATTCGGAAATAAAAAACACGAACATACATTTCTGGAATTAGTTCAGGCTTTGGATGAAGTGGAAGGAATTGAGCGTTTGCGAATTTCATCTATCGAGCCGAATTTATTGAAAAATGAAACGATTGAATTTGTTTCGAAAAGCAGAACTTTTGTACCGCATTTTCATATTCCGTTACAATCTGGAAGTAATGATATTCTGAAGTTGATGAAACGCCGTTATTTGCGTGAAGTTTATACTGAAAGAGTGAATAAAATTCGCGAAGTGATGCCACACGCCTGTATTGGTGTGGATGTGATTGTGGGTTTTCCTGGAGAAACGGATGAACATTTCTTAGAAACCTATCATTTTTTGAATGATTTGGATATTTCATACTTACACGTTTTTACCTATTCAGAACGTGATAACACCGAAGCTGCCGAAATGGATGGCGTTGTTCCGTCGAATGTTCGCGCGAAACGCAGCAAAATGCTCCGTGGATTATCGGTTAAAAAACGCCGTGCTTTTTACGAAAGTCAATTAGGAACCAGCAGAACGGTTTTGTTTGAAGGCGAAAATAAAGAAGGTTACATTCATGGTTTTACCGAGAATTACGTAAAAGTAAAAACGCCTTGGAATCCGGAATTAGTCAATACTTTACACCAAATCAATTTGACTAAAATTGATGAAGACGGAAGCGTGAGAATGGAATTTGCTTCAGCTTTGGTTTAGATTTAAACATATACCTGTCTGCCGACAGGCAGGAGTAATATAAGTTTTTTAGACCATTAAGAGATTAAGAAAAATTAAGCGCAAAACCTTAATTAACCTTAATTTCTTAATGGTTTTTAATTTTCATTATATAAGTCCATATAAGTTTTTTTTTAAACCATGAAGGAAATTAAGAAAAATAAGATTAGTAGTGTTCTTAACTTTCTTAAATCTCTTCATGGTTTAATTGTTTTTACTTTTCCCAAAGTTTAAATTTTATAAACTCTTTGTTTAATTGTATAAGGGTAAAAGCGGGCGAATGAGGTAATTTTAGGACAATTAAAATTGAATCATTATGAAGCCAAAATTATTTATACTTAGTGCATTAGTTTGTTCTGTTTTATTGTCTTGTAAAGAAAATAACAAAACGGTAAAAGAAGAAAAAAAGGAAGTGAAAATTGAACGTAAGAAACCCAATACTATTACTTATCATTTTGAAAAGACTAAAAGTTGGTTAGAAAAATCAGCAAATGATAGCACCCAATTTCAGATTGTTTCTGCTATTAATCGAATCGATGCACAAAATCTTAAAAAATTAGATTCTATTGTTGTGCCAAATGACACCAAAGGTGATATAGCTCATTATTTGCCATTTCCACTTCAGGTTCCCTATTTGGAAGATATTAGTAAAATTATTTACTTCTCCTATCCAACACAAACATTTGGAGCTTATGAGTACGGAGAATTGGTTTACACAGGACCAACAAATATGGGAAGGGAAAAAGATAAAACGCCGACAGGATTGTTTTTTACCAATTGGAAAGCCGAAGAAACAACCAGTACTTTTAACGACGAGTGGGATTTAAAATGGAATTTTAATATTGAAAATAAATTAGGTGTAGGATGGCATCAATATGAATTACCGGGTTATCCAGCCTCACATTCTTGTTTGAGACTTCAGGAAAGTGATGCTAAAAAACTTTATACCTGGGCTGATGAATGGGTACTTCAGGATGATAAAAACGTAAAGGTAAAAGGAACTCCAGTAATTGTTTTTGGAGCTTATCCATTTGGACAACCAAAACCTTGGTATCAGTTAGTTTCAAGTCCTAATAGTTTGGAAATTTCAAAAAGTGATATTGAAAAAGAAACGCAGTCCCATATGAATACTATTTTAAAAGAACAAAAAAATAGAGAAACGGTTCAGGGGAAAAAGTAAGAAAGAACTACAGATTCTCAAAATTTTAAAACCATTAAGAAGTTCAATAAGATTAAGCGTAAAACTTAATACAATTGAACTTCTTAATGGTTTTATTCAGCAATTATTTTGGGTTATCCTAAATTAATAATTTTAACGAATTGATGTAATTGGTGTCAAATTCAATGACTCTTATTTTTTCGGGATTAAAACTTAATTCGCCTCCAAATTCACCTCTAATATCTAGAAAGTCAATAGTTAGTTCTTCATTGTTTAATTCAATCAGTTTTCCTAAATATGCGGATTTAGCTGACTTTTTTGCAATTTGAAAAACACCGTGTTTCTTATCAATATAGCGAATAATAGCATCTAAATCTTTGATAGGAATAATGTCTTCAGCATTTGTTTTTAGACCTTTTAACCGAATTACTTTTTCAGTGAATTCAATGTCTTCATCTCTGTAAATGTTTTCTACATTCTTATTTCTAAGAATAACATAACCATCAACTATAAAGTCAATAGGATTATTTCTTAATAAAATCCAATCATCAGAATAGTCAATCAGAAAGCCATTGTAAACTTCTTTTTTATCTTGAAATTCGATTGAAATTAATTGTCTTAAATATTGTTCCATTTTGTTAAGTTTTTAAGAAATTCCAATAATTGGAATTTGGAATTTTATATTTGGAATTTATTTTTTAGGGATTTGTAGACCAAATGCTACTGTTTTTAATAAACACGCGTCGGTTGAGTTTTAACTGGGCAATGATTAATTCTGCAATATCATCGGATTGCATTACTTTCTCTGGATTTCCATCGGTTAATTTTAAATCTTTAGCCATGTCAGTAGCCACAGTGCTTGGCGTTAAAGCCGTAACTCGAATGTTGTGTTTGCGAACTTCCTGCATCAGCGAATCGGTCAATCCCAGCACAGCAAATTTAGAAGCACTGTAAGCACTTGTAAGTGCATTTCCTGCTAATCCCGCTGTAGATGAAATATTGATGATATCACCTGTTTGTCTTTCGATCATATTAGGTAAAACGGCTCGGGTAGTATAATAGGTTCCCATTAAATTAACCTTAATAATGCGTTCCCATTCCGTCGGTTCTAGTTCTAAGAATTTTCCAAAAGCCGCAATTCCTGCATTGTTGATTAAAATATCTATGGTTTTGAATTCGGCCAAGGCTTTTTCAACAGCAGCGTTTACGGAATTAATATCCGAAACATCGGCAGTTATTGCTAATACTTTTACTCTTAAAGATTTGATTTTTAATGCTACGGCATCAATGTCGTCTTGTGTTCTGGCTACTAAAATAATGTTTACACCTTCTTTAGCTAATGCAATGGCAATGGCTTTTCCTATTCCTTTTCCTGCGCCTGTAATCAACGCATTTTTGTTTTTTAAATCGATCATGATTATTTAAGATTGAGTGATAATTTATAAATTGTAGTTTCGAGAATTTCGGTATCCTTGTCTTCGCAAAGTAGAAATTCAATTTTGTTATTTTCTTTTTTGAAAAAAGTAATTCCTTCAAATTTGTGGGTTGCACTGATTTTTTTGGTGAAATCAATTTTCATGGTTTCCAAATCAATTCTTCCAATGATGCTTCCCAGTACTTCGCCATCATCATAAGTAGATTGCGTATCTTCGGCTGCTGCCAAAAAATAGAGTTTGTTGTCAACCAATATGCCATCGGTAAAACTAGTGCGGACTCCTTTTATTTTGGGAAGTTTGTAATCATTTGACAATAAACTGAAATCCTGATCTAATTTTTTAGCATGAAAACTAAAAAGGGTGTTTTTGTTTGAAATTCCGTTTCCGCGATTAAAGAAATACCAGTTTTCGCCATCGTGAACAGCACCTTCGAGATTGAATTCTTCGGGTTTGATGGAAGCAAAATTTTGCATTACTTCATACAAGTTGACTAGATTGTTTGTTTTTATTTTCTTTTTTTGTTCCAAATCAAATTCTACCATGGAATTCCTTTTTGAAGTAGAACCCGAACCAAATACGTAAAGCGTATCTTGAAAAGCAGTCATGGCTTCAAAGTCAGGTTTGTCTTTTTTGAGAATGTTTTCGGATGATTTTTCTATTAAAGGATGACGTTTTAAGTCTTGCGAATTAATATGATATTCGTATAGAAAACCACTGTTGTCACCAATAACGAATAAGGAATTGTCTTTGAAAAAAAGTCCTGAAGCAGAACCGATTCCGATGATGTGAAATAGAATTTCGAGTGTGAATTTTTCCATAAATATTGTTCTGAAAACGGGTTTCTAGCCCGGGTAGTAGCGACATCCTTTAACTACTTTCTTTAAGTAGTTAAAGATATAGCGGATAACCGGAAAATAGCTCCTTATATTGAGGTTTAAAAGGCTAAAATTATAGTATTTATTGCTTATATTTGAGAATGTAACGTTAAAATATTCCTTATGAAGTCGATTAATCCAGATGATTTTAAAGTAACGAAGCCAATTAGTTTGTCTGAAATTCCAACGAATTTATTTAATAAAGCCAGTGACGATGATAAGGAGGAAAAGTTAGATAAGGTTCAGGCGAAATTGAGTGAGCTGCAAGATGTGATGTATGCACACAATAAATATGGCGTTTTGATTTGTTTACAAGGCATGGACACTTCGGGAAAAGACAGTTTGATTCGGGAAGTTTTTAAGGAATTTAATCCGCGTGGTGTGGTGGTACATAGTTTTAAAACGCCGAATTCTACGGAATTAGAACACGATTATTTATGGCGACATTATTTGGCTTTGCCAGAAAAAGGAAAATTTGCCGTTTTTAATAGAACGCATTATGAGAATGTTTTGGTTACTCGTGTGCATCCTGAATATTTATTGAACGAAAATTTGCCCGGAATAGAAAATGTAGATGATGTAACGCCACAGTTTTGGGAAAATAGAATGGAGCAAATTAAAAATTTTGAAAAGCACATTACTCAAAACGGAACGATTGTGTTAAAATTTTATTTGCATTTGAGTAAGGAAGAACAACGAAAGCGTTTGTTACGACGATTAGAAGAGGAAGAACACCATTGGAAATTTTCGCCGGGAGATTTAAAAGAGCGTGAACGCTGGCAGGATTATATGAACTATTATGAAGAAGCAATTAATAAAACCAGTACTGAAAACGCGCCTTGGTTTGTAGTTCCTGCTGATGATAAAGATATGTGTCGTTATATAGTAGCCAAAATTATTTGGGAAACCATGAAACAATTTTCAGATATTAAAGAACCAGAATTAGATGATAAGGTCAAAATGAATTTTGCAATGTACAAAGAGCAATTGACAAAAGAATAAAAAAATAGCTGACTACTTTTTAAAGCGGTCAGCTATTTTTTTAAATAAAATTTATTAAATTTTAAATAGGCATTTTGGCTTTACAATTTAAAACCATAAGCCAGTCTAAGTGCTACCTGACCAAAACCTTTTCCTGCACTTCCATCACTATTTACAGTTGGGAAATCAGAATAGTGTTCATAACGGGCTGAAATATCAATGTATTTCGTTGCATATCCAATTCCTGGAGCTAATAACAAAGAAGTATCGTTGTAATTATTAGTTACAGCAAATGCAGCACCAGCTTCTCCAGTTAAATAAAATTGGTCATTCCACACAAAAGCTTTTACACCTGCTTTTACTGGAATGAAACCTAAATCGTCACCATCATTTTCGCTTACAAAAATGTTATTGAAACCTGTAGTTAAGGTTATCGAATATCTTTTTGTTAAATCATATTGCAAACGAGCATCAGCACCTAAGGCTAATTTGTATGGATCTTCGGTGGCATAACCAGCGTTTAAACCAAATCCAAGTCGGAAACCTTGATCGTATTTTGCAGTTTCCTGAGCTTTTGCTCCATTAAAAGTAAATAATGCCAGTGCAAATAGAAAGGCAGCGGTAATTTTCTTTGTAGTTTTCATAATTTGAGGGTTTTAAATAATTAAATTTTTATTATCGTTTGTTCAATCACATTCATAAAAGGTTGTACTAGTGCTAAAAAACGTTAATTGTTTTTAAATGTTGTGGTAATTATTGCTTTTTTATATTAAAACAGTATGAATCATTGACTGTCAATGCACTGCAAAGTCTTGTTTTTTATAAAGTAATGTAGAAACTAATGTGTGTTAATCTAAAAGCAATGTTTTGATAAAATAGGAGTCTCGTTTTTTGGTTTTTAATTTAAAAAGTAGAATTATTCTTTAAGTTTTGGTAATATTTACTTCATGCTATTTTAAAATTACCAAGCTTTCTTTGCTTTGAAAAAATAAAAAAGAAACCAAATGAAAAAAATTATTTTAGGGCTGCTTTTAAGTACAGCTTTTTTCTCGTGTGATAACGATAAAAACGGATCGGATGTGGTTTTAGCAGATCAATCTGTTACACCAGTATTATTAAAGAAAAAAGAAGGTTTTGAAAAATTAGAGTTATTTTCTTTAATAACCTCTGATGATGTGTTGCCTCAGACTCCAAATTTCGTTTTCGGAGGTTCGGCTGATGGAAGCGGATTATTGAAAAATACTGATGGGACTTTTACTTTTTTAGTAAATCACGAAGACAATTTTGCGGTTTCAAGAATTACATTAGACAAAACCTTTAAACCAGTTGCTGGAGAATATTTGTTGAATTCAAATGGTGGAGTTTGGAGATTGTGTAGTGCAACAATGGCAACTCCAGAAATTCACGGTTTTGGGCCCTTGTATTTAACTTCTGGAGAGTCAGGAGAGGAGTCTCGTACACATGGTTTAAATCCTTACGGAGATGTAGAATCAAACAATGTTTCAAAAGAATTACCAGGTTTAGGACGTATGAGCGCTGAGAATGCTTTACCATTAAAAGCTTCGGCTTTTCCTGGGAAAACAGTTATTATCCTTGGTGATGACGATTCTGGAACTAATGGAGGACAAGTGTTTATATATGTTTCTAATACAGTTGGGGATCTTGCAAATGGTTCTTTGTATATGATGAAAAGAAACAACGACAATCAAAGAGAAACTGATATGGTTGTGGGTAAAAACTATCCAGTTTCATTTGTAAAAGTGGAAAACCATACTACTTTAACTGGTGCTCAAATCAATGCTTCAGTGAACACTTTAAAAGGACTTAAATTTGGTAGAGTAGAGGATTTGGATTATAGAAAAGGAGAAAAAGCAGCTGATAGAGAAATCTATTTTAATGTAACTGGACAAAATAGATCAGGTGCTAATGCTGATGCTTCCAGAACAAAATATGGTAGAGTGTATCAATTAGATTTAGACGAAAATAATCCATTGTCAGGAAATTTAAAAGTGATTTTAGATGGAGATGACCGTAACGGAATTGCTAAAACTTTCCAGAATCCAGATAACATTTGTGTAACTAAGAACTATGTATATATTCAAGAAGATTCCAATGGTTATGGAGACGAAACACATGATGCATACATTTATCAATACGATATTGTTAATAAAACAATGAAAGTAGTATTGGAATTAGACCATCGTCGTACTGAAACAGATGCTGCTAAATACAATGTAGGAGGAAGTTCAAGATTTGGAAGCTGGGAATATGGTGCATTAATTGATGTTTCTGAAGAATTAGGAATTGATGACACTTTCTTGTTGTGCATTCAACCTCACACTTGGAATGGTGATAAATACAAAGGAGTTGATGGAGGAACAGGTCGTCCAGATGAAAAACAAGCAAGTCAAATTGTATTAATCAAAGGATTAGCGAGATAATAAATTTTTTTAAAATAATTCTAAAAGTCCACGATTTCACATTTTGAAATCGTGGCTTTTGTTTTCCAATTCTGGTCAAAAACATAATTTAAACTCATGAAAAAAATATTCTTTTTTTTACTACTATTGTTGGTGGTTTCCTGTCAAGAAGTTCCAAAAAAAGCACAAGTGAAACAATTTTTTCAAGCCGATATAACCACTTTAATACAATCGGTAGACGATTTAGAGACTTTAATTCAATCGGATGCTGATTATAAAAAACTTCAAGAGCAATTTTTAGCAGCGCATCTGAATTATAAAAAAATAGAAGTTTTTAGCGAATATTATTTTCCGGAAGTTGCTAAGGCGATTAACGGTCCCGCTATTTCAGAATTTGAAGAAAACGATCAAATGACTTTGCCACCACAAGGTTTTCAGGTAATTGAAGAGTTTTTGTTTCCAGTTTATCATGCGAAAACAAAAGCCGAATTATTGAAAGAAATAGGAATTCTTTCGGCTAATTTAAAACGGTTGAATCGAATAGCTGAGACAAATGAATTCACGGATGCTCATGTTTTTGATGCCTTGCGATTGGAAGTTTTTAGAATCATTACTTTAGGAATAACTGGTTTTGATTCGCCAGTTGCTCAAAAATCCATTCCAGAAGCGGTAGGGGCATTAGAAGGTGTGAAAAAATATTATAAACTTTATACCACAAACGATACGGATGCGGCTTTGAAAATCATCGATCAAGCCATTGTTTATTTAAAAGCAAATCCTGATTTTAATACTTTTGATCGTGCTGCTTTTATTGTAAATTATGCCAATCCGTTGAGTAGAAAATTATATCAAAATCAAAAAGATTTGAAAATTCCGTTTTTTGATGAAATGCGTGGATTGAAAACTAATGCGCCAACTTTATTCGATAAAGAAGTTTTTGACGAAGAAGCTTTTTCAGCTTTTCCAGATTACAAAACGACTGAAGAAAAAGCAGCTTTAGGAAAATTACTTTTTAATGATCCAGTTTTATCAGGAGATAACAGTCGCTCTTGTGCGTCTTGCCACCATTCTGATAAAGCTTTTACGGATGGTTTAGAAAAAGCAGTTTCCTTTGATGGAAAGTCTTTTGTAAAAAGAAATACGCCAACATTGACTAATATTGCTTTTCAACGTGTGTTTTTCGCTGATTCGAGAGTAAATTATTTAGAAGATCAGGCGGTAGCAGTGATTACAAATGCTGATGAGATGCACGGTTCATTAGAAGATGCAGCTGAGAAAATAAAAAAAGACAAAAAATATATTCAAAAGTTTGAAAAAGCCTTTCCAAAAAAAGGAATTACTGCTTTTGAAATCAAAAATGCTTTGGCTTCTTATATTCGAACATTAAGCAAATTTGATTCTAAATTTGATGATTATATGCGTAATGAAGTTGCTTTTACTACCGATGAAAAAGCAGGATTTAATCTTTTTGCTGGTAAAGCCAAATGTGCAACTTGCCATTTTATTCCGTTGACTAATGGAACTGTACCGCCTAATTTTATGAAATCAGAAAGTGAAGTTTTGGGAGTTCCGGATGCTAATGGAAAATTAGATGCTGATTTAGGAAAATACAATTTGACCCAAGCCATGATTCATCAATTTTCGTTTAAAACACCAACTATTAGAAATGCAGTTTTAACAGCACCTTATATGCACAATGGTGTTTTTAAAACTCTGGAGGAAGTAGTCGATTTCTATAACGAAGGAGGAGGAAATGGATTAGGATTTTCATTAGAAAATCAAACTTTACCAGAAGATAAATTAAACTTGACTGATTTAGAGAAAAAACAATTGGTTGATTTTATGAAAACCCTGACCGATAAAAAATATTTGAAATAAGTAGTTTTTTACCTCACCCTAACCCTCTCCAAAGGAGAGGGAACTGAAAATATTATCGGATACAAACCTTGATATCGATTTGCTTCTACTTACCTTTGTCGCCTTAAAAAAAATAAAGTGACTTTAGCTACTTATACCAAAGAGTTCTCCTATAATTTACGATTGGCCTATCCTATTATTTTAGGAATGCTAGGGCATACTATTGTAGGAATTGTAGACAATGTGATGGTGGGGAAATTAGGCCCTACTGAATTAGCAGCAGTTTCTTTGGCTAACAGTTTTGTATTTGTTGCCATGTCATTAGGAATTGGTTTTTCGACTGCTATAACACCTTTGGCGGCAGAAGCTGATGGCGGACAAAACATTGAAAAGGGCAGAAGCGTTTTTCATCATGGTTTGTATTTGTGTACTTTTTTAGGCTTTTTCCTGTTTGTATTGGTCTTTTTTGCGAAACAGCTTATTGCATTTATGGGACAACCCGAAAATGTGGTCGAATTGTCTAAACCCTATCTGGATATTGTGGCATTTTCATTAGTGCCATTGATTATTTTTCAGGGTTACAAGCAATTTGCTGATGGGATGAGCGAAACTAAATATTCCATGTGGGCTACTATTTTAGGAAATGTGGTTAATGTGGTTTTGAATTATATTTTCATTTACGGAATTTGGATTTTTCCTGAACTGGGAATTGTTGGTGCCGCCATTGGAACCATCGTTTCTCGTTTTATAATGTTAGCTTACATGCATTATAAGATGAAAAAAAATGCTAAGTTTCATCCTTTTTTTGATGGATTTTCACTAAAAAAAATACAACGAGAAATTAATCTAAAAATCATTCGATTAGGTGCTCCTTCTTCGATGCAAATGTTTTTTGAAGTGGCATTGTTTACTGGAGCGGTTTGGCTTTCAGGTCGATTAGGGATTGCCAATCAGGCGGCTAACCAAATTGCATTGAGTCTGGCTTCGTTTACCTTTATGTTCGCCATGGGATTAAGCGTAGCAGCCACCATTAGAGTGGGAAATCAAAAAGGTCTAGGCGATTATAAAAAAATGAAAATTGTTGCTTTTTCTATCTTTTTGTTAGCCGTTTTATTAGAAGTTTTCTTTGCCTTGTTCTTTGTGATGTTTCATAAACAAATGCCAGCCTTGTTTGTAGATATGAACAACACAGCCGATTTAGTAGCCAATACCGAAGTAATTACCATTGCAGCTCAATTGCTATTAGTTGCGGCGGTTTTCCAAATTTCTGATGGAATTCAGGTGGTAGTTTTAGGAGCATTACGTGGTTTGCAAGATGCTAAAATCCCCATGTATATTACTTTTGTAGCCTATTGGGTTGTGGGATTTCCAGTGTCTATCTATCTGGGTTTTTACACCAATTTAAAAGCCGTTGGAATTTGGATTGGACTTTTGGCAGGACTAACAACAGCAGCTTTATTTTTGTATATTCGCTTCATTAGATTAACAAAACAGTTGATTTTAGAAAAACATTAAAAATAAGATAGTTGTACTTTTTTCGAATAAAAATCAGGCAACTAAAAAAATAATTAAATTAATTTATAGAATGGAATTACCTAAATTTTTACTTGGCGACAACACCGATTTTCCTGATGATATTTTTATCATTCACTTAGATTATCCAAGATTTATCATTAATCTAAAAGATGATGAGGTGGAATTTATGGAAGAAGCCGAAGATCTTGATGAAGCCGAATTAAATGCCGAAATGGAAGGTTTAATTGAAGAAGCCAATGCTTTTTATGATAGAGAAATGAAACGTTACGAAGACGATTAAGTTTTTGATTTAAAATAAGTTTCCAATAATAATTGAGCGGCTGCAAACGGTGAATATTCATTGTTTTGTACCGCTTTTTTAGTTTTTTCTAATATATCTTGAATTTCAGTATTCGAATAAAAATGGTGCTTTAATTGGTCGTTTATGGTTTCTAATAACCAAAATTCATTTTGTTCCGCTCTTTTGGAGTCGAATGAGCCATTGTTTTTTGTTTGTTCTATGTATTTTGAAATCATTTGCTCTATTTCAATAATTCCTTCATTTGTTTTTGCACTACAAGTTGTAGCAATTGGAATCCATGCTGATTTTTTTGAAGGAAAAAGATGCAATGCACGACCCAATTCAGTTTTTGCTAATGCTGTTTTTTGAATATTATCTCCGTCTGATTTGTTAATTACAATTGCATCTGCCATTTCCATAATCCCTCTTTTAATGCCTTGTAATTCATCACCAGCTCCAGTAATTTGTAATAACAAAAAGAAATCAACCATGCTGTGAACGGCAGTTTCACTTTGTCCCACGCCCACAGTTTCGATGATAATAGTATCAAATCCAGCTGCTTCACAAAGCGTTATAGTTTCTCTTGTTTTGCGAGCCACGCCGCCCAGTGTTTCTCCTGATGCCGAAGGACGCACATAAACATGGGGGGCTTTCACTAATTCTTCCATCCGTGTTTTGTCTCCCAGAATACTTCCATGTGAAATAGAACTGCTAGGGTCAATGGTTAACACAGCTATTTTTTTGCCTTGGTTGCTTAGATGTTTTCCTAAAGCTTCAATAAACGTACTTTTTCCTACTCCGGGAACTCCTGTAATTCCTATTCGAATGGATTGATTGGCATGTGGCAAGCAGGCATTGATAATTTCATTGGCTTTCAAAAAATGATTGGGATTACTACTTTCAATTAAAGTAATGGCTCTACTCAACGCATTAATTTCTCCAGCTAGAATACCCGAAATAAGTTCCTCGGTGCTGGGTTGCGCCATTCGGGCTTGCTGGATTTTTTTCAAGACGGTTTTATTGAAAATTTCAGGACTGTCTTGGTTTTCGGCTGAGTTGGGCTTATCTTTTTTCAAAATACAGAATGCTTTTTGTAAAAATAATACATTCGGAGCAAACTTAGTGCTTGTTTTTTACCGTAAAGATTCGCAAAGTTACACTAAGTTTTTTTAAGTTAATCAGTGAAAATATTTTTAATCTGTGGCTAAAATTTAACCACAAATATTCTCAACGTTTTTTAACTACTGTATTTGTCTTGTGATATTATTGATATGTTTATGATACTAGTAAATTAGTAAATATCTTTGCAGTATTATGATCAATATTATTCTAATTTTTGTCTATTTGCTTGTAGGTGTTGCACTGCAACGCATTAAATGGTTTCCTTCTGATAGCTATAAGCTAATAAATAAGTTTGTTGTTTACTTCTGTCTTCCGGCCTTGGCATTGTATTATATACCAAAAGTTCGTTGGGATAATGAATTACTGTATCTAATTGGTGTTACTTGGATTGGATTTGCCATAGCATTCTTTTTATTTCGTTTTTTAGGGAAAAAATACGGTTGGTCTAAAAAATTAGTAGGTTGTTTGATTATAACTGCGGGTCTGGGAAATACATCGTTTTTAGGTTATCCTATCGTTAATGCGTTGTACGGCTCCGAAGGATTAAAAATGGCCATCTTGGTCGATCAGCCGGGAACATTTGTGGTACTTTCTACTATTGCGGTAGTTGTAGCAACATTATATTCTAAAGAAGCAACAAGCGGTGCTAAAATTGCCCAAAAAGTCTTGTTGTTTCCTCCTTTTATTTGTTTTTTAGTGGCATGTATGGCTAATATATTGGATTTGGATTTTCATGATTACTTGCAATTGGCATTTCAAAAATTAGGGAGCTTGCTAACTCCATTAGCGATGATTTCTGTGGGTTTACAATTGCATTTTGATAGCCGAAGCAAGCATTGGAAATTTCTTTGGATTGGATTAGCTTATAAATTACTTATAACTCCCGCAATTATTTTTTTATTTTATGTAATCATCTTGAAGCAAAATTCCTTAATGATTCAAGTTGCTATTATCGAAGCCGCCATGGCACCTATGATTATGGCGAGTATTTTAGCTACTTCTCACGGTTTAAAACCCAGATTGAGTAGCATGATGATTGGTTTTGGGATTCCTATTTCTTTTATCACTCTGGCTTTTTGGTATTTTGTTTTGCAGTATATTTAAAGAAAATCTTTTTAAAATTTGTAAATAATAATAAATATATTTGGTAAACATTATACTTGTTTACAAATATATATACAGTATTAGTGTGCGATTTTAATATAAATACTAATCACTAAATGATCATGGTAATAGTAAGTAAAATTTTAATTGCTTTAGTGGCAATAGAACATTTGTATATTTTATATATTGAAATGTTTGCTTGGGAAACAAAAGGAAAAGCAACCTTCAAAACATTATCAGCAGATTTATTTAAACCCACCAAAGGCTTAGCAGCTAATCAAGGGTTGTACAATGGTTTTTTAGCAGCTGGTTTGTTGTGGTCTTTGTGTATTGAAAATAAAGAATGGTCTAATAATATTGCGGTTTTCTTTTTAATTTGCGTAATTGTTGCGGGGCTTTTTGGAGCTATGACGGCAAGCAGAAGTATATTTTTTAAACAGGCATTGCCTGCAATAATAGCACTACTATTTCTGATTTTAAGTAGATGAAAGCTTTTTAATCAAACTTTGTTATAAAATTATAACTATCTATTTAGAAATAAACGATTCTCTCTTTAACAAATTTTTATTCTTATTAAAAATGCCTGTCGATCTTTTTTGATTAACTTTATTCGGAATTAAAAATAGATATACAATGGCAACTATACGTTTAGGAGACATCGCTCCAGATTTTAAAGCAGAAACAACACAAGGAACAGTACAATTTCACGAATGGTTAGGCGATTCATGGGGTGTTTTATTTTCACATCCTTCTGATTTCACTCCAGTTTGTACTACAGAATTAGGAACTGTAGCCAATTATTTTCCTGAATTCCAAAAAAGAAATACTAAGGTTATTGCACTGAGTGTAGATGGATTAGAATCGCATTTAAAATGGATTAAAGACATCGAGGAAACGCAAGATGTAACTTTACAATATCCAATTATTGCTGATGAGAACAAAGAAGTAGCTGATTTGTATGATATGATTCATCCAAATGCGAATGATACTTTTACGGTTCGTTCCGTATTTATTATTGGGGCTGACAAAAAAGTAAAATTAATTTTAACTTATCCAGCTTCAACAGGAAGAAATTTTGACGAATTGTTACGTGTAATTGATAGTTTACAGTTAACGGCTAATTATAGCGTGGCTACACCAGCAAACTGGAAAGATGGTGATGATGTGGTAATTTCGCCAGCAATAAAAGATGAAGATATTCCAGCGAAGTTCCCAAAAGGATTCAATCGCATTAAATATTACTTAAGAATGACTCCGCAGCCTAATAAATAAGGTGTGTTGTTATCATAAAAAAGGGAATTCAATATCTTGAATTCCCTTTTTTATGATATTTGCTTACTCTTGTTTACTTTATCAAGAGAAAGTTATTTATATCAACCTTGTGATTGTTCCAGTTGATATTTACTACATTTTGAATCATTTTCATTAAATCACTAAAAGTATGAGGTTTAATGGCGTAATAATTAGCTCCAAGATTGAGACTTAAATCAATATCCGACTTGTTAGAACTTGTAGAATATATAATTACTGGAAATTGATTGATAGTAGGTTCGCTACGTATCTCTTGTAAAAATTGAAACCCAGATTTTTTAGGCATGTTCAAATCTAAAAAGACAACCCCGTTTTGAGGTTTACTTTCTTTAATGTTATTGAGAAGGTTTTCTCCGTTTTTATGAATATGAAGTTTTACTAATTCGTTAGAACTATCAGTAACACTTTCTACAGCATCATTAAAAAACATAAGATCATCATCATCATCATCAGCATAAAAGATACTTATTTTACTCATATTGTTTGAAATTTAGTATGTAAATGTATCTTTAAAAATCCAATAAAAATTCACTTTTTTAACCTTAAATTTGTAAATTTTATTGCTTTTTTTCCTCTAAATCTTCATTAAGCTCCTGGATTGCTTTTCTTCTTTTCTCTTTTAAGTTTTTAAAATGAGTAGGACTAAAGCCTGTTACTTTTTTAAATTGTGTTGAAAAAGCAGAAAGACTACTGAAATGGAGTTTAGTAGCAATTTCGGAAAAATTATATTCTTCAAATAAAATCATCTCCTTTGCTTTCTCCATTTTGAGCAAGTTGGTATAATTAATTATAGTGCTCGAAGTTACTTCAGAAAAAGCATTCGATAAGTAATTGTAATCTAAGTCTATTTTTGATGTCAAATAGTCTGATATGTTCATTTTCTCAGCTTTATCGGCATTGACATATTCTTGACAATAATTTTTAATCTTTTCAATTAAAATGGCTCCTTTGCTCTCAATAAGTTCAAGTCCAACTTTTTTGATAATAGAATTTAGTTTTTCTTTTTTATTAAGGTCTATTTCTTCTTTTATAACAGCCTCTCCAAGTTCTATTTTTACGGGGTTTAAGTCTAGCTCTTCCAAAGCTTCTTTAACTACTACTTTGCAGCTTTCGCATGCCATGTTTTTAATATAAATCTTCATTTAGATAATTTTTAAACAAACTGCTTTTTCAAATTTTTCGCTGTAAATGTATAACTTTTTCAGAATAAAAAAATGAGCTATTTTGTCTAAAATTTTGAAAATAAGCTATTTTGATTCGTTGTAGTTTTAATCTAATGATTTGCAGATGTATATAAAATTATCCGTTTAAAATCCTAAATTAATTTTAGCATATTGTAACAACATAATAGTTTTAGCATCTTTTAGTTCGCCTGTTTCAATCATGGTGTAAGCTTGGTCAAATGACATTTCAATCACTTCAATATTTTCCTGTTCGTGTTCTAATCCGCCACCTTCGCTCACTTTCATAGAAGCATCATATTCGCCCACAAATAGATAGAGTATTTCGGTAATTGCTCCCGGCGACATATAGGTCTCCATAATTTTTTTAACCTTAGAAACTCTATAACCCGTTTCTTCTTCTGTTTCCCTGATGATGCATTGTTCAGGTTCGTCCTGATCTAATAATCCAGCACAAACTTCTACCATCATTCCGCTTTTGTTCCCATTTAGGTAGGTTGGAATACGAAACTGACGTGTTAAAATAACGGTTTTATTAGTCTTATTATAAAGTAAAATTGCAGCACCATTTCCACGATCATAAACCTCTCTTTGTTGTGTAATTACGCTATTGTCAGGTTTTTGATAATCGAAAGTTACTTTGTTTAAAATGTACCAGTTATCTGAAAGTAATTCTGTTTTTTGGATTGTTATTTTTGGGTTGTTCATTTGTTATTTATTTTACCTGAAATTCGAAAATTAAAGATGTAGAAGCAAAAAATAATTTGCGGTTTTTTGTATTTAGAGATATAAAAAAACGCCCTGAAAGATCAGAGCGTTAAATTATTATTTAAGAATTGTTTGCTTTCTGTCTGGACCAACAGAAACAATTTTGATAGGCACTTCCAATTCTTTTTCAATGAATTCGATGTACTCTTTTAATTCAACTGGTAATTCCTCATAAGTAGTCATTCCTGTTAAATCTTGTTTCCATCCTTTGAACTCTTTGTAAATTGGAGCAACATTTTCTTCTTCTACATTGTATGGGAAGTGAGCAATATTTTTTCCTTTATAGTTGTATTCCGTACATATTTTCAAGGTATCAAAACCAGAGAGTACGTCACCTTTCATCATCATTAATTGTGTTACTCCGTTTACCTGAACAGCATATTTCAAGGCTACCAAGTCTAACCATCCACAACGTCTTGCTCTTCCTGTAACCGAACCAAATTCGTTACCTACTTTAGCCATAGCAGCACCTACTTCGTCAAAAAGCTCAGTAGGGAAAGGACCACTACCTACACGAGTAGTATAAGCTTTGAAAATACCGTATACTTCTTTGATTCTGTTAGGAGCAATTCCTAAACCTGTACAAGCTCCGGCAGCTGTAGTATTAGAAGAAGTTACAAAAGGATAAGTTCCAAAATCAACATCTAATAATGAACCTTGAGCTCCTTCGCATAAAATAGATTTACCTGCTTTTTGTGCTTGGTACATGTATTCTTCACTATCGATAAAATCTAATTTTTTAATTTCTTCGATAGATTCAAAAAATTCAGTTTCTAATTCTTCTAGGTTGTATTGTAATTCCACTCCGTAGAATGCAATCATAGCTTCATGTTTGTCAGCAAGAGCGCGGTATCTTTCTTTAAAATCTTCTAATTCAATATCTCCTACACGTAAACCGTTTCTACCTGTTTTATCCATGTAAGTTGGTCCAATACCTTTAAGTGTAGAACCAATTTTAGCTTTCCCTTTAGAAGCTTCAGAAGCAGCGTCTAATAAACGGTGCGTAGGTAAAATTAAGTGTGCTTTTCTAGAAATAATTAATTTCTTTTTGATATCAATGTTGAATTTTGCCAATCCTTCAATTTCTTTTTGAAATACAACAGGATCAATTACAACACCGTTTCCAATAACATTTACCGCTGATTTATGGAAAATTCCAGAAGGAATGGTTCTAAGTACATGTTTTATTCCGTCAAATTCTAAAGTATGTCCTGCATTTGGACCTCCCTGAAAACGCGCAATAATATCATAATTTGAGGTAAGAACGTCAACAATTTTTCCTTTTCCTTCATCTCCCCATTGTAATCCTAGTAATAAATCTACGGTCATTTTAATTTATTTATTTTCGTTAATTCGTTTTGGAGGTAAATTAGTACCGCCTTTTTTAAAACTAAATGTTTTTATTGATTTTCTTCTTCTTGTTCGCTAGTTTTTGGACTTTTTTTAGTTCCATAGAAATACAACGAATGATTAGTAATATCTAAATTAAAAATCTCTTCGATTGTTTTTTTAATGGTTTGTATTCTTGGGTCACAAAACTCAATCACTTCGCCAGTATCAGTCATAATAATATGATCGTGCTGCTTGTCGAAATAGGATTTTTCATAGTGTGCTTGGTTTTGCCCAAATTGGTGCTTGCGAACCAAACCGCAGTCTAATAATAATTCTATCGTATTGTATAATGTAGCTCTACTAACACGGTAGTTCTTATTTTTCATTTTGATATACAGGTTTTCTATATCAAAATGTTCTTCACTTTCATAGATTTCCTGAAGAATAGAGTAACGTTCAGGCGTTTTTCTATGTCCGTTATTTTCAAGATACATTGTAAAAACATTTTTTACAATTTCTTGGTTTTTGTTGTTATTTGTGGAAATGAGTGTCATATTTGGCAAAGATAAATTTTTATTTTAATAGTTTTCAAGTTTAAGTACTTATAAGAGAATTATTTTGTTTTTTTTAACCAAAAATACATTTAAGCCTAAAAAAAGAATTAAAAATTAATTGAATTAGCGAAATTCTTAGAGCCTGTTTAAAACTCATCAAAATTAATTTCCCCAAACCCTAAAGGGTGTAATTTTGATGAATTTTCAAGAAATTTTTCACCCTTTAGGGATGGGGAAAAGAAAATTTCTTTTTTTTCTTATAAATTTAAACAGGCTCTTAGTTTTTGTAAACTCGGGTTACTCTGTCAATTCCGTCAATTTTTTTGATGTTATCAATCAGTTTTTTCAAAATAGTTATGTTTTGTACTACTACTGTTAGCTGTCCTTTAAAAAGTCCTGCATCACCACTCAAAGAAATGCTTTGAATGTTTACGTTCATATTGTTCGAAATTACTTTTGTTAATTCATTAGTAAGACCAATGGTATCCATTCCAGTAATATTCAAAATAGCTTTAAATTCTTGTTGCGAAGAATCAATCCATTTGGCTGGCATAATTCTATAAGCATAATTAGACTGTAGCGAAATAGCATTTGGACAGTCTTTTTTATGCACTTTTATTCCTTCATTAATAGTTACAAATCCAAAAACCTGGTCGCCTGGAATTGGGTTGCAGCAAGCAGAAAGTTTATAATCTAATTTGTCTTGTTCTTTTCCAAAAACAAGCATGTCATAATTGTTGTTTAATACCTGCTTGTGAATATCAGTATCAGCAGTATTACCTGAACGCTTGATTTTGTTTTTGAAAAAATTAATTAAAGTGTTGCTTTTTTGTGCAGCAAAATCTTTTAATTGTTGGTTGTCAATAGTTCCAAGTCCCACTCTGTAAAATAAATCCAAACTGGTTTTAAGATGGAAAAAGTTAACTAATTCATTAGTCACCGCTTCGTTTAGGGTAACCTTAAGGTGTTTTAATTTACGGGTTAGTACTTCTTTTCCATCCTCAGCAATTTTCTTCGTGTTTTCGTTAAGAACGTTTCTAATTTTATTTTTTGCTCTGGATGTGGTTACATAATCCAACCAGTTTGCCGTAGGTTTTTGATTGGGAGATGTAATAATATCGACCTGATCTCCACTTTTTAATTCATAGTTTAAAGGAACTAATTTTCCATTGACTCTGGTTCCGCGGGTTTTTATTCCAATTTCGGAATGAATACTAAACGCGAAATCAAGAGAAGTAGCGCCTTTAGGTAATGATTTGATGTCTCCTTTAGGTGTAAAAACGTAGATTTCTTTGGAGTACAAATTCATTTTGAAATCTTCTACAAAGTCGATAGCGTTGGTTTCCTGATTTTCTAAGGCTTCTCTCAGTAAGTTAAGCCAAACGTCCAGACCACCTTCTTCGGTAGCACCATTTTTGTATTTGTAATGGGCAGCATATCCTTTTTCGGCAATTTCATCCATACGTTCACTTCGTACCTGAATTTCCACCCAGCGACCTTTTGGTCCCATTACCGTAATGTGGAGTGCTTCATATCCTGTAGATTTAGGAGACGAAATCCAATCTCTTAAACGGCTTGGACTCGGTCTGTAATGATCTGTAACGATAGAATATATTTTCCAGGCAACAAATTTCTCATCGTGAGGAGCTGATTTGTAGATAATTCGAAGGGCAAATTTGTCGTAAACTTCATCAAAAGTTACGTTTTGTGTTTTCATCTTTCGATGAATAGAATAAATGGATTTTGGACGTCCCTTTATAATATAGTCAATTCCTTCAGCATTTAATGACGATTTTAAAACATCTGAAATGTCTTTAATGTAAGCGTCTTGCTGTTCTTTGGTTTCTTTTATTTTGCTGACAATATCATTGTAAATGGCAGGTTCAGTATATTTTAAACCTAAATCTTCCAGTTTGGTTTTAATATTATATAATCCTAATCGATGTGCCAGTGGGGCATAAATATACAAGGTTTCAGAAGCGATTTTGACTTGTTTATGATCCACCATCGATTCCATGGTTTGCATATTGTGCAATCTGTCGGCAATTTTTATCAAAATTACACGTACATCATCATACAAAGTCAATAACATCTTTCGGAAGTTTTCGGCTTGCATAGACACATTCATGTCTTTTTGTACAATAGATATTTTGGTTAAACCTTCTACAAGTTGGGCTACTTTTGGATTAAACATACGTTCAATATCTTTAACTGTAGTCGGAGTGTCTTCTACCACATCATGTAGTAAGGCTGCGGCAATAGAAGTCGCACCAAGACCAATCTCGGAAGCAACAATTTTAGCTACTGCAATAGGATGAAAAATATAAGCCTCGCCTGATTTTCGTCTTTGATCTTTATGTGCTTCTACGGCAACATCAAAGGCTTTTCGGATTAGTTTTTTGTCTTCTGTTGTTAAAGTTTGGTAACTAATGCGAAGCAATTCTTTGTATTCCTGAGCAATTGCTTTATTCTCTTTTTCAATATCTATTTCTGTCATACTTACAGGGTTCATTTTCTAAAAATAGCGATAAGTTAGCATATATGCAAGAGTTTGAATTTTTGATTTTAAATTTAGTTTTTGAGTCACTAATCTTTAGATTTTAGTTGTAAATCTGCAATCTAAATTCTGTATTCTAAGATATAAAATCTAAAAACCTCTTTGTCTTTTAGCTTCGAATATTAATATAGCTGCGGCAACTGAAACATTCATGCTGTCGATTTCACCTTGCATTGGGATAATGATATTTTGTGTAGCGGCATCGCGCCATTCCTGAGTCAATCCTGTAGCTTCGGTTCCAACAATTAGTGCCGTTGGTTGTGTAAAATCCTGTGTATGGTAACTTGTTGAGTTTTGCAAAGTCGCACAGTAAAAATTGATGTTTTTCTCTTTTAAAAAAGAAATAATTTCAGCGGTAGTGGCAGTTGCAATTTGGTTAGTAAACAAACAACCTACGCTGGAACGAACAATATTTGGGTTGTACAAATCGCTTTTTGGGTTAGCGATAATTACAGCATCCAGATTAGCAGCATCGGCAGTTCGTAAAAGAGCGCCAATATTTCCTGGTTTTTCAGGAGCTTCGGCAACTAAAATTAATGGCGTTGCTGAAAGTTTTAAATCAGAAAGTTGTAATGATTTTGATTTGGCTACAGCCAATACGCCTTCGGTGGTTTCGCGATAGCTTAATTTTTGAAATACATCTTTATTGATTTCGATTAATTCCGCATTCGGAGCTAGTTTTTTAGCCTCAATTTCGTTACAAATTTCAGGGTAAAAAAGTATAGTTTCAATTTCGTATTTTCCTTTTACGGCTAATGAAATTTCGCGCACTCCTTCAATTAAAAAAGTACCTGTTTGTTTCCTGTTTTTGGCTTTTTCTTGTAATAACACTAAAGATTTTATGAATGGATTTTGAATGGATGTAATTTGTTTCAAGAGCTACGAAATTTAGGATTAAATACAGGGCAAAGATACACAGACAATAATTGTTTTGTAAAATTGCTATTAAAATTTTCTCTAATTGAGTAGAATAATATGGTTTTGATTATTTAAATGTTTTGTTTTGCTTTAATTTGCTTGAAATCCCTAATTAAATAATAAAAGTATGTTTAGTGTATTAGAAATTGTGGGTACAATGGCTTTTTCTATGTCGGGAGTTTTGACTGCTATGGAGAAAAAGTTAGATCCTTTTGGCGTTTTTATTATTGCCTTTGTAACCGCGGTGGGAGGAGGGACTTTGCGGGATGTTTTGATTGGAAAGACTCCAGTGGGTTGGATGATGGATTTAGAATATGTTTATATGATCATCATTGGTTTTGTCTTGGCAGTTGTTTTTCGAAAGAAATTCGATAAATTAAGAACTTCTTTGTTTCTTTTTGATACCATTGGTCTTGGTGTTTACACCTTGACAGGATTGCGAAAAGGGATTGAAATTGGTTTACATCCTATTATTTGTATCGCTTTGGGGACGATAACGGCTTGTTTTGGTGGTGTTATTCGTGATATTTTGTGTAACGAAATTCCTGTAATCTTCCGTAAAGAAATTTATGCCACCATTTGTATTCTTGGTGGAATATTGTTTTTTATGCTCAAATCCTTTCAGCTTAATGACGAGATAATTTACATCACAACAGTATCAATTGTAATTAGTATCCGATTGATGGCGGTAAAGTACAAATGGCATTTACCTGCTTTGGAGAGCGATAAATAGTTGTGGATTAAACGGTTCTTTGTACTACTTCAAAAATTTTAGCATCCTCACATTTTAAAGTTTTCGAAGGGAATTTCATCAACAAAGCATAGTCATGTGTTGCCATGATGATGGTTTTTCCGTTAGCATTAATTTTTTTCAAAACATCCAAAACTTCTACACTTGTTTGTGGGTCTAGGTTTCCTGTAGGTTCATCAGCAAGAATAAGTTCAGGGTCGTTCAATAATGCTCTTGCAATAGCTACACGCTGTTGTTCTCCACCAGAAATTTGGTGCGGCATTTTTTGAGCGTAGTTTTTCATTCCTACTTTGTCTAAAACTTCTTCTATTTTTCGTTCCATTTCATTTTGGTCAGACCAACCTGTAGCTCTAAGAACAAAAAGCATGTTGTCTTGAATGGAACGATCTGGGAGTAGTTTGAAATCCTGAAAAACAATTCCAATTTTTCGTCTTAAAAACGGAATGTCATTTTCTTTAAGTGTGTCTAAATCAAAATCTACAATATGTCCTGTACCTTCGGTCAATGGCAAATCGGCATAAAGCGTTTTCATAAAACTACTTTTTCCAGAACCTGTTTTTCCAATAAGGTATAGAAACTCTCCTCGGTTGACTTCCAGATTCACATTCGATAAGATTACTTTATCTTCCTGATAGATGGTTGCGTTTTTTAATGACAGTACAGCTTGAGACATAATTAGCGTTTGTTTATGGTGTAAAAGTAATTATCAATTATGAAATAGCAATGTCAATTCAAGGTTTTTTGTGCTTTGTTAAAATATTTGTTCATAATAAAACGAAACAGTGTCACGTTATAAAGTCTATAATATGATATATTTGAATATTAAAAAAATAAATAAAATGCGCAAACTTTCTTGGCTCTTCTTTTTGTTGGTTTTTGTTAAAACCAATACGCTTACAGCACAGAAATCAACAATATATACTAGTAATTTAAAAGATTATAATAGAGCAGTTTCATTGTTCAAGGACAATCAATATGCGTCGGCTCAATTTATTTTCGAAAAAGTAAAAGCAGCAACGAAAGATGAGGAAATCAAATCGGATTGTGCTTATTATGAGGCTAGTTGCGCTGTTCGATTAGGTCACGCTAACGCCGATGTGTTGATGGAATCGTTCTTAGAACAATACCCAACAAGTTCTAAAAGCAATCAGGCTTATGTTGAAGTAGCCCATCATTATTTCAATCAGAAAAATTATTCGGAAGCGTTGAACTGGTTTGAAAAAGTAGATGAAAGCCAATTAAGTGCAGCTGATAAAGACCGATTTAATTTCCAAAAAGGCTATAGTTTTTTTAGTTCCAAAAACAAAAAAGAAGCAACGACTTATTTTAATAAAGTATTAAAATCAGAAGTTTATGGGCCTCAAGCCAAATATTATTTAGGTTTTATGGCTTATGAAGGCGATAATTATCAGGAAGCCAATAAATATTTTGATGCTGTTTCTGGTGATGAAAAATACGCAGAGAAATTGTCGTACTACCAAGCTGACATGAATTTTAAATCAGGAAATTTTGAAAAAGCAATCGAGCTAGGGCAAAAAGCGATGGCAAAATCTACTCCTGCTGAAAAATCAGAATTGAATAAAATTATTGGCGAAAGCTATTTTAATTTAAAGCAATACAACGAAGCCATTCCGTATTTAGTAGCTTACAAAGGCAAAGCCGGAAGATGGAATAATACGGATTATTACCAATTGGGTTATGCGTATTACAAACAAAATAATTTTGAAAATGCCATTGCTCAATTCAATAAAATTGTGGGAGGAAAAGACGGGGTTGCTCAAAATGCGTATTATCATTTAGGTGAAAGCTACCTTAAATTAGATAAAAAACCGCAGGCATTGAATGCGTTTAAAAATGCTTCCGAAATGTCATTTGATCCAGCAATTCAAGAAGATGCTTATTTGAATTATGCGAAATTAAGTTATGAATTAGGGAATTCTTATCAAAGTGTACCTTCGGTTTTGTTAGGGTTTATCAATAAATATCCAAATAGTTCCAGCCGTTCGGTTGTTGAAAAATTATTGATTGATTCTTATATTTCTTCTAAAAATTACAAAGAAGCTTTAGTTTTATTGGAAAAAAATAAAAGTCCGGAAAACAAATCAGCTTACCAAAAAGTGACTTTTTACAGTGGTTTAGAATCGTACACTAATAGAAAGTATCAGGAAGCTTTAGCAATGTTTCAAAAATCTTTAGAGAATACAGTTGATGCTGAATTTACAGCAAGAGCCACTTTCTGGAAAGGAGAAACAGAATATGTTTTGAATGATTACAATAAATCATTGTTGAGTTTCAAACAGTTTGTTGGAATGTCGGCTGCGGCTGCAACACCTGAATATAAAAACAGCAATTACAATATTGCTTATGCTTATTTTAAGCTGAAAGAATATGACGCAGCAGGTGATGCTTTCCAGAAATTTATAGACAAAGTAAAAGAGGATAAAACGAGAGTGACTGATGCTTATTTGCGTTTAGCTGATTGTCGTTTTGTAACTTCTAAATATTGGCCAGCAATGGAAGCTTACAATAAGGTAATCGAATTGAAGAGTGTAGATGCAGATTATGCTTATTATCAAAAAGCACTTTGTTATGGTTTTGTTTCCAGAAATGATAAGAAAATTGAAGAATTGAATGCTTTTGTGCAAGCTTATCCTAAATCAAATCATCGTGATGATGCTTTGTTCGAATTAGCTAATACTTATGTAGCTACTGATAAACAAGATTCAGCCTTAAAAACTTATGATCGATTGATAAACGAATATAAAAACAGTGCGTTTACTGCAAGAGCTATTTTGCGTCAGGGATTGGTTTATTATAATTCAGACAGAAGTTCAGATGCTTTAGTAAAATTCAAAAAAGTAGCTGCCGAATACCCTAAAACTCCTGAAGCATTAGAGGCAGTTGCTACGGCAAGATTGATTTATGTTGATAGCGGAAAAGTCAGTGAATATGCTAGCTGGGTTAGAACATTAGATTTTGTTGCAGTTACGGATGCTGATTTGGATAACGACACTTACGAATCGGCAATGAAACAATTTGAACAAAATAATAATTCTCAGGCTATTTCTGGTTTTAGAGCTTATATTTCCAGTTTTCCAAACGGAATTCACTCTTTGAAAGCTAATTTTAATTTGGCGCAAGCCTATTATGCCGAAGGTCAAAAAGACAAAGCCTTGCCTAATTATGAATATGTAGTCAATCAACCTAGAAATGAATTTACGGAACAATCTTTAACAAGATTAGGACAAATTTTATTAGATAATGGTTCAAAAGACAAAGCGATTCCAGTTTTACTTCGTTTAGAAAATGAAGCCGATTTGTTTCAGAATAAAGTTTTTGCACAATCAAATTTGATGAAATGTTATTATGAAAATAAAGATTATTCGAATGCAGTAGTTTATGCTGATAAGGTGTTGAATAATCCAAAAATAGACGATAATGTAAAAAGTGATGCTCAAATTATCATCGGGCGTTCGGCTATGCAAACAGGAGATGAGGCTAAAGCCAAAGCAGCTTACGTAAAAGTATTGTTGATTGCAAAAGGAGAATTGGCAGCAGAAGCTTTGTATTATGATGCTTATTTTAAAAATAAGGAAGCCAAGTTTGAAGCGTCGAATATTGTGGTTCAAAAGTTAGCTAAAAATTATGCAGCATACCGTTTGTATGGCGCCAAAGGATTGGTTTTAATGGCTAAAAACTTTTACGGATTAAAAGATAGTTTTCAGGCGACCTACATTTTAGAAAGTGTTATTCAAAATTTCTCTGATTTTCCAGATGTAGTTTCAGAAGCTCAAACGGAATTGAGTGCTATTAAATCAGAAGAAGCAAAAACCAATTCATCAATTAAGTAAAGAACAAAGAAGCAAGGGTAGAAAAGTAAAAACAAAGAATCAAGACATTATCTTTTTTCTAACTTCTTTTCTCGATTTTCTCCAAACAAAAATATATAACATGAAGTTTCATTTTTCAAAAAAAATAATCGTATTCCTTTTTCTAATGGTTTTCCAATTTTCTTTTGCTCAAAAGAAAGAAAGTAACATCGGATCAGAAGAGGTAAATATTGTAAAACCGTATACGCCAACCATTTCTGATGCTTCAAAAATTCAGGAATCTCCAGTTCTTGATGACGACGGAAATGCTAAAAAAGAAACTATCAATTATTCTATTTTCTCTTTTCCTGTAGCTTCTACTTTTGCTCCTGCTAAAGGAAAAGCAGAGGGTGTTGATAAGGAAGCGCAAGAGAAATTCTATAATAACTACGCTACTTTAGGATATGGAAATTATGGAAATTTAAATGCTGAATTATTTGTCAATAAGGAATTAGGAAGCAATGATTATGTAGGTGGAATGTTTAGGCATTTTTCTTCTAGTGGAGGAGTGAATGATGTACCGTTGGATAGTTGGTTTTACGACACGGCTTTAGATGCTACTTATGGAGCACATTATGATACAATGTCGTGGAATATTGATTTAGGTTACCAAAATCAAGTTTATAATTGGTTTGGTTTGCCAACTGATTTTGGAAGTACATTAAGTGCGTCAGATAGAAATTCATTGATTGCAGGTATTGATGCTAAACATGCTTACAATGGAATTTCATTAGGAGGAAAAATGCGTTTTAATGAAGGTGCTTTTAAAGAAGCGGCAATGAAATTTAGTCATTTTTCTGATAGTTATGGTTCTTCTGAAAATAGATTTTACGTTAAACCATCTTTGCAATTTGATGTTGCAAATCAATTTGTAAAAACAGATTTTACTGTGGATTATGTAGGCGGTAGTTTTGATAAAAATTATACAAATACTAATACCGAAGCTGTAAAATACGGTTTTACTAATTTGGGAATTTCGCCAAGTTTCGTTATCCAGGAAAATGGTTGGAATGTAAAATTGGGAGCTTCATTGTTTTACAGTATCGATAGAGAAGGAAGTGATAATCAGTTTTTAATTTATCCAAATATCAATGTTTCTTATCCAGTGGTAGACGATTTAATGATTTTTTACGCTGGAGCCGAAGGAACTTTAGAGCAAAACTCGTATATGGATTTTGTAAAAGACAATCCGTTTTTGTCTCCTACACTCACTATTATGCCTACGGACAGACAGTATGATGTTTTTGCGGGATTGAAGGGGAAATTAGCTTCTAGTGTAAGTTATAATCTTCGTGGTTCTTATAACAATGAGAGAAACAAAGCTTTATTTAGAAGTAATGATTACACGGAAAATACGGCAAATGAAAATTACGCTTTTGGAAACTCATTTCAAGTGGTTTATGATGATGTACGAACCTTTAGTTTTTCAGGAGATTTGAAAGCTGATTTTTCTGAAAATGTAAGTTTTGCTATTGGTGGAACTTTTAATAGTTACAATAACAGTAATGAACAAGAAGCCTGGAATTTACCTGCTGTAGAAGTTAATTCGTCTATTGATTTTAATATTACACCAAAATGGTTTGCTGGAGCAAAAGTGTTTTATGTGGGAGAGCGTAAAGATTCACAGTTAAATAGCGATTTAGCTCCTGTGGCAAATTTTGCTCCAATAAAATTAGGAAGCTATTTTGATTTGAATTCACATCTAGGTTACAAATACAATTCACAGCTAACAGGATTTATTAAGCTGAATAATATGACTGGAAAATCCTATCAAAAATGGATGAATTATCCGGTTCAGGGTTTTCAGGTGTTAGTAGGAGCTAATTTTAAATTTGATTTTTAAGTTTTTTAGTTAACCACAAAGAGCACTAAGATTTCCGCTAAGTCCACAAAGTTTTAATCCTTTGTTTTTACTTTCGAAATCTTAGTGCTCTTTTTTTTGTTAAAGGTTTTTACAGATTGTTTTAAAAAAACTTTGTGTTCTCTGTGAAAACTTTGTGTCCTTTGTGGTAAAAAAATATTATTCTGTAAAAGGAATCGCAATACGAGTTTTATCCCATCCAATGTTTAGCACCATACCTTTATCAGCTGGTGTAAAAACCATTGAAAGCGCTTCAAGAGATTCTTCGCCTTGTGTAACAGGAACGTTTAATCTGGCAACATCGTTTTCAGCTTTATAATTGTAAGCGCCCCAAACGTTGATGCTTCTGTTGATAATAACGGTATAATTGTCTTTTTCAGGAATGGTGTATAGTGAATAAGTTCCAGCTTGGATTTTAGTTTTACCTAATTTTACACTTCTGTAAAAAGTAATTTCAGTAGCTTCATTAGCGCCAGTTCTCCATACTTTTCCAGCAGGAGCTAGTTCGCTTAAAGGACGTCCTTTAAGTTGCGGACGGCTGTAAACCACTTTTGCTGCTTTAACCGGAATTTTATAGTCGGCAGGAAAAAAGGCTTGGTCTAATGGACTTTTGTCTAAACCAGAAAATTTTTGAGCTTTTGCGTCGGTAGCTAATAACAACAGAAAACCAAAAGCAATTGCGGAAATGAATTTTAATTTTTTCATAATAATTTTTAAAAGAATAAGATTAGTAATGATTCTTTTACGAAGTTAAAGAAAAATAGTTGTTTATGACTTAAGAATTTCAAATACCCATAAAATAGTGCGAGATTGAGAGAATAAAGTAGATTTACTTTTTTACACTTCAAAAAAACAACATCTTTGTAATCTAAGAAACGAGTACTTCAATAAAATGACTTTTAAACAAAAAATACATCAGTATTATTCCCGATTAGTAGAAGATCGGATCGATGCTTTCCGGGATATGATTTCGGCTCTAACCGAAGATTCTAAAAATGATGCGAAAGGTTCAGCTGGCGATAAACACGAAACGGCTTTGTCGATGATGCATTTAGAACAGGAAAAATTCAATACGAAACTTAGAGAAGTTTTAGAGCAAAAAGCAGTTTTAGACAAAATTGATGCTTCGGTCATTGCAAAAACTATCGTTTTAGGAAGTTTGGTAAAAGCCAATGGAATTTATTTGTATCTGTCTTTGGCTTTGCCAAAAATAACTATCGATGGCGTAAATGTAATTGCTTTATCGCCGCAATCGCCGTTGGGAAGTAAGTTAATGGGGAATTCGGTTGGTTTTACTTTCGAAATTAATGGAACGAAATATTTGATTGAGAGTGTTGAATAAATGCTGTTTCTGTAAAACTAATATTTTAAAAATAATACTTTATCTAAAAACCAAAGTCTGTCTTTTTGAGATGGACTTTGGTTTTTATACAATCGAAATCATTTAAAAAAATGGGATTCCCTAAAAAAAACTTTCGTAAATTCGCGACCTTAAAAGTTTGACTTTAAAACGAATTAAAATTATGAGTAAAATAATGACAGTCGACATCTTGTCGAGTATTAAAGGAGCACAGCCTTCAGAGAGCGTGAACAAATTATTTGATGTAATTAAGAATGCACATCCATCAAATAATAGTACTGCAAATACTGTCAATCATAATTGTGTGTCTGTAAGTGATTTAAGAGAAGATGTTGTGGTAGAGAGTTCGGCTATGGAAAAACAACTCATTTTAGAGAATTTCCCGAACAAAAAAAATGGTTTTTTAGTTGTTGCTAAAGTTATAGAAGGATAAAATGGATTCTAAAATAAAAGAAATACACCAACAATTGGTGTCAAAACAAATTACTTGTACGGCTTTAGTGCAAGAGAAATTAGACTTGCTGAAACAAAATACATATAACTCTGTAAATGCTATATTGGATACTTTGGCTTTGGAATTAGCGGCTAAAGTCGATGCTAAAATTGCAAACGGAGAAACAATCGGTTTGCTGGAAGGTATTCCTTTTGGAATTAAAGATGTATATATGTTGCAGGGAACTTACACAACTGCAAGTTCTGATTTGTTGAAAAATTATAAATCACCTTATACAGCTACTGCTATTCAAAAATTATTGGATGCAGGAGCTATTCCGTTGGTAAAAGAAAATTGTGACAGTTTTGGTCACGGATCTTCTAGTGAAAATACCATTTTTGGCGCTGTAAAAAACGCTATCGATCCTGCATTAGTTGCTGGAGGTTCCAGTGGTGGATCTGCGGTTAATGTTGCTAAAGATTACACTGTTTTTTCTATTGGTGGAGATACTGGAGGTTCGATTCGTCAGCCTGCTGGATATAATCATATTTATGGTTTCAAACCCACTTACGGAAGAATTTCAAGATTTGGATTAATGGCTTATGCATCTTCTACAGATTGTGTTGGCCCATTAGCAAAATCAATTGAAGATATCCGAATTGTACTGAATGTAATGAGTGGTAAAGATCCAAAAGATCAAACTTCAATTCCTTCATCAGAAATTAGTGAAGAGGAAATAAGAACTTCATCAGTAAAAACAATTGGTTATTTTAAAAATTTTATCGAAAGCGATGCTATTGATGCACAGGTAAAAGGGGACTTTTTAGCAAGTATCGAAAAAATAAAAGCCAAAGGAATTGAAGTAAAAGAATTGGATTTCTTTGAATCAGATGTTTTAGTTTCAACTTACTATACATTGGCAATGGCTGAAACAGCTTCGAATTTATCTCGTTTGGACGGAACCAATTATGGAAACCGTATTGAAGCGGAGAATCTAATTGAGACTTATGCTGTGACACGTTCTGAAAATTTTTCAGAAGAAACAAAACGCAGGATTGTAGGTGGAAACCAAGTGTTGTCTCAAGGTTTTTCAGATGAAATCTATTTAAAAGGATTGGCTGTAAGAGATCAGATTTCGGAGAATTTTAGTAAAGATTTTGAAGAAGTAGATGTTATTTTATCACCAGTTACACCAAGTACGCCACCTAAAATTGGAGACAGTTTAAAAGATCCGCATGCGATGTATTTATCAGATGCTTATACGGTTGGTTTTAGTTTAGGACAATTACCAACTTTAACTGTGCCACAAGGAACAAGTACTGGATTGCAAATTACTGCAGCAAAAAATAATGATGAGTTAGTAATGCAATTTGCTAATTTCTTAAAAGATACAATATAATGGAATTGGAACAATTAACGGCGGCTTTAAAAGCCCACGATTTAGAATTGGTAATTGGACTGGAAACTCACGTTCGATTGAATACCAAAACCAAGTTGTTTTGTTCTTGTCCAAATCAAGAAATAGAAACACCTAATGAGAATATATGTTCTGTTTGTACAGGACAAATGGGCGTTTTGCCTGCTTTGAACAGAGAAGCAATCACTAAAGCGATTTATTTTGGTAAAGCGGTGAATTCTACATTTAGTAACGAAGTGATTTCCTGGGATAGAAAGCATTACGAATATCCTGATAATCCAAAAAACATTCAGATAACGCAATTTCATAATCCAATAATTCCTGACGGACAGGTTTCTTGTTACCGAAATGACGGTTCTCAATTTACCGTGAATTTAACTCAGGTTCATATTGAAGAAGATGCGGCAAAATTGGTTCACGAAAAGAAAATTTCGTTAGTCGATTTTAACAAAGCAGGTGTTCCTTTGATTGAAATTGTTACAGAACCTTGTGTTCGTAATATTGAAGATGCTTCTACTTATGCGCAATACATTCAGCGTATTGTTCAAAATTTAGGAATCTCTGAAGCGAATTTGGAAAAAGGAGAATTCAAATCGGATGTTTCGGTTTCTTTACGCAAAATAAATTCAGAGGTTTTAAATCCAAGAACGGAAATCAAAAACTTGAACTCGTTTAAGTTTATGATCGAAGCTTTGAAAGAGGAAGTAGAGAAGCAATTCAATTATTTTATCGAAAATAAAGCGTTTAGACCTGATCAAACGACTGTGTTGTGGGATGCTGATTTAAAGCAAACCAAAACTATGCGTAAAAAAGAATTTGAAGCGGACTACCGTTTCATTTCGGAGCCAGATTTACCTTTTGTAAATATCAAAGCGGAGATTGAAGCCATTACAGTAGATACAAGTGCTTTGCCTTATGCGGTGGAATCTATTTTAATTAATGGAGGCGTTTTGCCACAGGATGCTAAATTTTTTACGGCAGATGCGTTGCGTTCTAGAACATTCGTTACTTTAAATAACGAAATTAAAGATCCTTCGTTTGTTGCTAAAACTTTGGCGAATAATATTAAGGCTGAAGATTATGATAAGATTCATAATATTGAGCATTTAATAACCATTTTTGTGTTGTTTAAAGCAGAGAAAATTACAGCTGTTTTAGTTCAAAATGCGATTGCAGGTTATTTAAAAGATCAAAATTTTGATTACAATAAATATTTTGCTGATAACACTATTTCGGAAGATAAAATCCAGGAAGTTATTGTTAAAGTAATCTCAGAAAATGAAGCAGTTGCCAATGATATTAAAGCGGGTGACCAAGGAAAAGCGGGTATTTTAGTTGGTAAAGTTTTAGGTGTTATTGGAAAAGGAGCGAACGGAAAAGTAATTCGTCACATTATATTAGACAAATTAGGTGCTGACGCTGTTTTAGAAAACGCAACATCACAAGAAAAAACTGCTGCAGCAACAGTTGCAGAAAATAAAGAAAGTCAGGATGAAGCACTTCCTGAAATTCCGATTATTATAAAAGACATTTATAGAACGCATAAAATTTCACAATTATCAGAAGCAAATGTCAACGAAGAAGTGATGTTATCCGGCTGGGTTGCCAGTGTTCGTGACCACGGAGAATTGATGTTTATTGATTTGCGTGATTCGAGTTATGAGATTTTCCAAATCCGTATTAGTAGAGAATCATTTCCTAATATCGATGAGTTAGTGAAATTGAAACCAGAATCGGTAATTTCGGTAAAAGGTATTGTTGTTGGGCGTAATGAAGATGATTACAATGCAGGTTTACGTACAGGTAAAATAGAATTAGAAACTTCAGTTTTAGAAATTTTAAATTTATCGAAAACATTGCCTTTCGAAATTAAAAGAGCGGCTAAAACTAATGAAGCAATTCGTTTTCAATACAAGTTTTTGGATCACAGAAATGAAGAAGTAAGACGAGCTATTGTAAACCGTCATAAAGTAATTAAGTTAATTCGTGACATCTTAGATGAAGAAGAATTCTTAGAAATTGAAACACCAATTTTAAGTGCAGGAACGGATGAGGGAGCACGTGAATTTATTGTTCCTACACGTAAACAAGCGGGTTTATTTTACACCCTGCCACAAGCGCCACAACAGTTTAAGCAAATGTTGATGGTGAGTGGTTATGAGAAATATTTCCAGGTAGCGCGTTGTTTTAGAGATGAGGATTCTCGTGGGGATCGTCAGCCAGAATTTACGCAGTTGGATATGGAAATGGCGTATGCCAGTATGCAGCAAATTATAGATTTGAATACCAAAATATTTAATGAAGTAGTTAAGAAAGTATACGGTAACAAATGGATTTTACGTCCGTTTGAAGTGATTACTTATAAAGATGCAATGGATTTCTACGGTTGTGACCGACCTGATTTACGTTACGGATTGAAAATGCAAGACATTACCGAAATTGTAAAAGAGACTACTTTTCAGGTGTTTTCTAAACCAATTGAAGAAGGTGGAATTGTAAAATGTATCAAGGTTTCGGCTCAGGAGCAAGGAAACAAACGTATGTCTAAAGGGCAAATCGAAACCTTAACAGCTGTTGCGCAACAACACGGCTTAGGTGGCTTGGCTTATATTATTGTAAATGAAGAAGATTTGCAATCGCCTATTATTAAGTTTTTAGGTGAAGAAATTGCAGCAGGAATTATAAAAGCGACTGATGCGCAGGTTGGAGATATTGTATTCTTCTCAGCTGCAGATTACGCTACGGCAAATAAGGCTTTGGATGCGGTTCGTCAGGAATTGGGCCGAATGCTGAACTTGATTAATCCAAAAGAATTACGTCCAGCTTGGGTGGTTGATTTTCCAATGTTTGAAAAAACAGATGAAGGAAGATGGACATTTACACATAATCCGTTCTCGATGCCAGCTATTTATGATTTGAAAAAACACATGGATGGTAATGAGGAAGAAATAGGTTCTATCATCGCGCAACAGTACGACATCATTCTGAATGGATACGAAATTGGTGGAGGTTCAGTTCGTGCGCATAAATCTGAAATCTTAGAAGCAACTTATAGAAATATGGGTTACAATAAAGAAGAAATGATTAAGAGTGTAGGAACGATGTATAAAGCTTTCCAATATGGTGCGCCACCACACGGAGGAATTGCTTGGGGAATTGACCGTTTAATGATGATTTTAGAGAAAAAAGCATCGATTAGAGAAGTAATGGCTTTCCCAAAAACAGGAACCAGTGAAGATTTATTATTTGGAGCACCATCTCTTTTATCGGACAAAAAGGTTGAAGAGATGAATGTTCGAATAATTAAGTAGCAATATCAAAAATCAATAGCAATTACAATTGCAAATTGAAGAATAAATAATTTCAAGTTTCCAAAACAGCATGTTAAATGTTTGTTTTGGAAATTTGTGTTTTATAGCTTTTTTTAAATTGCTATTGCAATTGAACTTTATGATTCAAAATAATTGGTTCGTTTATTGTGAACTTTTTTTATCTTTGTGCTATATTTGTAATAAATATGAAAAGAATCATTGCTAAAAAGACTTTGAAAGATTTTTGGGAAAAACACGCCGATGCTGAACAGTATTTGAAAACTTGGTATGAAACGGCAAAGAACTCTGATTGGAGTTCTCCAAATGACATCAAACAGACTTTTGTTAATGCAAGTGTTTTGAAGGATAGTCGGATTGTTTTTAATATAAAAGGGAATTCGTATCGACTGATTGTGAAATTCAATTATGAAAGACAATGGGCATTTATTCGCTTTATTGGAACTCATGCTGAATATGATAAAATAAATGCTGACACAATTTAAAATTTAGAATTATGCAAATAGCACCTATTAAAAATAAAAATGATTACGAAAAAGCACTTGAACGACTTGAAGTAATATTTGATGCTGCTCCCAATTCTATTGAGGGAGATGAAGCGGATATTTTGTCAATGTTAATTGATAATTATGAAAATCAACATTTCCCTATCAATGCTCCAGACCCAATTGAGGCGATAAAAATCAGAATGGAAGAAATGAATATCAAGCAGAAAGATTTGGTTGGAATTATTGGTGGGAAAAGTAGTGTTTCTGAAATTTTAAACAAGAAAAAACGATTAACTGTCGATATGATTAGAGAATTGGAAAGAGTTTTGAATATTTCCGCATCTGTATTAGTTAATAATTACCAATTGAGTAAGTAAGAAATTTAATTTCAATAACAGTATTTAATTGCAATTGGCATTGCCATTGCAAGTTGAAAAATAATAAATTTCCAAAACAGCATTTTAAATGTTTGTTTTGGAAATTTGTTTTTATGGCTTTTTTTTCATCGCTATTGATTTTTGAAATTGTCATTGAGATTGATTTTTGTAATTACAAATATTATCGAAATTGACATTTTTTGTTGATAACTTAAGTGCTTAAAAGGTTATTTTTAACGGTATATAGTTTCGGTTTTTATATATTTGCTTGTTAGTCAAAAAATACATTTAGAATTAAATATATGAGCGAAGAAATCAATAAAGGAAATTATTCAGCAGATAGTATTCAGGCATTAGAAGGAATGGAGCACGTAAGAATGCGTCCTTCCATGTACATTGGAGATGTTGGAGTTCGTGGACTTCATCATTTAGTTTATGAGGTTGTTGATAACTCCATTGATGAGGCCATGGGAGGTCATTGTGATACTATTGGTGTTGCAATCAATGAAGATGGTTCTATTACAGTAGAAGATAATGGTCGTGGTATTCCTGTTGGGATTCACAAAAAAGAAGGCGTTTCGGCATTAGAGGTTGTAATGACTAAAATTGGTGCTGGAGGTAAATTCGATAAAGATTCTTATAAGGTTTCTGGAGGTTTGCACGGTGTAGGTGTTTCTTGTGTGAATGCTTTGTCAAATCACTTAACTGCGACAGTTCACAGTAGTGATGGAAAAGTATATCAACAAGAGTATGAAAAAGGAAAAGCACTTTATCCTGTAAAACAAATTGGAGATACTACTAAGAGAGGGACTATTGTAACTTTTTATCCAGATCCAACGATTTTTACACAGACTACAGAGTATTCATATGATACGCTTTCGGCTCGTATGCGTGAGTTGTCTTTCTTAAACAAAGGAATTACAATAACTTTTACAGATAAAAGAGAAATAGATAAAGACGGAAATTTTCTTTCGGAAGTTTTTCATTCTACTGAAGGTTTAAAAGAATACATTCGTTATTTAGATGGAAATCGTGAGCCAATTATTAGGCACGTAATTTCGATGGATCACGAAAAAGGAGAAATTCCAGTTGAGGTAGCTTTGATTTACAATACCAGTTATTCTGAGAATATTTTTTCTTATGTAAATAATATCAATACTCACGAAGGAGGAACGCATTTACAAGGTTTTAGAACTGGTTTGACTCGTTCTCTTAAGAAATATGCGGATGCTTCGGGAATGTTGGATAAATTAAAATTCGATATTTCCGGAGATGATTTCCGTGAAGGTTTAACAGCGATTATTTCCGTAAAAGTTGCTGAACCACAGTTTGAAGGACAAACTAAAACCAAGCTTGGAAACAGAGAGGTAGTTTCTCCTGTAAGTCAGGCGGTAAGTGAAATGGTAGAGAATTATTTGGAAGAAAATCCAAATGATGCTAAAATCATTGTTCAAAAAGTAATCCTTGCAGCTCAGGCACGTCATGCAGCTAAAAAAGCGCGTGAAATGGTGCAGCGTAAAACCGTAATGGGTGGCGGTGGATTGCCAGGAAAATTGTCTGATTGTTCGGAACAAGATCCAGCAAAATGTGAGGTTTATCTTGTCGAGGGAGATTCGGCTGGTGGAACGGCAAAGCAAGGTCGTGATAGAAACTTTCAAGCTATTTTGCCATTGCGTGGTAAGATTTTGAACGTGGAAAAAGCAATGCACCACAAGGTTTTTGAAAACGAAGAGATTCGAAATATATTTACGGCACTTGGTGTAACTATTGGAACAGAGGAAGATAGTAAAGCATTGAATATTTCGAAATTGCGTTACCATAAAGTAATTATTATGTGTGATGCCGATGTCGATGGTAGTCACATTTCTACTTTGATTTTGACATTCTTCTTCCGTTTTATGAAAGAATTAATCGAAGAAGGACACGTTTATATCGCTGCTCCGCCTTTGTATTTGGTTAAAAAAGGGAACAAGAAAGAATATGCCTGGAATGACGTGCAACGTGATCAGGCAAATGAAAGAATGGGTGGAAGTGCCGGAATTCAACGTTATAAAGGTCTTGGAGAGATGAATGCAGAGCAATTGTGGGAAACTACAATGGATCCTAGTTTTAGAACTTTACGTCAGGTAACGATTGATAGTTTGGCAGAAGCTGATAGAGTTTTTTCTATGTTAATGGGTGACGAAGTACCTCCAAGAAGAGAATTTATCGAGAAAAATGCAGTTTATGCTAATATTGATGCATAAAAAATAGTTTATTCGGTGGTTAATTTGAGCAATAAATTGTAGATTAGCAGGAGTTAACCAATTTTATAACCCGAATAAACATTAAAATATGAAAGTTACTATTGTAGGAGCAGGAAATGTTGGAGCAACCTGTGCAGACGTTATTTCTTATAGAGGAATAGCTAGTGAAGTAGTTTTGTTAGATATTAAAGAAGGTTTTGCCGAAGGTAAAGCATTAGATATTATGCAATGTGCTACTAATACTGGTTTTAATACTAAAGTGTCTGGAGTTACCAATGATTATTCAAAAACAGCCAACAGTCAAGTGGTGGTTGTGACTTCTGGAATTCCTAGAAAACCAGGAATGACACGTGAAGAGTTGATTGGGATTAATGCAGGAATCGTTAAATCGGTTGTAGAAAATGTTTTGAAATATTCTCCTGAAGCAATCATTTTGATGGTTTCAAACCCAATGGATACAATGACTTATTTAGCATTGAAATCATTGGGTATTCCAAAGAATAAATTAATAGGTATGGGAGGAGCTTTAGATAGTTCTCGTTTTAGAACCTATTTGTCATTGGCTTTGGATAAACCTGCAAATGATATTTCAGCAATGGTAATTGGTGGTCATGGTGATACCACGATGATTCCGTTAACACGTTTGGCTTCTTATAATGGTATTCCTGTTAGTCAGTTTTTATCTGAGGATGTTTTACAAAAAGTAGCTGCTGATACTATGGTTGGTGGAGCTACACTAACTGGTCTTTTAGGGACTTCTGCCTGGTATGCACCTGGAGCTTCAGTGGCTTATATTGTAGATAGTATTTTAAACGATCAAAAGAAAATGATTGCTTGTTCGGTTTATCTGGAAGGAGAATACGGTCAGAATGATATTTGTATTGGTGTACCTTGTATCATAGGTAAAGACGGAGTAGAAGAGATTTTAGAAATAGAGTTAGACGACAAAGAAAAAGCTTTGTTTGCTAAGAGTGCTGAGGCAGTTAGAGTCATGAATGATGCCTTAAAGACTATTTTAGGGTAACTTTTTTCACATATAAATTGGAGACTGCAATTTTTGCAGTCTTTTTTTTGAGATTAATTAATAAATAAATTGGTTAATCTTAACCAGAATTATATATTTGCTCGGTTTAAAAAATATTTGGCTTGATCTGTTTTTCTATTTTTTAGATTAATGATGGCTAATTTCTTGTTTATAAGGATTTAACATAAAATAATAAATTTAAAATAATTAATTTTTAGTAATAATGCAGAATAAAGGACTTATTAAATTTTTTGCAATTCTATTTGCATTGGTAAGTATTTACCAACTTTCTTTCACTTTTGTGGCAAACAACGTCAAAAGTGATGCTAAAGTTTTTGCAGGAGATAATCCTGATAAAGAGTTAAAATATTTAGACTCTATTAGTAAAGAAAAGATCTTGGATCTTGGATTTACTGATTTTACTTATGATGAAGTAAAAAACAAACAAATCAATAAAGGTCTTGACTTAGAAGGGGGAATTAACGTAATTCTTCAAATTTCTATTAAAGACGTTTTAAAAGGTTTGTCAAACAACTCTAAAAACCCAGTTTTTAATAAGTCTTTAGCTGATGCTTCTGCAAACTTAGAAGGGAATAAAACCTATCTTAATAAGTTTTTTGATGCTTTTGAGGCGAATTCAAAAGGAACTGTAAAATTAGCTTCTCCAGATATTTTTGCAAACAGATCTTTGCAAGGTGAAGGTGGTGTTAATTTCCAAATGTCAGATGCTGATGTTCAAAAAGTAATCAAAAGAAAAGTTGATGAGTCTATTGAAAGTGCTTACAAAGTAATTAGAGAACGTATCGACAAATTTGGTGTTACTCAGCCTAACATTCAAAAATTAGGAGAAACTGGAAGAATTCTTGTAGAACTTCCTGGCGCTAAAGATGTAGATAGAATTAAGAAATTATTAGGAGGTAAAGCGCAACTTGAATTTTGGGAAACATACAAAATTGAAGAAGTAGGTAACTATTTAATGGCTGCTAACGAAGCATTAAAGAAAACAGAAGTTAATAAAACAGAAGCTAAGCCAGTTGTAAAGGATTCATTGAGTGCTTTATTGACAGATACTAAAGATTCTGCTGCTACTGCAAAAGGAAATAATCCTTTGTTAGATAAAATGGTTGGTCAAGGAGGTGGACCTGTTTTAGGTCTTTTCTCTCCAAAAGATACAGCTACAATCAATGGTTATTTCAAAAGACAAGATATCAAGATTTTATTACCAGCTGAATTGCGTTATGTTAAATTTGTTTGGGGTAAACCATCAAAAATAACTGATGACAAGCAAAAGGAAATTGAAGTAGTTGAATTATATGCTTTAAGAGGAAATAGAGATAATACTCCTGATATGTTAGGAAGTGTTGTTACTGATGCAAAAGATACTTTTGACCAATTAGGAAAGCCTTCTGTTTCTATGCAAATGAGTGGTCAAGGAGCAAAAGTATGGGAAGAATTAACAGGAAGAGCTTATACTCAAAAAACAAATATTGCTATTGTTTTAGATAATGTAGTTTATTCAGCTCCAGGTGTTTCTAGTGGTCCTATTTCTGGTGGAAGATCAGAAATTTCAGGTGCATTTGATATAACTGAAACTAAAGATTTAGCAAACGTATTGAATGCAGGTAAATTACCAGCTTCTGCTGATATTGTTCAATCGACTGTTGTTGGACCATCATTGGGTCAGGCTTCAATTGATGCAGGGATGACTTCTTCTATCGTTGGATTCTTTTTAGTGTGTTTATGGATGATATTCTATTATGGTAAAGCAGGTTGGTATGCTAACTTAGCCTTATTATTAAACTTACTTTTCTTATTCGGAATTATGGCAAGTTTTGGTTTTGTATTAACATTGCCAGGTATTGCAGGTATCGTATTAACATTAGGTACAGCGGTAGATGCAAATATTATTATTTTCGAAAGAGCAAAAGAAGAATTGCGTGACGGTAAATCACTTTCAGAAGCTGTGACTTCATCTTATGGATGGCACGGTGCAATGCGTTCTATTATTGACGCTAACGTAACTCACGTTTTAACTGGAGCAATTTTGTTTATTTTTGGAACAGGACCAATTAAAGGTTTTGCTTTAACTTTACTTATTGGTATTGCTACTTCATTGTTTACATCAATTTTTATAGCTAGAATTTTTATTGATAAAAATATTTTAGGAAAAGCTGATTTGTCTTTCTGTACAAACATTACTAAAAATTGGTTTACTAATTTTAACTACGATTTTATTAAAATAAAGAAATTCACTTATATGTTTTCTACAATTGTAGTTATTGTGAGTTTTACTTCAATCTTCTTCGTTAACGGATTAGATGAGGGTGTGGATTTTGTTGGAGGAAGAACATTCCAGGTAAAATTTGAAAAACCAGTTGATGCTACTGTAATTTCTGAAGAATTATCGGTAGCTTTTGAAACTCCTGTTGAGGCAAAAGTTTTAGGAGATGACGATCAGTTGAAAATTACAACTAAATACAAAATTAAAGAAGACGGTATCGCTGTAGATAAAGAAGTAAACGAGAAATTGTACAACGCTTTGTCTAAATATTATCCAAATACTTCTTATGATAAATTTATCAATACTTTTGATGGTAAAAAAGTGGGAGTATTGCAATCTTCTAAAGTAGGAGCTTCAATCTCAGAAGATATTAAAACGAACTCTTATTGGGCAGTTTTGGGAGCGCTGGCAGCTATTTTCTTATACTTGATTGTTTCTTTCCGTAAATGGCAATATTCATTAGGAGCTGTTGCTGCAGTAGCGCATGACGTTATCTTTGTATTAGGAATTTACTCTTTATGTTATAAATTCATGCCTTTCCACATGGAAATGGATCAACACTTTATTGCTGCAATTCTTACCGTTATTGGTTATTCTATGAATGATACTGTAATTGTATTTGACAGGATTAGAGAGTTTATTTTAGGAAAACGTAAAGGAAGTTTTGAACAAATTGTAAATGCTTCTATTAATACTACTTTATCAAGAACTTTAAATACTTCATTCACGATGGTTATCGTGTTATTGACGATGTTCCTTTTTGGAGGAGAATCAATTAGAGGATTTATCTTTGCCATGCTTGTAGGTATTGTAGTTGGAACTTATTCTTCATTGTTTATTGCTACACCAGTATTGGTTGACACAATTTCTAGAGAAGAAAAAACAGCTATTGAAAAATCACACGAAGAAGCATAATTTAGCTTTTATCTATATTACTAAGACCCAACTTTTGTTGGGTCTTTTTTTTAGAATTAATTCGTTAATTTTTAGAAATTGCTTTATATTTCGCAATAGATTTCAAATAAACTTGGTTTTTTTAATACATTTACTTCATAATAAGATTTCCTCCGAATCTCAATCTATTTTAATATTAAAGCAATGAAAAGAAGTTTACTTTTATTTGTCTTTGTTTGTTTTCTTGATGTATTAGTTGGTTCTAGTATTTATGCTCAGACTCCTCAACCCACTCCAAATCCTCAATACCGATATTATTGTCTGAATGAAACAGCCCTTCCTTTATCAGCAACACCATCTGGAGGAGGAACTTTGAGATGGTATACTACAGCTACTGGAGGAGGATTTACAACCACTGCACCAGTACCGCCAACTAATGTAGCGGCAAGTGATACTCCACTTATTTATTATGTAACGCAAGTAATAGGAAGTTTAGAAAGTACACCTAGAACTCCGATATATGTATATGTAGATCAAAAATTAAATTTATACTGTCAAACAAGGACAACAAATTCGATTACATTTGATTTTGCTAATACAGGGCAAACTAGCTTCACATACAGTTATACAGTTGATGGTGGAACACCTCAAACAGGCACTCATACTGCTCCAACTAATTTCACTGTTTCAGGTTTGAATGAGGGACAGACAGTTGTTTATACACTTACAGCCGTAGGTGCAAAAGCTTGTGTAACTCCTGAAAGTACGAGCTGTACAACAATATGTTCGAGTTTATCCACTCCTGCTTTCACTCAAATAGCTCCTATTTGTACGGGAGATACCGCTCCAGTATTGCCATCGAGTTCAATAGAAGGAATTGAAGGAACTTGGTCTCCTGCTGTAGTGAGTAACACCTCTAGTGGAACTTATGTTTTTACACCAAATGCAAATGAATGTGCCGATACTCAAAGTATGACTATAGCGGTAAATCCAGCTAGTCCGGGATTCAGCGATTTCAGTATTTGTTCTGGTAATAGTGTTCCAAATTTAGACACAACCTCTCCAACAGGAGTGACTGGAACCTGGAATCCTGCTACGATTGACAATGTCAATACGGATTCTTACACCTTTACACCAGATGCCGGACAGTGTACCGCTTCACAAATCATAAATGTTACAGTAATACCTTCTGACAGATTAACTGATTTTAACTGGGAAGTAACCACTGCTTTTGCAGAAAATCAAAAAATTACGGTTTCGGCAATTGCTCCAGCTGATGATTATTTATATCAATTAGATGAAGGACCGTTTCAATCCAGTCCTGTTTTTGAAAATGTTGCTTCGGGTACGCATTCCATCACTGTAGTGGATCAGGGAGGATGTAGTATGCCTATCACTAAAAATGATATTGTGGTAATAAATTACCCAAAGTTTTTTACACCTAATAATGATGGTTTTAATGATTATTGGAATATAAAAGAACTAAGTTCTCAACCTAGTGCTTACATTCGGATATTTGATCGTTATGGTAAGTTTTTAAAACAAATAAGTCCTAACGGTGATGGTTGGAATGGTTCATATAACGGATATTTCCTGCCAGCTGATGATTACTGGTTTGTGGTTCATTATATAGAAAATGAAACGGTCAAAGAATTCAAATCTCATTTTGCATTAAAAAGATAATAAAAAAGGAATTGCTTATTTTGAGCAATTCCTTTTTTGATTTAAGATATTTTCAAGTTGGAAATGATAAATTCAGATCTGTTTTTAGATTCGGTATTTAGATATACTTTGACTTCGTTTCTTTCGGCTAATTTTCGAACTAAATTCAATCCCATTCCAGTTCCCGAATCTCCTCTTGAAGATTGTCCAAGGGTATAGAACATTTGGAATATTTTCTCTTCTTGATTTTCAGGAATTCCTGGGCCATTGTCTCTTATGGCAATTTCTTGAAGTTCCTGATTGAAAGCAATGGTTATTTCGGTTATTTCTTTGTCATTGTATTTAATAGCGTTCGAAAGTAAATTTTGAATAATTTGTTTGAATGCTACCGGTTGAAAATCAATATTGTGATTTAGATTTTCCTTTATAATTTTGATATTACTATTCGGATTTATCAATTTTATCACTGCATTGACTTCACTAAAAATATTGATGGATTCTTTTCCTTGGTTGTTTTCTACATTTTTAGAGTAATGTAATAAATCGTCAATTAATTTAGACATGGACTTAGCCGAAGTTTTTACCATATCAAACATTTCGGTTGCTTCTTCGTTAACTTCCAATAAATGTTCCTCTTCGATAAATTCAATCAAAGATGTAATATTGTTTAGTGGTGATTTTAAATCGTGTGCAATAATATTAGCAAATTGCTCTAATTCACCATTTTTAGCAACTAATTTTTCATTTAACTTTTGTAATTCCTGATCATAATCCCATATTTTTAAAAAGGAATCTACTTTTTTACGGGTAATTTCGGTTATCAAAGGTTTGAACAAAAAATCAATTGCACCTAAATCGTATGCTTTGTTGATATATTTAGCTTCGTCACTAATGGCCGTCACAAAAATAGTTGGAATATTGGCAGTATTAGGATGTTGTTTTGTGATTTCGACAAATTCATAGCCATCCATTTCAGGCATTTGGACATCGACCAAAATAAGCGAAACTTTTTCTTTAAGTAATACTTGTAATCCTTCATTTCCAGAATTACAGGTAATTATTTCTCTATCTGGTTTTTCTAACATGCTTTTTAAAGCAATTAGGTTTGCTGGTTTATCATCAATTAATAATAGTATATGTTTTTTAGCTATATTCATTATTCAAAGTATTTGTAATAGATGTAGTTTTTAGTTCTTTATGTTTGTTATAGATTGTTTTAGCTGCTTTTGGCATCATCGAAAATTCAGCTTCATTACAATCCTGAATTATTGTAACGCCACTATTTTCGGCTATTATTTTTAAGCCAGTTGCCCCATCATGATTGGATCCTGACAATAAAATTCCGCAGCATTTTTCCTTTAATGTTATTGAAAAAGATTCGAAAGCAACATCAATAGAAGGACGGCTATAGTTGATGAGTTCTGATGCGTCTAAAGAAAAACACAAATTGTCCTCTAATAATAAATGATAATCGGCTGGTGCAGTGTAGAGAAAGCCTTTTTTCATTTCTTCTTTGTCTTCGATTTCTTTGACCATATAATGGGTATTTTGCTGCAAAATAGCCTCAAATGAAGAAGCGGCATTTTTTAACCGATGTAAAATAATAACAATAGGAATATCGATATTCTTGTCTAATTGATTTAAAATAGACAGAATAGGATTAAAAGCTCCTGCTGAGCCACCTATTAAGATTACTTCGGGTTTCATTTTATTTTTTGATAAATTTTTTCTTCGCGATCAATTTCTTTAAAATTTTTGTAGATTGAACTAAATCGTAAGGATTCTTTTTTCCCAATAGCTAAAAAACCATGGATAGGCAAGCTCTCATAAAAAAGTTCTAAGGCTTTATTTTGCAAATTTGAATTGAAATAAATCAATACATTTCGACATAAGATGAGTTGGCATTCTTTAAAAACGCTATCGGAAACCAAATTGTGATTGGAAAATAATATATTTCTTTTCAATTCAGAATGAATCATTGAATGTCTTTCGTCAGAAACAAAATAATTATTTAAGGTTTCTTTTCCTCCGCATTCAAAATAATTTTTAGTATAATCTTTAAAATTAGTATTGTCATAAATGCCTTTTCTAGATCGTTCTATGGCATTACTACTAATGTCGGTTGCATAAATTCTAGTCTTTGGGAAAAGTTTGTTTTCCTTTAAAAGGATGTTTAAAGAATAGGTTTCTTCTCCAAAAGAACAGCCAGCACTCCAAATATTAATTTTAGGATAACTTTCTAAATACGGAAAAACTTTTTCCTGCAAGGATTTAAAAAAACTAGGATCTCTAAAAAACTCACTTACATTTACGACAATTTCATTGATGAAATTTTGAAAAATAGTAGGATTGTTAACGAGTTCAAATTTTAAATCAAAGGCATTTTTCATCTGGTTGATGTCCATAAAACGGTGGATTCTTCTAAGCATAGATGCTTTAGAATAATCGCAAAAATCGTAATCAAATTGTTTTTTTATCGTAAAAAGCAATTCGTCCAGTTCGTTTAGTGTTATCATTTGTAAATCCAAATACTGATTAATGAAATAAGTTTTTGAATATCAATAGGTTTCGACTGATAATCAGAAGCACCTGCTTTTAATATTTCGTCGCGATCGCCTTTCATTGCCTTGGCAGTCAAAGCAATAATAGGGAGGTTTTTCCATTTTGGGTTCTCTCTGATTTTTTTGGTAGCTTCAAATCCGTCCATTTCTGGCATCATAATATCCATCAAAACAATGTCAAAACTAGGTTGTTCCTCCAGTGCAGTTATGGCTTCTAAACCATTAAAAGCTGTGGTTATCAAAGCACCTTTGCTAGTTAAAGCGGCTGATAAGGCATAAATATTTCGAATGTCGTCATCAACAATCAGAATGTTTTTGTCTTTTAAAATTTCACCCCCGGCTAAATTAGGAGCTGTTTTATAATTGCTATTCTCAGCAGTTTCTATCTTGTTTAAAAATAGCAGAATTTCGTCTTTTAATCTTTCGGTTACATTTTCTGTTTTTATAACAATACTATCTACATTTTTTTCAAGCTCTAATTGTTCAATTTCCGATAAGGTTTTTCCGGTATTGATAATGATCTTGATATTCTTGTTTTTAGATATATTTTTTAATTCAGAAATGGCTTTAATGTTATTAGAATCGGGCAATCCTAAATCGATTATGGCACAATCAATATCTACATTCGATAATATATTTTCAGCTTCTAATCTGGAATAAGCCTGAAGACAAATGGTGTTTTTGTCATTGGCGTGCAACAATTGTTTGATCGAATAATTTAATTTTTCATCATCCTCAAGAATCAGTACTTTTTTGTAAACTTTGTTGATTTCTTCATCAATAGACTGGAAAGCATTTTTTAGTTTTTCGGGCGTAATGGGTTTTACTAAGAAATCAAATGCCCCCATTTCTTTAGCTAATTTTTCTCTTTTCATTCCTGACATTACGTGAACCGGAATGTGTTTTAATTCTGGATCTTCTTTTAGCCATTTTAAAACAGTCCAACCATCAATTCCAGGTAATTTCATGTCTAGAATTATGGCTTTAGGATTGTATTTTTTAGCATATTGAAAACCAGTTTCGCCCTGATGTGCAATAATTGCTTTAAAACCATTATTGTGTGCCACCTGAAGTAATACTTCGGCAAAAGAAGAATCATCTTCAATAATTAAAATGGTTTTATCATCAATATTGGCTTTATGTCGGTCATCATTAATGTTTGCTGAGAGGTCTACAAATTCTTCGTTAGTTTTCGGGTATTCTGATTCTATTTTTTCTTCTTTTACAGCTTCTGGAGTTGCAGTAAGAACTTCAGCAGTTTCAGAATTAGAAATATTGGTATTGCCTTTGTATTTTGTAGGGATTAGAACACCAAAGGTACTTCCGTTATTCAACTTGCTCTCAAAAAATACTTCTCCGTCCAGTAAATCAGCTAATTGCTTAGAAATGTATAAACCTAAACCTGTTCCACCATATTTTCTGTTGGTAGAACTATCCGCTTGCTGGAAACTTTGAAATAATTTTTTCTTGTTTTCTTCTGAAATTCCAATTCCGTTATCTTTGATTTCGATAGCTAAAATTTCAGTATTATGGAGTGAAGCTAATTTTGGATTACTGAATTCCCAGTTTTCTTTTGGCGCAGCAAAATGCATCGCAACCGTTCCTCCATTTGGAGTAAATTTTAACGCATTAGACAAAAAGTTTTTCAGAATTTGTTCAATTTTGCCTACATCAGTATAAATTTCTCTAGGACAATCATCGGTAATTGTAGTTTTGAATTCGATGTTCTTTTTATTCATCTGAGCTCTAAAAAGCCCATCCATATCCGAGAATATTCGTTCCGAAATAGTGTTTTCAGGATAGATTTCGACTTTTCCAGCTTCAATTTTTGAAATATCTAAAATGTCTGTAATCAAATTCAATAAGTCTTTTCCAGAAGTATTGATGACCGATAAATTTTCTAATTGCGCATTAGTTAAATTCCCTGAAGTATTGTCCCTTAAAATATCAGAAAGAATTAAAATGCTGTTTAAAGGCGTTCTTAATTCATGCGACATATTAGCTAAAAATTCGGATTTGTATTTGCTAGCTTTTGTAATTTCTTCCGATTTTATATTCAGTTCTTCCTGAGCAATGATAAGATCATTATTCTTCTTTTCAATTTCGAAATTTTTAATTTCAAGTTCGCGGCTTTTTTCTTCCAGATAAGCATTGGTTTGCTCTAATTCGGCAGCTTGATTTTTCAGTTCTTCTTCTGATTGTTGGAGCAGTAGAGAATGTTTGTTGAGTTCTTCATTGTTTTGTCTCAACTCTTCTTCCTGAACTTGTAAAATATTGTTTTTGCGATTAATTTCTTCGCTAGAAATTCTTAATTCTTCGTTTCTAATAAATACGGCAATAGCACTTCCTAGAGAGTCTTTTAAACTGTTTAATAATTTTTGATCGGTAATACTAAAGTTTTCCAAAGAGCCAATTTCGATTACACCAATAACTGAATTTTTGTATGAAATAGGCGTAATTAAAACATTGTAAATAGGTGATTTTCCTAATGAAGAAGCAAGGAACGAATATTCATTAGTTAAATTGTTAAAACATTTTTGTTCGTTGTATTTGGCAACATCGCCCACTAATCCTTCGCCAAAAGCAATTGTTTGTGGACTGTTGTTGTCATCAGCATAACTGCCAATTTTGATTAGATTATTGTTTTTTTCAATGTAATCAGTGATGTAAAAAGTTGCCTGGCAGGCATTGGTTTGATGCGTTAAAATCTTACTGATATTTGCACCAAGGGCATGTATGTTTTTAGAATTAATTACAGCATTGTTTATTTCGATAGTGTTTTTTTCTAGTATATGGTTTTCGTTAGCGTCATCATTAAAACGCTTTAATTCTACAGACATAGTGTTTAACGACTGGTTCAAAGTATCTCCTTCGCTTCGGATGGTAATGGTTTCCCCAAAATTTCCAGAACTAATTTGTGCTGCTAAATCAATTTGTTCTTTAATGGCAGCAGTTAGTTTTTTTATGGATTCTCTAATAGAATCTAATTCGATATTGCCTTTAAGTTTATGTTCAAATTCGGTGTAACCAATAGCAATTTCACCAATTTTTGTCGCAATTGTATTTAATGAATCTGAGGTATTTACAATCAATTTGTAAAAAGAAATGACAGTTGCAATTAATAAAAGAAGAAGTAAGCTTAACGAAATAATTGTACTAGCGATAGTACTGTCTTTTTCCTGTTTTGCTGATTTAATAATTTGATTTAGTTTTTTGTTTTTTAAATCATTGAGTTTGTTGTTTATTTGAGTGGATTGAGTCCACCACACTTCGGGACTTATTTTAAAAGTATTGTTAAGTATAGATTCAGAAGTGGTTAAAAAGGATTGAAATTCAGCCGATTTTTTAAATTGGATAATTTCATTATTGATAGTATGATTATTATTGTTCTCTAATTTAAAATCAGCATTGTTGTTTATGTTTTTTGCATTTTCATAATGACCATACAAATCATTGTGAATGTCATTAGATACTAATTTATTAAAAGTAACTCCTCTTATTAAGTTGGCAGCTGTTTTAGAGTCAATATAAGACTTAAAATTGTTGGCTAGTTTAGCTAGATTTGCATTGTCACATTCTGTGATTTCTTTTTCAATCAGGTTGTTTAAAATGTTGTTTATAGCGGTGTAATCGTTGAATGTTTTTAATGATGAAATAGTTGTATTGTCAGCGTTTAAATGAATTTGATTTAATATTTCTCTAGCTTCATTTACATTTTTGATTATAACAGTGTCAGTGGTTTTTAATTTTGAAAACCAATCTACTGTTTGAGCCATTTTTAATTTCAACTCTATTTTTTTGCTAGCATTATATTTAGAATATTCATGTAGTATTCTTTCTTCGCTAATACGCATTATTATTTCAGAAAATTGACCAATTTGATCTATGTTTTGCGTGCTGTTTTCTATCCTGGTATATCTTTGATAGGTTTTTTTAACGTCAGTAATTGTAAAATACAATAATCCTAAAATAGGTATTAAAAGAATTAGGATTAATTGTTTTTTGAAGGATAATTTTTTCCACATAATTGACTAGTAGGTTAGATAGCTAATTTATTTAATTTTTTGGGATGATTTTAATTTTTAGCATAAAATGTTGGGGATTTTTTATACTATTAACGGTTCTGCTTTTTTATTGAATTTTTTTTAAAGAATAATATCATTAGACAGAAAAACAAAAAAGCATTTCAAATAATTACTGAAATGCTTTTGCTTTTTGATTATTTGTGACTAAAAAATTAATTCTCTTTTTTTAGTGTAGTAATGTATTCGGTTAATTTTTTACCATATAATGATTGCGCTATTTTTGGAGTCATTGCATTTTGGATGGTATCTAAATATTTGATATTAATATCATATACTTCGGCCAGGGCAATGTAGGGAGCAATTTCGTAATCTTTATTATTCATTGCAAAATTTACTGCAAAAAGGTATTTTCGTTTCAAATTTAAATCCTGCATTTTATTCAAGCTGTCAATAGCTATTTGGTCTTTTCGTTTGATTGCTTTGAATTTTTGTTCAATCAAAGTTAGGTTTTCATCCTTGTATCTTGAAGTTGTTTTTTTGTATTCTTCGTACAAATCATGATTTTTTGAACCTGTAATTTTTGCGTCAGAAAGAAATGCATCTAAATTTGTTTCAATATTAATTTTTCCTGGTTCAGCAAAAAACATAATATTATTATCTAATGAATTGCTCACGCCTCTGTCTAAAAAAAGATAAAGCATTTCTGGAGATTTTAAATCAATATCACTTTCAAAATGAGAATTCCCGTCAATTTTGATGGTGTCGATGGCAATTAGGTTAGTATCCACCACTTTTTGAATGTACAAAGTACCTTCTTTTAATCCTTTTACATTTCCGGTAATGTGTAAATTTCCTTTGGTTTCTTTTTTGTTACAAGCAGCAATTAATAATACTGCGATGCATACAAGAATTGATTTTTTCATTGATTAGTTAGTGTTATTTGTGCGAATTATATTTTTTAAAAATTACCCTTTAAGCCAAGCTTCTTTTAATTGTTTTTTAGAATCATCAGTAACTTCAATATGAGTTTTGTCTTGATAAGGTAATTTTACAGTTCCGTTTAATAATTCTTCTTTACCTGAACGTTTGATTTTAACTGTAATTGCATCGTTTTCTTTCCATTTACTACTTTCATTAATCATGTCGTAAATGTTTTCATAAGAATAAGCAATGTTGTTGATTTCTAAAATAATATCTCCACCTTTTAATCCAAGATTATTAAAGAATTCATTCAGTTCAATATTTGGAAGAACACTAATTTCATTATTGTTTGGATTTACCGTGATGTAAGGTGTTTTGCCTTTTATAAAAACGGCTGTGGGAACTTGTTTAGTTGATTTTGTCAAGCCTACTTTGGCTAAAAATAAATCATAAGGAATAGGAGTAGGGCCAGCCACGTATGTTTTTAAGAAATCGCCCACTTCAGGATAAGTCAATTCGGTAATTTTATTAAAAAGTTCGTTGTCGTTAAACGGTTTTGAAACTCCATATTCATTAGATAATTTTTGCATTAAATCAAGAATTCCTCTTTCGCTATTGCTTTTTTCTCTAATGATAATATCGATACACATTCCTATTAAAGCTCCTTTTTGGTATACATTTAAGTATTGGTCTTTATAAGGTTGCTTCAATACATTTGCACTCATTTCAGTAAAAGGCATAGTATCGTTTAACGCATTAGCTTCCTCAATTTTCTCCGCTATTCTGTCGTAAAAATCTTGTTCTGGAATTAAGTCTTGGTTGATTTGGAAAAGATTAGCAAAGTATTCAGTTACCCCTTCATACATCCACAAATGTTCTGACATTTTAGGTGCATTGTAATCGAAATACTGAATTTCTTTAGAATGAATTGTCAATGGAGTTACAATATGAAAAAACTCATGTGAAACCACATCCATCATTGATTTTACTAATTCGTCTTTTTCCATGATTTCAGGCAAAACTACAGTGGTTGCCGTAGGATGTTCCAATGCACCAAAACCACGAGCATCATCTTCTTTCATGCTTGATAAATACAGCAAAACAGTATATTTTTTAGTAGCATCAATTTTTCCTAAAAAGTTTTTTTGTGCCGTCATCATAGTTTTCATTTCAGGAGTAATACTTTCGGCAGTATATTTTCCTGTAGGCGAATAAACACTAATTTGGATGTCCATACCATCTACATTAAATGTAGTATTGTTAGGTTTTGAATACATGATAGGATTCTCTACTAATTCGGCATAACGTGAAGTAACAAATAGGTCTGTTGTAGTGCTGCTGTCTTGATCTGTCATCGAAGTGCTTCCCAATAAATTTTCGGGGTGGCTTACGGTCACGTGGTATGGTGTAGACATAAAATTGTCAAAATACCCAATAAAACAGTGCGTGTTTATCACGAAGTTTTCGCCTGCAATGATATTCGAACCTGCTGGAGAAAAGATATCGTCTTTACCAAAACCAGTTCCTTTTTCGGTATCAAAAGTATCATTAACTAAATAGGTAATTTTGCTTAATGCTGGAGCTTTTGTAATAGTCCAGGAATTTTCGTCTAGTTTTTTTACCTCTAATAGGTTTCCTTTTTTATCGTAAGCTTTTAAATCTTCTATGTATCTTCCGTAGTTGTCTTCAGAATACGTTCCGGGAACCGTTTTCGGAATCCGATAAACAATTTCGTTAGTAGTAACACGTGGCGCATTTACAGTAACTAGAACCTGATCGTTTTTAACTTCACTGAGATTGATGGTTGCTTGAACTACTTCTTTAGTTGATGTCGAGTTGATTGTTTTACAGCTCCAAAGCATGGAGGTCAATACAAATGCAAATACTATTCTTTTCATTGTCTGTCGTTTTTGTGTAATTGTTTTGTCTGAAATAGAAACAGACAAAAAGAAATAAAAAAACACTCATGATTAAGAGTGCTTTAAAAAATTAGTCTAATTTATTTTTGATATAATACTTTCCATCTAAATCATCGTCAAAATCATCAATTTTAAGTGGTTTAGGTTTTGGTTTCGTTGCGGTAGCTTTCTTTTTCCACATTTCATATTTTTCCAGAGGCATCTTTTTCTTCATAATTTCCAGAACTTCTTTTTCAGCCAATCCAAACTCTTTTTTTATAATTTCAAAAGGATTTTTTTCCTCTAAGGCCAATGTAACAAGTTTTTCAGTTTGTTCCCAGTTCAGTTCTTTACGGTTACTCTTTTTCATCAGGTGAAAATTAATTCTAAATAGTTTTTTTTAAATTAAAAAATGAAATTGTATTAAGTGTCAATATTAGTAAAAAAAATAATTACTTCATCCAAAAATATGTTTTTTTTGCATCAAATTTTGTTTTTGCTAAAATCCTATTTAGCTATAGCTTAGCGTCGTTTTTATAAACATTGAATGTTTTTTTATAATTGCTTTTTGTAGATAGATAAAGAAACTATTTTTTCAAGCGAATATTCATTAAAACAATGGCAGCAATTATTAAAAAAATACCAAACCATTGTAAGCCATTTACTTTTTCGGATAATAAAAAATAAGCCATAGCTACCGAAACTGGAAGTTCTAATGCTGAAACGATACTTCCTAAACCAATTCCAGTAAGTGGAAAACCTGTATTTAATAATAAAGGTGGAATTATGGTGCCGAATAACGCCAAAATAATTCCCCATTTCATGAAAATGCTAACATTAAAAGGAGTTACTTGTGTAATAAATCCAAATGCAATAACAATTAATGTTCCTCCAATAAGCATAAAAAAGCTACGTTTTATGGAAGAAATTTCGGAAGCAATTCTGTTGGCGCTAAACATAGTAGTAGTAAATGCAGCTGCAGCTAATATTCCCCAGAAGAAACCACGCCAATCTAAAGTCAGGTTGCTGCTCAATAAATTAGTTGCCAGAACAGTTCCTATCAACGTAATTACGACTGAGATGATTTTTTGTAATGAAGGTTTTGTTTTGTCTAAGAGCATTTCGAGTAAAACACCCATCCAAACGGTTTGCATCAATAAAACAATACCAATAGAAACAGGAACGTATCTTACTGATAAATAATAGAAAACACTGGTAAAACCCATTGAAGTTCCAGCAGCAATAAGTTGAAAAATCTGTTTTTTCGAAATTTTTATCTCCGTATCATTTTTTTTGAATAGTAGAATGATATTAAGAATTAAAACACCTAGAAGTCCTAATAAAAATTGAGAGCCACTCACTTCGGCAGTGGTATATCCTTCCTGGTAGGCCATTTTGACAAATGAAGCTAACATGCCGTAGCTGCTCGCTCCTAATCCTACTAGTAATACGCCTTTTAAAGTTTTATTCTGAATCATGTTGCATTTTTTGAACTTGCAAAAGTACGGCTAAGCATGGATTAGATTAAAAAATTCACATAGATATAACTTATATATTTATAGTTAAAGTTTTTTTTAATGGCAATGTGTTTACAATCAGGTTCTTTAAAATAATTGACTATCTCTTATTTTGAAACGAATTTTACCAGAATTAAAACAATCCTTGCAAATGAGGACTTTTTATTCCAATTTTTGTGTAATCAAATGCCATTTTTTCTTTCAATAAACTGGCATAAACGGATCTAAAATCGATTTGGTATTTTAAATCGCCTTGTGATAAATCAGAAAGATTGGGATTATTACCAATCACTTTTCCTCGGTTTTGTCCACCAATAACAAACATTGGAGCAGCAGTTCCGTGATCGGTTCCATTGCCGTTGTCTTTGACTCTTCGTCCAAATTCTGAAAAAACAACTATGGTTACATTTTCAAGCAAATTGGCTTTTTTCAAATCCTGGTAAAAACTATAAATTGCACCATCTAGTTCTTTGAATTTGTTGTTTTGAATCACTAATTGATTGTCATGAGTATCATAACCTCCCTGCGAAGTGTAATAGATTTTCGAATTCAAGTTACCTTTGATCAATCGGCCAATCCATTCCAGATTTTTACCCAATGCACTTTTAGGATAACTAATTTCAGTAGTCGATTTGGTCAGTGCTTTTTGAATTTCTTCTGATCCTTCTAAAACGGAATTGGCTACTTTTCGAACAAAATCCAACGAAGAATTCTCAGATAACACGCCTGTTTCTTCTTTGATGTTTTTTATTTTAAATCGGTTGGGATCTTTTACGGTAATAGAATTGGGGCTGTCTCCTTTTAAAGAAAGATTGTCTATAGAATCGATATTGATTCCCGCCGTTGGAGTATGGGTTACACATTGCAAATCAAGATAACGACCCAGCCAGCCTTCATTCACATATTTATTAGAATCAGAGGCGGTTTGCCAAATTTCCTGACTTCTAAAATGCGAACGATTCGGTTCAGGATAACCCACATTTTGAATTACTGATAAATCTCCATTTTGTTGCATTTGAGCAAATCCTTTCAAGGCAGGATAAAATCCCATGCCTTTGGTTTTCGAAATAACATCATCTTTTGTAATGGCAATTTTTGGACGTAAATCATAATACAATGGATCATCAAAAGGGATGAAGGTGTTTAAACCATCGTTTCCACCATTCAATTGTATAAAAACGAGGCATTGTTCTCCTATAATCAGGTTTTTTTGAGAACCATAAGAAAACAAAAAATTAGGAAGCAACAAGGTTCCACCTGTTAATGTTCCTGTAAGCGATAGAAAATTTCTTCTGTTCATGGTTGATTGATTTAGTTGCTTACTTTTAAATTAATTGAAATTCAGGTTCTTTTATTATGGCATTAAAAAGTCTTAAAACCGCTTGATCTGCGTTTTGAGCCTGAGCATCAAAATCGTATTTTAAGATGGTTTCAAAATCTTTTTGGGCGTCACTGTCTACTTGAAACAGCAATCTATCGGATAAATCACTAATGATTTGTTTGTTCGTTCCTTTATTCCAATCTAAATTGATGGTTGTTTTTCTAGCTCCTGGACGATTACTATTTGGATTTTCATCCATCATCATGTTTGCGGCTGCTTTTTGATTGAAATTTTCTCTTCCGCTACAATATAAATCAGCTAAGTTGTTGCGTTGCAAATAAATTTGAGAGGTCAACCAGGATTTTCCGCCTTCCCATCCTTTTACATTGGGTTGGTTGAATAAATCCATGCCTTGGCTTTTTAGAAAAGCAACCATGGGTCTGTTGGTTCTTGGGGTAATGTGTAATTCCGAAAGCAGTTGTAAATTGTATTCCAAAGGATTTTTAATTTTTGAACCTCCCGTATTTATATCAAATTCTTCGGTAAAAATTTTCTCTAACAAGGGCTTGATTTCAAAGTCTTTTTTTCTAAAATAATCCCCATAATAAGTCACCAATTCTGGACTCGGATTATCGTAAATAAACCATTGCAATATTTTTTTAGTAAAAAGGTACGGACTGTTTTTTTGTTTGAAAATGATATCTACAATTTCATCAGATTTAAAATGTCCTTTTTGTCCTAAGTAGGTAATTTCAGAATCGTCTGTGAGTTTGTCTCTGTAAACACCGCCATTATCTCCCACGCCCAATCCGGCTAATGCTTTGGCACCATTTTTTATATCTTCTTCGCTGTAATTCCTAATCCCGAGCGTGAAAAGTTCTAGTAATTCTCTGCTCAAATTTTCATTGATTTTGCCTTTTCGATTATCCACATTGTCTAGATAGCGCAACATGGCATTGCTTTTTACCATGGCTTTGGTCAATTCTCTAAAATTACCAAAAGCATTTTTTCGAAGCTGTTGATTGTGTTCGAAAATCCAATAATTTATCTTAACCTTTTGGTAAGTGGATACAAAATGATTGTGCAGGAATAAGGTCATTTTTTCACGCAGCGGATAGCTTTCGGTCATCATTTTATTAATCCACCAGGATTTCATTTCTATTGAAATAAGTCCTTCTTGTTTTTGAAATTCTCGTTTTTGATCTTGGTTTAAAGCACGGCTTTTTTGTCGTAATTCCCGAAAATCGGCTAATGTTTTTGGGCTGTCTTTTAAAAAATCGGGAATACTATTGTCAAAATTAGTTTTGAATGAAGCGTCCAGAAATTTGTCCATTCCCATTTTTTCGATTGCTGATGCCTGCTTATTTGAAAAGCCTAAACGAAGGGACCAAAGTGAATTAGAATTCATAATGTATGGGATTTAGGGTTTTTCTGGTTTGTTTTCTAGGTTGTTACTAATTAAGATATTAAAGAAAGGAAAAGGTTTAATGAGTTATTTTTTTATTCAATTATAACGCAAAATTTAATTTTTTTCTGGGTGGGGTAAATCAATTTATAGTTGTCTTACTATTAGCATAATAATATAACGCTAACTAAAAATAAAAATTATGAAAACGATTAAAACCATATTAGCACTATTTTTTTTAGGAACGATAGGAACAGTACAGGCACAAGAAAATAATGTACAGGCTGAAACTAAAATTACATATTACCAACAAAGAGGTGCAGAAGATGCTGAATTTGAGATGGAATTTACTGCTAAAACAAAGGCAGAGGAAAAAGCTTTCTGGAAAGAACAAAAAGAGTACGAAAAAGAGTTGAAGAAAAAGAACAGAAAAGGGTATCGTGCTTATATGGCTAGAAAGAAAGAGGCTTACACAGAACATTATTATCATTGTAACGAGCATTGTCATCATAACAATTCCTTTTATAATCATGCGGCATTTTATTATTATCAATATGACCGACCTAATTATCAAAGAGTTCCAACCAGAACTTCAGTAAATACACAAATAGGAGTAGGTGTTCCTGCTCCTAGTGTAAGATTAGGTCTTTAAATATATTGAAGATTACTAAAATCCGTCTCTTTCTATAAAAAATGAGACGGATTTTTTTATTTTTTTAGCAAAGGATAAACAGATTTAAAATTTGATGGGTATGATAGTGAAATCTAAAATTTATATAAGTAAAATTGTTGTTGTAAGATTATAATTTGTTAACTCATCCTTAACGAACGTACCATTTTTCGGTAGTTATTTTGTGGTTCAAAATAATAAATTAACACCTATGAAAATTTTAAATTTTACTTTATGCTTGCTTTCAGCAGCTGTTGTTTCTTCTTGTGATGACAATGATGATAAAAACAAGTTTACACTTCCTGTTGTTACTAATACAGGTATTGCTTTGCCATATACTGTATTGGGTACAGGCAATAATGTAGAAATTCGCAATGGCGGTTTTGGTTCGGCTGCTTGTGCTCATCCAACAAATGAAGGAGAGTTTTATGCTCTGACTGACAGAGGACCAAATACAGATGCTACAGGAGGAAAATATTTCCCATCGCCTAATTACACGCCACGCATCGGTCATTTTAGATTAAATAATGATGGAACGGTAGAAAAGTTAGCAGAGATACTGTTTAAAACACCATCTGGAACTCCAATCAGTGGAAGACCAAATCCTGCAGGTTTTGGTTCAACAGGAGAAATAGCTTATGATTTAACAGGTGCTGTGTTGTCTACTGATGAATATGGCTTGGATTCTGAAGGTTTAGTAGCAATGAAAGATGGTACTTTTTGGGTATCTGACGAATACGGTCCACACATTGTACATTATAGTAGTACAGGAGTGCAATTAGAAAGAATTAGCCCAGTGGGAATTAATACTGGAACTCGTAAATTGCCAGCAGTTTTTGCTAAAAGATGGGCAAACAGAGGAATGGAAGGTTTAGCAATAATTCCGGATGAAAAAACTTTAGTAGGGATTATGCAATCTCGTTTGTATAACCCGTCTAACGCTGGAGCTATAAATAAAACCTTAACTCGTATCGTTACTTTTGATATTGCAACAGGAAAAACCAAACAATATTTATACAAACAAGAAATTGATAACAATTCCAATTCAGAGATTACTGCTTTGAGTGCTACTCAATTTTTAATTATAGAAAGAGATGGTAATTTTAGTGCGGACGGAGCAGTGATGAAACACATTTACAAAATTGATATTAGCGAAGCTACCGATGTTTCAGGAACTGATTTTAATGCTGAAAATGGTCTTTTAGTGAATGGAAAAGCATTAGAAGCTAATACTTGGGAAGATTTGGCAGCAGCCAATATTAAGCCCGTTGCAAAAACGCTTGCAGTAGATGTCTTTAAATATTTAGGGAATTATCCACATGATAAATTAGAAGGAATTTGGTTAATAAACTCAAATACAATTGGTATTATTAATGACGATGATTTCGGAGTTTGGAGTGATGCTACAAATAAAATTAAAGCCAAAACACTTTCGCCAACCAAAGGGACAGAAAGAGATGGTAACCGATTGTATATTTTAAAATTCTAATAGAAAATTCAATATCTATTGTATTTATAAAAAAGCAGGTATTCTAAATTACGGAATAGCTGCTTTTATTTTGGGATTATTTTGCGGGGATGGTTTTAATTTCCTCAAACAATTTTTCGTTTGATTCTTCTTTTGCAGCATAATAAATTTTCTTACCATCCGACTTGGTTATCAGGATATAAGGTTTGTTTTCGGCATTTAAAATTAGTTTTACTACTTCGCCTTTATCAGTTTTGTAATAGCCTTTTTTAATAGTTCCAGCAGAAAATCCATTAGTTCTTTTAATAATTTTTGGTTTTTCTTGGACTAATTGAATGCTTTTGATTGTTTCAAAAGGTACAATTTCGCCATAATTTCCTTGAAATTCAATTGAATCGGAATTTAAAATGAGTTTAGTTTCTTTATAATCACGAATAAACATAACAACTATAAAGATCAAAACTATTGCTAGAATGTAAGCTCCAATTTTATTTTTTTTGGTCCTGAAATATTTAGCACTCGTGGTAATAAAATAGGTATAAGCTAAAATAGGGTAGACTGCAATAAAAATACTTGTAACGTTTTCATCAATAAAATAAGTCACAAGCATTCCAATAGCGAAAAACGAAAAGCCTAAAAAAACATGAAACTTTCTAAAATAAGTAATATATGTTTTTAGATCTACTTTCTTTTTCTCTTCGTCATTCATCGTGTTGTATCCCGCAAGCAAGTATTTGGAATTATTCTCCGTTACAATAAATCCGATGGCAATAAAAAGTAAGCTCATTCCAATTAAAGTGTACATCATGTTTTTTTGAGTTTATCAATTAATAAAATTTTAAATTATCTAAATTTTTAAAGCGCCACGAAATCCTCGGGCAGCATAATACGATTCAGCGCCGTTATGGTATATAAATACATTCCCGTAACGGAAATCACCAAAAAGAGCGCCACCTAATTTTCTAATTTCGGCAGGCGTTTCAATCCAACTCGATGTTTTTGTATCGAATTTTCCTGATTTTTGTAATTCTCTATATTGTTCTTCTGATAAAAGAGTAATTCCCATAGCGGTAGCCAAATCCATCACACTATTTTTAGGTTTGTTTTCTTTTCTGGAATCCAATGCCTGACGATCGTAACAAAGACTTCTGCGTTCTTTTGGGCTTTCTGCGGAGCAATCATAAAAAGTATATTCGTCTGTATTTTTATCATAATGGACAACATCTGGTTCGCCGCCTGTTCTTTCCATTTCATTGAGTGACCACAGTTTTTCAGGATTCGCTTCCAGCTTAGCTAAAATTTTATTCCACTCCATTGCTTCATGACGATTCTTGTTTTTTTCAAAACGCTCTTTCAGTATTTTTAAAATTTCTTCGGATTCTGATGATGACAATTTCTTTTTCATGGTTGTAATTTTTTATTATCTGTAAATAAATTATCGCTTTCTTCTAAATTTCGACTTATTAGGATTCATATTAATTCCTTCTATGATTTCGATGTCATTTTTAATCAGTAAATCCCGAATATCTTTCTCCTGATAGTGAAATTGTAAACTCAAATCTTTGATAGTGATACCTTTTAAAAAGGTATTGATGATTGTTTTTATATCTTCTTCTTTAATAAAATAGTTGTCTTCAATTTTTTGATTCAAAGCTATTTCTTCTCTAAAATCAATTAAAGTACTAATTATTCCATCTAAGTTATTTGGATTAATTAAGATTGAGCTTTTTTTATCATTTCCAATGTTTTGGATGATTTTAATATATTCAATACCCGATTCTTGTTTATAGATTTGAATAAAATAATTACTCTTTTCAAATTGTAATTTTTTTGATCTAACTAATTCATCCATATCAATTATTTTAATTAGAATTTATTGTTTATCCTCTCATTTTACAATTTCGTTCGCACAAATCAATAATCTGAGTAATTCTAGCCAGTCTTGTTTCTTGACGTTTGGCTTGGTTCAACCAATATAAATAATTTTTTTTATAAGATTTGCTGAAGTTTTCATAATTAGAAAAAGCAACTGGATTTTGAGCAAAAGCCTGTTGTAAATCTTCTGGAATTTCTAATTTTTCCACTGCATCTAAACTCTCCCAAGAACCATTTTTCTTAGCCGTTTCAATTTTTTTCAAACCGCTTTCGTGCATTAAATTGGCAGCAATTAAATCTTCGATATACCCTTTGTTTATTTTACTCCAAATACTTTTGTCTTTTCTATGCGTAAAAAGCTGTTGTCTGCGGTGTTCATCCACTTTTCTAACTGTAGAATCAATCCAGCCGTAACAAATAGCCACTTTTACCGCTTCTTCCCAACGCATACTTTCTGCTTCGTGTGTTACTCTATAAAAAATCAAATGGACCGCCTTGTAACTGCTATGGTTTTCATGTAGCCAGGCTCTCCATTCGGAAGCATTTTTAAAATATAATGTTGGTTTTTCGTGCATAGTGTTTTGTAACTTTTGGTTGTCCTCTGCAATTTACTCAAAGGTTTTTATAAAATACTCAAGACCTTTTGCAACTTCTCAGTTGTTATTTTGAACTTCGCAGTCGTCTTCTGCAACTTCGCAGTTGTTATTTGTAAGTTCGCAGTTGGCTTTTGCAACTTGGCAGTTGTTATTTTGAACTTCGCAGTCGTCTTCTGCAACTTTGCAGTTGTTATTTTGAACTTCGCAGTTGGCTTCTGCAACTTTGTAGTTGTCATTTTTAACTTTGCAGTTGGCTTCTGCAACTTTGCAGTTAGCTTTTGTAATTTTTGAGTTATCTTTTTTAGTTTTATTGAACGGTTAGTATACATGCCAGATTTACTTTTTTTAGTGAGTTTGCTTCGCTATCGCTCGCAATGACTTAAGCCGTCTAGTGTGTCATTGCGAGGAACGAAGCAATCTCATCCAGTAACTCGACAAAGTTGCTCATCGTTGTGA
>NZ_JBCFQK010000017.1:0-85798 GCF_041729735.1 Flavobacterium magnesitis | reverse complement strand
TGATGGAAGCGGCATCCTCTAGTGGCGGTGTTTGCCACTAGAGATAGAGCGGACAGCGGGACAAAACGTTGTTAAAAAAACGGTCTTGTTCTGCTCCTGAAAATTATTTTGGTAACTCGGTAATTCCCATATTGTATAACGTAAAAGCCTGAATATCGACATTTTCCTGTATGGTTGCTGCAACTGATTTTCCGGCACCATGGCCAGCCTTGACATCGATTCGGATTAAAACAGGATTGTTTCCGGATTGTTTGGATTGCAATTCGGCGGCGAATTTAAAACTGTGTGCCGGCACTACTCTATCGTCATGATCGCCCGTGGTAACCATAGTTGCGGGATATTGCACTCCGTTTTTAATAGTATGCAATGGCGAATAGCCTTTCAGGTATTCGAACATTTGTTTGCTATCCTGAGCAGTTCCATAATCGTATGCCCAACCGGCTCCTGCGGTAAAAGTATGGTAACGCAACATATCCAAAACGCCAACGGCGGGCAAAGCTACCTTAGCCAAATCAGGACGCTGCGTCATTACGGCACCTACCAGCAAACCGCCATTTGAACCTCCGCGGATGGCCAGAAAATGAGAAGACGTGTATTTTTCGGCAATTAGATATTCGGCTGCGGCAATAAAGTCGTCAAAAACGTTTTGTTTTTGCAACTTGGTTCCTGCATCGTGCCATTCTTTTCCATATTCGCCACCGCCACGTAAATTAGGCACTGCAAATATCCCTCCGTTTTCCATCCACACCGCATTAGCAATACTAAAACTAGGCGTCAGACTAATATTGAATCCGCCATAACCGTATAAAATGGTTGGATTTTTCCCGTCTAGTTTTAATCCTTTTTTATGAGTAATGAGCATTGGAACTCGGGTTCCGTCTTTTGAAGTATAAAATACTTGTTTGGATTCGTACTCTTCTGTTTTAAATTCGGCTTTCGATTTTTGATACACTGTTGATTTTCCAGAATGCGGTTCTAAAGCAAAAATAGTTCCCGCAGTAATATAATTGGTAAAGGTAAAATACATCATCTTATCTTTTTTCTTACCGCTAAATCCGCTAGCTGTTCCTAATCCCGGAAGCTGAATTTCGCGCAAAAATTTCCCTGAATAATCGTATTGCTTTACCACCGAAACGGCATCTTTCATATAATGTGCAAAAATGTAACCGCTACAAGTGGTTGGTTCTAAAACCTGAGTGGTTTCGGCAATTAAATCTTTCCAGTTATCAGGTTTTGGATTAGTGATATCTACAATTACAATTCGTTTGTTGGGTGCATTTCTGTCGGTTACAATCAACAACTTCGTTCCTTCATTATCGATAACGGTATTGTCGCTATTAAAATCGGAAACAATAGTCACAATAGGACTTTCGGGCGTTGACAAATCCTGAATGTACAATTCATTTCCATAAGTTGAAGTGGCTGCTGTAATGACCAAATAGCGATCGTCTTCGGTAACGCTGCCGCCAACATAACGTCGTTTTTGGTCTTCGCCAAAGATGATTTTATCTTCTTTTTGCTTTGTTCCCAGTTTATGAAAATACAATTTATGCTGGTCGGTTTTAGCCGATAATTCGCTGCCTTTGGGTTTTTCGTAACTCGAATAATAAAATCCTTCATTCCCTTTCCAGGACAAACCACTAAATTTCACATCTATTAAAGTATCTCCAATAACTTTTTTAGTCAAAACATCCATAATGATTACTTTTCGCCAATCGCTACCGCCTTCGGAAATGGAATACGCTAATTTCGAACCCGATTTAGAAAAGGCCAATTCGCCCAAAGAAGTAGTTCCATCCTTAGAAAAAGTATTGGGATCCAGAAAAACAGTTTCTTTGCCCGATGCATCTTTTCGATACAAAACGGATTGATTTTGCAGCCCATTATTTTTGAAATAATAAGTAAAATCACCTTCGATAAATGGCGCTCCTATTTTCTCGTAATTCCACAGTTTTTCCAGTCTTTCTTTGAGTTGATTTCGAAAAGGAATCTGATCCAGATAAGCATTCGTTACTTTATTCTCCGCCTTAACCCAGGCAGCAGTTTCCTCCGAACGGTCGTCTTCCAGCCAACGGTACGGATCATTTACTTTTGTTCCAAAATACTCATCAACCGTGGCATCTTTTCTGGTTTTCGGATATTGAATGGGTTTTGAATTTTGAGCAAATGATGTCATTACAGAACTGATAATTGTAGTTATAATAATTATTTTTCGCATAGTATTTTAACTATTGATTTTTACAAAAATAAGGATAAAAATACCGCAGATGTGAGTAAATTTTAAAAATAAAAACCATTAAGAAATTAAGAAAACTAAGCACTAGACTCTATGATTTCTCAACACTTAATGGTTTCAAATTGTATTTAACCGCAAAGAACACAAAGTTTGGCGCAAAGCACACGAAAATTTATGATTTGGCACCAGTAAAGTTGACAATGCTTGGCGGTCTTTGCGAAGGACTTAGTAAACTTTGCGGTAAAACTAAAAACGTGCTATAAATTAAAATTTACTCCCAGCACAATATTTCGTCCAATATTAGGAATTCCATCGGTTTTTAATCTGGAAAGATGGGCAATGTATTTTTTATCGAATACATTATTGCCATTCAAATTGACATTAAATGCGGTTTTACCCCATTTTACTTTTCCTCCAAAACCTAAATTTACCAAAGTATAACCGTTTGAACTGGTTTCGAAACCACTCACATTATTCTGATTAAAAGTAGTATTAACATTCAAACTGGCAAATCCTTCTTCGAACCAGTTTTTAATTTTGAATTCGGTTCTAATGGTATTGTTCCAATTATTGGCCGGAATTAATGGCAAATAATCGCCATTTTGCTTTTTCCCAGTTACCGTTTCAAAACTGGTTTCATAATGCAACCAATCCAACGGATGCGGGTGAAAATGCAAACCTACTTCACCTCCATACAATTTGGCATTGTTCTGAATGTATTCGAAAACATCATTATCTTCGAGCTGTTCTCCTGTTGGTGAAGTATAAATATAATTGTTGATGTGATTGTAAAATCCGTTTACAAAAAACTCAAAATGTGTGTTTCCGTATTCCAAATTCAAATCGGTTTGCAGGTTTTGCTCCGTTTTCAAATTAGCATTTCCTATCTCGTAACGGTTCGTTCCATGATGCACTCCATTAGAAGTCAACTCAGCTAAATTAGGCGCTCTAAAACCCGAGGCCACATTCATTCGCAGTACTAATGTTTCTGAAATATTGGTTTTATATCCTAATGAAGCATTGATACTATTGAAAGATTTACTCAAAGCATCAATATCGCCCCCATGATGCTCGTGATCATGATGTTCATGATCATGCTCTTCTTCATCTTCGTGATGATGTTCATCTTCTCCTACTTCATGTGCCAAAGAATTCAAATTACGATTATCAAAACGCAATCCTGCCTGTAAAACACTTGATCCCCATTCGTAATTAGCCGTTCCAAAAACACCAAAATCATTTGTAGTAGCATCCGGAATCAAAAATTCTTCTCCAGAATTTTTATTGGTTTGATGCATTCCCTGAATTCCTAAAACCGTTTCAAAACGACCTGTTTTTGGCAAGTGGTATTTTGCATTATAATTGTAGGTATTCAATAACATATCTAAAGATGCCTCATTGCCTTCTTCATATTCCATGCGATTATTAGAAATATAACCTAAATCGACATCTAATTTTGAATTACCAAAATAAACAACATTATTCAAACTCAATAAATGATTGTACACTTCCTGACGGGGAGATTCAGGATTTTTACTATACGTTTGCTCCGCCAGACCTTCTTCTGGGATTCCTAAATCCAATTTATTAAAATTATATCGAACAACCGAAGAAAATTTACTATTGTTATATCCAATTCCGGTTTTAAAATCCGTTTCGTTGTAACGGCTATTGGTCACCCGATCACCTTGCCCAATTTTATAATCCGAATGCGTATTGTGAGTTCCTCTGACTAAAAATTTCCAATTATCTGTTGATGTTTTCAGTCCCACTGAAGCATTACTTCCCAGCGTATTGCTGAAATATTTTTGGTTAAAATTAGCCTTAAAAGTATGTGCGTCGGCAAATTTTTCAGGATTAAAATACAAAACCCCACCGATGGCATCCGAACCGTATAATAATGAAGCTGGTCCTTTGATTACCTCAACACTTTCAACTCCTGCATCATTCAACCCTAAACCGTGCTCTGCTCCAAACTGCTGGTTTTCGATACGAACACCCTGTGAATATACTAAAACACGATTCCCGCTCAAACCACGAATCACGGGTTTGCCTATCGAAGTTCCTGTAGAAATCTGAGAAACACCGGGAATAGTGGCCAGCCCTTCTATTAAAGTCGAAGTTCCTTTTTGCTGAAGGCTTTCAATACTTTCGTGTTCTACTTTCATAACGTTTTGCGATTGCATTTTATTAAAAGGAGTAGAAACAATAACTTCGTCAATCTCTAGGATAGCATTTTCCATTTGGATATTCACAACAGTATTTTTAGTGAGTTTTTCCACCCATTGATTTATGGTCTTAAACCCCACATACGAAAAAGCAATTCTAAAACTTCCGTTGGGCATATTTTTAAAAGCATATTTCCCATCGGCATCGGTAGTTGTTCCTTTGTGCAATTCAGGAATATAAACCGAAGCTCCAATTATGGGTTGGTTCGAAACATCCGTAACTATTCCTGAAACTACATTTTGAGCCTGTAGCATTGCTGAAAACCCTAAAAAAAGAGCAATTATGTATTTTTTCATTGAAAATGATTGTATTGTTTACTTTCCCATGTTTAATGTAAAACAGGAGAAAGTGAAATTAGAATTGAGTCACTTAACAAAATTTGTTAGCGAACTAAAACAAAATTCCACTATTTACACCATTAAGAAATTGAGACACATTAAGAATTAAAACTAAATTCTCTTAACTACTTAATGGTAAAATTCAAAATATTTTAATGATAAAGGTAAAATGGTATTAAACAATACTTATGGGAGGACCCCGGTGCGCATACAAACTCCCCGAGAAAGAAACAATCTCTTTTTGATCTTTATTAAAAAAAGGAATTGCCCTAAAATCAGAAAAGAAATGATAAGTTATAAATTTTGGATAAAGACTGCTACCAAATTCAAATTGGCAAATCGCACAATGTTCAACAATTTTGTGCTCATGGGTAATCTCTACTTTATTCTCCTTGTGGTCGTGGACACAGAATTTATGCGAAAGTTGTTTTTCTAAATGTTCATAGCCATGAAAAGACTGGAACAGTATCGAAAACAATACTGCCGTTGCCAAAGTAAAACTAAATAGAAGCTGTTGCCTTTTCATTGGTTGCAAAGGTAAACAGAGGGATTAAGAAATCCTAATGGAGCAGACTGCTTAAGAAATAGTTTAATTTATTTTAAATAATTTGTAAGAATATTTTCTAAAAAATAAACTTTTACCATAAAAAAAGCTTCTCATTCGAGAAGCTTTTCTATTTATAATAATCTATAGTATTAAACTAATTTGTTAGCTACTAAATATTCAGCAATTTGAATCGTGTTTGTAGCAGCCCCTTTTCTTAAGTTATCCGCAACAACCCACATGTTTAAAGTATTTGGTTGAGATTCATCTCTTCTTAATCTACCTACAAATACTTCATTTTTACCCTGAGCAAAAAGAGGCATTGGGTATTCAAACTCTTTCAGGTTATCCTGAACAATTACTCCATCAGTGTTTTCAAGAATGTTTCTTACTTCATTGATATCAAAATCATTTGAGAATTCTACATTGATTGCCTCAGAGTGTCCACCTACGATAGGCACACGAACTGCAGTTGCTGTAACAGCAATTGTATTATCACTTAAGATTTTTTTAGTCTCACGAACTAATTTCATCTCTTCTTTAGTGTATCCGTTTTCTTCAAAAACATCACATTGAGGAATAGCGTTACGGTGAATTTGGTATTTGTAAGCCATATCACCATCAATTCCTGCATATTCGTTTTCTAATTGTTTTACCGCTTTTACACCAGTTCCAGTGATCGATTGGTAAGTAGAAACGATAACTCTTTTTACATTGTATTTTTTATGCAAAGGCGCTAAAGCCAAAACCATTTGGATAGTAGAACAGTTAGGGTTAGCAATAATTTTATCTTCTTTTGTTAACTCGCCAGCATTGATTTCAGGAACTACTAATTTTTTAGTAGGATCCATTCTCCAGGCTGAAGAGTTGTCAATTACAGTAGTTCCAGCTGCTGCAAATTTTGGTGCCCATTCTAATGAAGTATCTCCTCCTGCAGAAAACAACGCAATTTCCGGTTTCATATCCACTGCAGTAGCTAATCCTACCACTTTGTATGTTTTACCTTGAAATTCCATTTCTTTTCCTACTGATCTCTCAGAAGCTACAAGGATTAATTCATCATTAGCAGATACAAAATTTCTTTCTGCTAATACTTGTAACATTACTTCACCAACCATTCCGGTTGCACCTACAACTGCTATTTTCATAGTATATTTTTATTATTGAATATTAAATTTGAACTGCAAAAGTAATTAATATCCAAGCTAAAACAATGACGTTCACAAAAAGTAACAAAAAGTTATAAATATAACAAAATAGAAAAACCATCCGTTTCCGAATGGTTTAGTTGAACATATAGTGAAGCGGTATTACTTTTTTAACAAGTCTCTAATTTGAGTAAGCAATTCTTCCTGAGTAGGTCCAGCTGGAGCAGCAGGTGCAGCAACCACCTCTTCCTTTTTTCTAGCTTTCTCAGCAGCTCTTAAAACTACAAAGATAAAAAACGAAATAATTACAAAATTGATAATTGCCTGTACTAAGTTACCATAGGTAATTACAGCAGCTCCAGCCGTTTTTGCAGCAGCTAAATCGGCATAACTGTTTCCGTCTAAAGTAATAAACTTAGTTGTAAAATCGATTCCGCCTGTCAATAAACCAACAATGGGCATAATAACATCATCTACAGCAGAACCCACAATTTTACCAAAAGCACCACCAATTACCACGGCAGTTGCCAGACTCAATACATCGCCTTTCATTAAAGAGGCTTTAAAATCGCTAAAAAATCCCATACCTTATTGTTTTTTTATAGTTGAACTTGTTTTGAAAATGCTAAATTAACATTTTTTTTAACAAGAATACCAATTCAAAGCCAAAAAATTAGCGATAGAACACCCGTTTTACTCTTTGGGAAATACTCGTTAATATTTCATACGGAATCGTATTCAACTTTTCGGCAATAAAAGAAACATTCGGATTCTCGCCAAAAATAATCACATCATCCCCTTCGGCACAATCAATTTCAGTTACGTCCACCATCAGCATATCCATGCAAACGCTGCCTAAAATTGTAGCGTTTTGGTTTTTTATATTGACATAGCCCACACCATTGCCCCAAAGTCTCGAAATTCCATCAGCATAACCAATAGGAATGGTGGCGACTTTGGTTTCTTTTTCAGCCATAAAACGGCGGCCATAGCCCACACTGTCTCCTGCCGGGATAATTCGAATTTGCGAAATAATCGATTTTAATGTTCCTACATTTTCCAAATATTTCTGTTCATTCGCATCATTAGAAACACCATACAATCCAATTCCCAAACGCACCATATCAAATTGCGTGTCCGGGAAATTACTGATTCCCGAAGTATTTAAAATATGACGAATAGGTTGTATCTCCAATTCAGTAATAATCTTGGAAGACAATCTATCAAACAAACTAATTTGTGATTGGGCAAAATCATAATATTTCACATCATCACTGGTAGCCATGTGCGACAAAATACTTTGGACTTTAACGGTCGAATTTCCTTTTAAAGTTGCAATTAATTCGTCAACGGTATTTTCTTCAAAACCCAGACGGTGCATTCCTGTATCGAGTTTAATATGAATTGGAAAATGTTGCAGATTTTTTTGTCTTGCAATTTTAAGAAAGGCATGCAATCCTTTCAAACTGTAAATTTCGGGTTCTAAACGATGTTGAATAATAGCCGAAAAACTGGTGCTTTCAGGATTCAACACCATAATAGGCAATTTGATTCCGCCATTTTTCAACGAAATTCCTTCATCGGCGAAAGCCACACCTAAATAATCAACTTTGTGATGCTCTAACAATTTGGCTATTTCCAATCCGCCATTTCCATAACCAAAAGCCTTGACCATTAACATGATTTTGACCTTTGGTTTCAACTTCGATTTAAAGAAATTCAAGTTGTAACTTATCGCATTCAGATTAATTTCCAAAACCGTTTCATGCGTTTTCTCTTCAAGCAAAGTCACGATTTCCTCAAACTGAAACGAACGTGCTCCTTTGATCAGAATACTTTCATTAGAGAAATCCAACTTTTCAAAATTCGAAATGAATTCGGCTGTGGTTTTAAACGTAATACAATTCGAAAACTGATCTTTAAACGCCGAAATGGTTTCTCCAATTCCGATGACGCGATTGATTTTGTTCGAAACAATTAACTGCGCCACTTTAGCATACAACTGTTCGTTAGGAAAACCACTTTGAAAAATATCCGAAAGAATTACGGTTTTCTTTTCAAATTGATTCTGACTTTCCAAAACATCCAAAGCAATCTTCAAAGACTGAAAATCCGAACTGTAACTGTCATCAATTATACTGCAATTGTTGATTCCGTTTTTTACTTCTAAACGCATTTCGACAGGAAAAAGCATTTCCATTCGGGATTGAATTACGCTGGTTTCATAGTCTAAATGCAATAGTACCATTAAAGAACTGATGGCATTTTCAACAGAAGCCTTGTCTATAAATGGAATTTTTAATTGACAGGATTTCCCTTTGTATTGGTAAAATAATGTTGTTTCCTGATTCGTAATATCTTTTTTCGAAACAAAAACATCGGCATTTTTGTCTTTAAAACTCCACGAAAAAGGCTTGGTTTTAGCTGAAATATAATTTTCGACCTGACTGTTTTTTTGATAAATCAACACTTCAGCATCCTGAAACAACAGCATTTTTTGTTGAATTTTTTGTTCTAAATCAGCAAAGCCTTCGTCATGAGAAGAACCAATATTGGTCAAAACACCAAGAGTCGGTTTTATGATTTTTTCCAATTTATCCATCTCAGCAACGGTAGAAATTCCCGCTTCAAAAATGCCCAAATTGTGTTTTTCATTAATAGCAATTACTGACAACGGCACACCCACTTGTGAATTGTAACTTTTAGGACTTCGAATCACATTATAATCCGGACTTAAAAGAAAATTAAGCCATTCTTTGACAATGGTTTTCCCGTTGCTTCCTGTTAAACCGATAATAGGGAAATGAAAAAGACTGCGGTAATAGGCTGCAAATTGTTGCAATGCCACCAAAGTATTTTCAACAACTAAAAAATTAGCCTGATTCTCGCAATCCTCCGGAATACGAGTAACCACAAAATTCCGTACTCCAGTTGCAATCAAATCTTTGATGTAATGATGCGCATCATTATTGGGGCCAACCAGAGCAAAAAACAGCGTTTGCTCACTATTTTGTAACGATCGACTATCGATGGAAATAGTCTCTATTGTAGCTTCGGGATGAATTCCAAACCATTTTGCATCTAGGATTGAAATACTATTTTTAATTGTTATACTCATGGATTTGAAATAGACTTAAAACTATACACCATCAAAAGTAAGACTTCTTTTTGAAATTGAAACCATACACTTTGCGTTAAAAAAAAGGACTCAGAATAAATCTAATCACAATAAACAATGTCTTTTTACAAGAATCGTTATATTTGTAAGACTAAGCTATTTTACAATGCCAAAAAGAATATTTTCCCTTTTCTCTTATGTTTTTCATCCGGTATTCATCCCGATATACGCCACTCTTTTCTATCTTTTTTTAAACCAATCTTATACTTTAAACAAAGAGAAATACTTGGTTTTATTGCAGGTTACCATCATTACATTTCTTATTCCGGTACTATTCTTTTTTCTGCTTAGACTAACTGGAAAAATTAGTTCGGTAATGGCACACGAATTATCCGAACGAAAAATACCCTTAGTTATTCAATGTTTTTTACTTATTCTGTTGGTTCGAAAAAGCATTACGATTGAACGTTATCCTGAACTTCATTTTTTTCTATTGGGCGCTTTGTTTAGCACACTGATTGCGTTAATCCTTTTGTTTGTGCGCAAAAAAGCTAGTTTACACATGATAGGAATCAGTGCTTTAACTCTGTTTGTTTTTGGGTTGAGTTTGCATAATCATACCCAAAATACGCTATGGATTGTTTTCTTGGTTTTGATGAATGGTTTTGTAGCTTCTTCTCGATTAGTTATGAAAGCACACACACCTAAAGAGTTGATTATTGGCGTGTTTTTAGGTAGTCTTCCGCAAATTCTTTTTCTATATTTATGGTTATAAAATATAGAAAATTAAACCCACATTTAAGGAATTCATTTTGATTTTATCACCATCAATTTGAGCCGATTTAAAAATGGGATTCAATCCATAATAAGCATATACATTCAAAGTATTATAACCCGCAGACAAATACAATCCGTACAGGAATTTATTGAAATCTTTATTGTTTGTAATTACCGTTTTTCCATCGTCATTGTTAAGAACTGATTTACTGTAAGCCAAATAACTGAATTTCATTCCGCCATAAATTCTCCAGAATTTATAACTCTGAAACGTTGATGTTCTCCATCTGAATTCCAGAGGCACATCAATTAATAATTGGGTGAATTTATTTTTATCAAAATTATTTTGCGATCCTAAAATGGCATAAGTGGCATCCTGAGCGGTTCCACTGATTCCTAAATTTTCATTGTAATTGTTGTAACTCACACCTAAACCTGTTGCAAAGGCTTTGGTTCTGTTTTTATTAATAGGCATGTCGCGAAGAAAACCTCCAGAAATTCCTATCGAGAATTTTTGTTGGGATAATCCCACTGGTTTTTGCTGCAAAGTATTGTAGGTAAACCCAAAATAAAACTGATCTTCGCGATACAAAGAATCTACTTTTATTTCTTGTAATTCAGGTTTGGTTTGTATTTCTTCTTGTGCAAAAACACCAAAAAAAGACAATAGCAGTAAAAAACTAAAAAATAATTTTTCTCTAAACTGGTTTTGAAGTAGACTCATTGGTTTGTTGTTTTTTTTAAATACATTACAAATATAATTGTTTCATAACAGTAACGATTTATTAAACAAAAAAGGAGCAAAAAAATTGCTCCTTACCTCAGTCTTTTGAAAAAACTACAATCAGCCTCTTGAGAATCTCATTGTTAAAATTTTTCTTTGATTTACAAATCTACACTACAGGGAAAAACGATTTAACCGCAATCTTCATCCTGACGAAGGAAGGATCTCATCAAGTAACTCCACAAAGTTGATGCTCTTGGTGGGCACAGAATACAATTCTGCGCTATCGAGTTTGTTAAAAAGCTTGACCTATGCCGATGTAGAAGAGTTTATCTTCTTTTGACATTCCGTAATCAAATGATAAAATTGTGGACTGATTCCAAGCAATTCTTGCACCTAAACCATACGAGTAATGAATGTTTTTAAAGTTTAGATTTTGCCATTCATCTCTTACTGTTCCTGCATCAAAAAATGGTGCGACACCGAAAGCAAATCTTTGTTTTCCTAATTTTGTTTCTGCAATTCTATATCTTAATTCAATATTTGTGAACCACATAGAACGTGCTAAAAACCGATTTGCTCGATAACCTCGCAATGATTGCTTTCCACCAAGTGCATTGATGCTACCTTCTGGACTCCATTGGTCTTGAAATTCAAAAAATGGGGCATTCGAGCCAAAAATGTTACCAACTCCAAATCTTCCAGCGACAACAGTTCTTTTTCCAAAAGGCAACTTTTGATATGCTCTTGCTTGAATAAAAAGTTTATTGAAATCAAATTGTGAGCCAATATATTTGCTAGAATATTCATTTGCTATTTCAAAATAGTAACCTTTGGTTGGGTCGGGTTCAAAATCTCTTGTGTCATAAATTAATGCGGTTTGTAAAATTGAAATCCAACCACCATTTAAGCCAGATATTAAGCCTTGATTAAAATCTCTTTGTAAAAGTGAAAATCCATTTGGAGCAGTAGTTTCTTCTCCTGAATTTGGATTTATTGCCTCCGCTTCCTCTCTCTCAAAAGTTTTATAACTTAAATTTTGAATTTCATAACCACCCATTACTCGCCATTTTCCGTTTCCTATTGCGTAATCTCCTTTTAGATTAAGCATATATTCTGTTTCTCTAAATCGGTTTGACAAGGCATCTGTCACAAAACTTGCTTCGCCAATTCCACCTGGTCTCAGCGTTTTTCTTGCTTTGTCAAATACTTCATATGTTGAAAAAGTAATGTTTTCATTGGATGGCAATCGAAGATTGCCTAACGTTGATTCTGTTGAGCCAAAATATAAATTTGCTGGATTTTGTTGTGCTTTAAAATCAATTTTAAATCTCCAACGTGTTCCTTTATAATATGGTACATCTAAAGATAAAATTAATTCTCTTGCGTTTGAAGTGTAATATGCTGCATTAGCTTTTAGTTTTGCCAAGTAAGGTGTGTAGGCAAAAAGTGGATTTGTTCGTTCGCCGTTCCAATAGACATTACTTCTAAGACCAAAACCAAAACCTGTAACAGGATCTGATGAAAAGTCAGGCAAACCCGTTATGAAAGTTCCTTCTCGTTTTTTTGCAAGGTCATCATCTGACATTCGTTTTGATTTTACAAATGAAAGTGTATCGTTTACTTGTGCGTTAATCGAGTAGGTTGAAATAGTTAAAATAAAGCAAAAGAGAATCTTTTTAATTAATTTAAGTTGCGACATAATTTTGGGTTCTTTTAATTATTTCGCAAATATCGTAAGTGATTGTGTTTTCATAAAAATCAAATAAGTGCAAAATGATTGATTTGTACCAATTACTTTTTTCACAAAAGATTTTTCTTGAATTGTGTTGGTGTTAAGCCTTTGAATTTCTTAAATGTAGCATTAAAAGAAGATTTAGAATTAAAACCTACATCTGTAGCGATTCCTAAAAGTGTAAGATTATTGTTTTGGTCATTTTTTAGTCGGTTTACAAATTCTTCCACTCTATATTCATTTATGAAATCTTGAAAATTGGTATTCATATGTTCGTTTAAAACTTCAGAAATGTATTGACGCGGAATATTTAATTTATCTGAAACATCTTGTATGGATAATTTTCCATCAAGATATATTTTATCAATTTGCATTGCATTGATTAAAGCAGTTTTATATTTACTAATTGTTTCATCGTTTAGATTTGAGTTTTTGTATTTACCGATTTCTACTTTAGGTAAAATTTCTTTATTACCATTAAACAACTTAAAAGTTATAAAATAGAATAAAAACGCAACAACTAATAAAAGATATGAATTGAAATTTTGGTTGGATAAAAACGGTAATTCTGACAATCCAACGATTTTAAGAATATCATTAATAAGTGAAAAAACGAACAAAATAATGATTGGAATAATGAAATATATAATCCAATTTTTTCTTTTACTTGAAATTATGGAAAATAAAATTAGTGATAAGTAGATGATAAAAGTTAATTCGCAGAATACTTCTAAAACTTCAATGACTATGTTAGTTTGAATTAATTTTATTTCAATTACTTCAAGAATTAGATAAATGATATTTGGTATGAAAAAATAATAATCTGATTTTATAAACTTTTCTTTATTGCTTTTGAAATACCTAAAAAACAAAAATAAAAATGTTATAAAAAGTGTGTTATCGAAAAGAAACCAATCAGTGTTATTAACAAATAAATTATTCTTGTCATCTCCAATAATATATAGCACGATGGTAAATAAACTGCCGAATAATAACCAAAAAGTTGTGTTCTTATAACTATTGCGATTGTTATATAAAACAAAAAGGACGAAAAGTCCTTGAATTAATGCAATAATCTGAATTGTTTTAAGCATAATTAAAATTTACTGTTCGCAAGATACAAAATTTGAAAAGTATTTAATAGTGCGAAATATCTTTACATTATTTTAGATAATGTTATCTTTTTATGGAGTTTTTTTATGCGTTTCGTGTAGCTCGAGGGTTTCTGCTAACTAGTTTATTGGCGCATAAACTAAACTAGTTTTATACTTAATTTGCATGTTATCGGCTGCTGTTATGATTTCGCTAATATATAAATAAATCTTACAAAACCGCTACTTCTTTATCATTTCTCTTAGGGTTTCGAGCTGGATTTCCAGTTTTTGGATGTAGTTGTTTTTTTCTTGCAGTTCTTTTTTTAGGGCTTTTTCCTGTATGCTTTCAAAACGGTAAGGCAAGTATTCGCCTAGTTGTGCAATAAAATTGTGCTTGAGCACCAGACTTAATTTCCAGAGTATGGCAAACTGTAGCGTATCTCGCTTAAAATAGTCGTTCAATCCTGTGGGAATTATGCCAAGTTCTCGGGCTACATCGGCTTTCTTGATTTTATGCTTTACTATGTGGTAGTGGATAAAATTACCTATTACGGGATATTGTTCTCCTTTTCCGTCCTTGTATTTTCTATCATTGGATTTCATCTTTGGTTGTTTTTAGGTTATAAATTGGATACTATTGCTCTAAAAAAAGGGGTTAAACACTAGTACTATTAGTGTTAACTACCTCTATTATTGGTTTAAAGTACCAATAGTACTGGTGTTAATTACCTCTATTATTGGTTCGAAGCACCAATAGTATTGGTGTTAACTACCTTTATTATTGGTTTAAAAAACCAATAGTGCTGGTGTTAAGTACCTACATTATTGGTTCGAAGCACTAATAACACTGGTGTTAAGCACCTCTATTATTAGTGTTTAACACAAATATAACGCTATTGAAGGACTATAACTGCCTTTAAAACAAAAAAAAGGAGCAAAAAATTGCTCCTCTTTATCGTATTTATTTTTGGTTTCCTCTTATTCCTCTTTCAAGACCTCTTAGCTCAGCAAGACCTCTTAATCGACCAATAGCAGAATAACCTGGATTCATTTTCTTATCTAAATCGTCAAGCATTTGATGACCGTGATCCGGACGCATTGGCAATCTGTAATCGGGACGACCATTAGCGATTCTTTTATCTTGCTCTTCCACAATGGCTTTCATCACGCCGTACATATCTACATCGCCATCTAAATGATCTGCTTCGTAGAAATTCCCTTCTGCATCACGCTTCGTTGCTCTTAAGTGGATAAAGTTAATACGGTGACCCAATCTTTCTACCATACCAACCAAGTCATTGTCTTCTCTTACACCGTAAGAACCGGTACAAAAACACAAACCATTGCTTTTGCTATCCACCACTTCAATCAGTTGTTTTGCATCGGCCTCAGTACTTACTACTCTTGGCAAGCCTAAAATAGCATAAGGCGGATCATCAGGATGGATAGCCATTACAATTCCCGCTTTTTCAGCAGCCGGAATAATTTCTTTCAGGAATGCGTATAGATTATTTCTCAATTCGGCATCGCCAATTTCAGCATAATCATCTAAAGCTACTTGCAATTGCTCTACAGTATATCCTTCTTCAGCACCTGGTAATCCTGCAATAATATTTTTAACTAAAAGCTTTTTTTGCTCCTCAGTCATCGCTTCGAAAACGCGAGTTGCTTTAGCTACTTCTTCGGCAGTATAATCGTTTTCAGCTCCTTTTCTTTTTAGCAAAAACAATTCGAAAGCCGCAAATTCCATTCTGTCAAAACGCAAGGCTTTAGAACCATCTTCTACTTCAAAAGCCAAATCAGTTCTGGTCCAGTCTAAAACCGGCATAAAATTGTAACAAACCGTATCGATTCCACAAACCCCTAAATTGGCAATACTTTGACAGTAGTTTTCAATGTATTTTTTATAATCTCCCTTGCGAGTTTTGATGTTTTCGTGAACCGGAATACTCTCAACAACTGACCATGTTAATCCAGCCGCTTCGATTTCATCTTTTCTTTTTTGAATTTCTTCCACTGTCCAAACGGTTCCATTTGGAATATGGTGCAAAGCCGTTACAATTCCAGTAGCTCCAGCCATTTTAATATGAGAAAGCGGCACAGTATCTTTTGGTCCGTACCATCTCCAAGTTTGTTCTATTCCCATTGTATTTTGATTATATGTGTGTGTTAAACTCCTGAATACGCTAAAAATCCTCCATCTACAGCAACAACAATTCCTGTTACAAAACGAGAATCTGGATTACAAAGCCAAAGTAGCGTACTATCTAAATCATTTGGTTGACCAAATCGTCCCATTGGAGTTTGCGAAAGAATTTTATTTCCTCTTTCAGTCAAACTTCCATCTTCGTTAGTCAATAAAGTTCTGTTTTGTTCGGTTAAGAAAAAACCTGGAGAAAGTGCATTTACTCGAATTCCTTCTTTTGCAAAATAAACCGACAACCATTCTGTTAAATTACTAATAGCAGCTTTGGCAGCACTGTAAGCCACCACTTTTGTCAAAGGATGAAAAGCACTTACCGAAGAAATATTCAAGATACTACAACCTTCTCTTCCTATCATATCAGTGGCAAAAACCTGAGTTGGCAATAAAGTCCCAATAAAATTAAGGTCGAATACAAAACGTAAACCTTCAGTATCTAAACCAAAGAAAGTTTGCAATCCTTCCGTTTTATTTTCTCTGTCAAAAGAAACATCTGCAGAAGTTCCTTTTGGGTGATTTCCTCCCGCTCCGTTAATTAGAATGTCAACTAATCCTAATTGCTCATTAATTTCCTGATGCGCTTTTCTTAAGCTCGCTTCATCACAAACATCAGCAGAAACACCTAAGGCTTTTCCACCAGCACTATTAATTTCGTCAGCTAATTTTTGTGCTTTTACTAAGTCTCTTACTAATATGGCAACTTTAGCTCCTTGTTTTGCTAGTGCGTTTGTAAATCCGGTACCTAGTACTCCAGCTCCTCCAGTTATTACGACTACTTTATCTTTTAGTCCTGCAATTATATCCATTCTAGTTTTTTTGTAAGTTTTAGCGAAACTACAAAAAAAGATTTATTTATTTTCTTTTATCGTTATCCTAAGAGGATTAGCTAACAATTTAGCTTGTTTTTGTAATAAAGTATCCCAATCGGCTTCGTTCATAACCTGACCACTTTTTTGCCAGGCAAAACCAGCATAATAAGTCAGTTTATTTTCTTCTGGATGCATTATTACTAACAAATTGCTTTGGTCTTTTTCTTTAGAAATATTCGAAAAAGCATCGCTAACTAACTTTGGATTCAATACAATTCCTTCACCTAAGAAAACGCCATCAATTTTTTCAGCATGACGGAACCAACCTTCTTTTTTGTTGATTTTCACTTCGCCTTTATTGTCATGCAAAGAAATTCCTGTGGTGAAATTTGGAAGTGGTTTATTGGCATCAATCGAAATTTCGAACTTAGAAAAATTCGAACCTAAATCTAACGAAATTCTTTTGGTTTCCTTCACCTGATAGGAACTCCAAGGCGCATAGGTCAATTCGAAAACGGTGCGCAAAGGTCCAACAGCAATGGTTTTATAACTCACAAAGTTTTTAGAAACTGCCAGTTTATTATCTTCCCAAATTCCAGTTCCTCCAGTTCCACGACTTGCACCCACATGATATGGATCATAACCTTCGCCGTGATCGATATGGTAATAACCTGGTTTTTTCACATTCTCGGCATACCATTTATTGATGATTGATTTATCAGTTCTTTTAAACCAAAGATCGATTCCACTGCTAAGTGTTCCTTCGGGGCGATTTTCTTCTACTCTTTTTTGTGCATCAGGACCATAGGTTCTAAAAGCTACTTTATCATTTTCCCAGGCATAATCATCCGTTCGCTCAGGAACAAAACGAGAATAGGTTGTAATTGTACTTTCGATCAACGGAATTGTTTCATCAAAAACCACTTGATAACTTGCTTTGGCTTTAGCCGCAACCTCAGCCTGAAACAACAATTCATCTGAAATTCCGTCCTGATTGTAATCAATCCACTGCAAAAACAAATATTGCTGCGTTCCTTCTTTTTTAATTCGGAGTTCCTTTTCCTTTTTTCCTTTTATCAAATCCGAAAGCTGCTTTCCTGAAACAGAAACAATTTCCTGACGAGAAAAATCGAGCTTATTTTTCACCAAAATTTTCGCTGATTTGTTTTGTGCATTAGCCGATATCGAAAACAATAAAAACACCAATGAGCACTTAAACATCAAATTAATATAGTTCTTCATAGTTTATAACACTGCTTTACTTTTTAATTTACCATTTAAATATTTTATTTCACCATTAAGAAATTAAGGAAATTTAGACTTAATGGTCTTAAATGCTTAATGGTGAAAATGCTTTAATTTATTTCTTAATAGGCTGAATTCCTTCTAATGTTGGTTTTACAACAATGATATTTCCTTCATCGTCAAAATAAAGTCGGTCGATACACACTTCTCTATTGTATCCTGCTGCACGCCCCATAGTGATTCCTTTTGGGATAGTAAAACGATGATAAACCATATACCACTCATCAGTACCCGGAATCTGGATTACCGAGTTGTGACCAGTTCCGTAAATTCCCTGAGAAGGATCTTTAGCCAATATCAAATTATCTTTAGGTATCGTAAAATTTCCCAATGGAGCATTAGAAGTGGCATAACGCACTCTATAATTTTCGCTTCGTGTATCGTCTTCAGACCATAAAAAATAATATTTCCCTTTTCTATAAAAAACTTCCGTTCCTTCTCTAAAGGTATTATCTGGCTTTAAAACGGTCAACGTATTCTCTTTCACCGAAATCATGTCATCATTCAATTCGACTCCCACCATAAATCCGTTTCCATAATACAAGTAACTTTTTCCCGAAACAGGGTCAGTGAATACATCCGGATCAATAATTTGACCTCTGGTAATTCCGTTAGGCTTTGTAGCTACTAATGGTTTTCCAATATCTGTAAATGGACCTTGAGGATTATCGCTTGTCGCCACACCTATTTTGGCATCTCCAGTATAATAAAAGAAATAACGGTATTCTCCATTTATTTTTTTCTCGGCTGCTGCAGGCGCCCAGGCTTTTACATCTGTCCAGGAAACATCTTTTTTCAGATCTAACAAAACTCCATCATCGACCCAATCCACTAAATTAGTGGAAGAAAAACTCTTGAAGTAATCGCCACTCCATTCATGAAAACCATCGCTGGTAGGATACAAATGAAAACGATTGTCTTTATTCGAATACAAAATTTCAGGATCAGCATAATACCCTGTCAATGAAGGATTATTTCTAACAACCACTTCGACATCAAAAGAGGTTTTTCCTAAATCGCCCATTTCAAAATCATACTTTACCGCCTTTTGAGAAAAATCCTGAGCTCCTGAAGGACTCACCGTTGCTCCTTGATTTACTTTGAATTCGGGATTAAAATTTTTCAAATCTGTTCCGTTTTTTACAGGAAGCAACATCTTTTTGTTTTGAACATCAGCAATGACATTGTTTTGCTTAATTGCCGCCGATTGTGCTCCTACAATTTCACTGTTTGGAAACCAACCGAATGTATTAATTAACCTTTGGGCTTCCGATTTGGTAATTGGTAAAACTGTACCGTGTCTTGGATGGAAATTCATTGAAACACTTTCGTCAATTACCTTGAAATTTTCCAAATCAGTCGAAGATGTAAATTGGTATTTTCCTTTTCTATACATATCGTACATCAAAATATAAGTATCCGAATTGTTTAGTTTGAAAACACCAGAACCTTCAACGGATTCATTGGTTTGATCCACATATTCGTCTTTCAAAACATATCCTGAAGTCAATTGGTTCGAAATGGCTAGTTTAATTCCTTTATCGGCTGTGTCTTCTGTTTTTAAGAACAAATGAAATTTCCCATCTTTTTCTATAATATCAGCATCGATACAAGACCCATTCGTTGGACTAAAAAACAGTTGTTTTGGAACTGTTTCCAAAGCAGTAAAATCTTCATTGGCATACGAATAATAAACAATGTCTTTTCCACCCGGTTGCAACATCGAGAAATACACCATGTATTTTTTAGCCTTCGCATCATAAATAGTTTGTGGTGCCCAAACACGTGTTACATCCTTAAAACCAGTAAACACTTTTGAAATATCTACTTTTGAAGAAGTCCAATTCACTAAATCAGTCGATTTTAAAAGTACCATCGCCTGGTTATCCCAGCCATTGGCAGTTTGCAAATCGGTTACCGTCATGTAAAACGTTTTGCCATCGGCAGCTCTTAAAATATGTGGATCACGAACGCCGCCTGTTGTACTTATCTTTTCAGAAGCAATAACGGGTTTGTTGTCATTTAAAGCATAATAATTATAACCGTCTTTGCTCAATCCAAAACGAATGGCTTCTTCCGTTTTTCCATTTCCTGTGAAATACACAAATAAGTAAGCACTGTTGTTTTCAGTTACTTTTTTAGTGGCACTACAAGACGAAAAGAAGACTAAAACCAGACTTATCGAAATCGTTAAAAATGCGGATTGTATTCGTTTCATATTTATTGGAAACATAATTTCATTTTAATATTAATTATTTGGAGCCATCAAACTCAAGGTATAACTGTAAGTGTAGTTTGGAGCTTTAAGCAAATATTGTTCATGCGGAAGTGCTCCCCAACTAGTATCTCCACCCAAACCACGTTGTGCTAAATCTACGTGTACAAAAACAGTATCCTGTGGTTTAACATCATTAGTATGACGTTGATTTTTTGTTGCTCCCGGATCTAATGATTCTGTAGAAACATTAAGTGTACTAAAACCTAAAGTTTGTTCTCCTGTAATTTTCAATCCTAATCCGTTACTGTTTTGCAAACTAAACCAACGTGTATCCGTTTTATACCCGCATTCCTGTGGACGAATGTATTCCCAAATAAATTGATTTGCTACTTTGTCTTGATAGGTTCCCACAAAAGAAGCTGTTTTTCTATCCGAATAATTTTCTAATGGTCCACGTCCGTAATAGCTCAAATTTTCATAAGCACCCGGAAGTTCCAAACGCATTCCAAAACGTGGCAATTCTGGTAATTTTTTATCGGTCATATCAATGGTAGCAGTTACTTTTATTTCTCCGTTATTTTGGATTAAATAATTTACGGTATAAGCTGCTTTAGTTCCTGCTAAAACGTATTGAACGTCAATCGGCAAACCTTGTTCTGTTTGTTTACCAACCGTAACCGATTTTACTTCAGGATTCAAATGCGCTTCTTTCCAAACAACTAATTTCTCTTGCATTTTGTTTCCAAAATCATTGTCCGTTGGTGCTCTCCAAAAATAAGGTGTTGGGAAATTAGTGATAACCTCAGCATTTTCATTTTTAAAATTATAGCTTTTAATTTCTCCTTCAGTCAAGTCAAAAGTTCCAGCTACTGTTTTGGTTTCGAATGCTACAATACTTCCTTTTTTCTTGATTTTTAATTCCTTCTTTTTCGAAATATCCGATGTTTTTTCAACAAAGAAGTTTCCTTCTCCAATGGCAAATTGTTCTCTGGCTAATTCATGATTCACCGGAACTAAATCAGTTGCTGTCTTAGTATACGCATAGACATTCAAGAAATATTCTCCTTTTTCATTTAAAGTTTCAATTGGCAAATCAATCGTTACACTTTGTTCTGGATCACAATCTACATTGAATGTTTTTTCCTGAACCAACTGACCATTTTTAACTAATTCGAATTTGAATTGGTACTGATTCAAATTGGTATAATGAAAAATATTTTTAATTGTCAATTGGTTTGATCCTTTTAGACTAAACAAAATATCCTGATATACTTTTTTAACCTCAGCCAGTCCCGGATGCGGCATTCTATTAGCACTAATCAATCCGTTTGCACAAAAGTTATCATCATTTTGAAGATCTTTTCCGCCTAAATCACCACCGTAAGCATAAAAAACAGTTCCGTTTTCGTCCTTAGTTTTAATTCCCTGATCTACCCAATCCCAAATAAAACCACCTTGCATGTGCGGACTGCTGTTGATAATATCAAAATATTCCTGAAAATTACCATTACTGTTTCCCATAGCATGAGAATACTCACACATGATAAAAGGTCTTGGTTTATCGGCTGCAGCGTAGTCTTTCATGTATTTTATACTTGGATACATTGGCGCCACAATATCTGTATTGGCGTTTTCTCTAGCCTGTTCAAATTGAACTGGTCTTGAAGTATCTTTGCTTTTCAACCATTTATAAGCTTCATAAAAAACCGGACCATTCGCACATTCATTACCCATAGACCAAATAATAACCGAAGTATGATTTTTATTGGTTTCTAACATACGTGCTATACGATCCAAATGAGCTGGTGCCCATGCTGGCACATAAGCGGGATGTAAATTTTCGTCTAATTTTTGTCCGTCCACACCCATACCGTGCGTTTCAATATTGGCTTCATCCACCACATACATTCCGTACTCATCGCATAACTCATACAAATAAGGATCGTGCGGATAATGACTCATTCTAATAGCATTGATGTTATTTTGTTTCATCAATTCTAAATCTCTACGCATTGTAGGTCTGTCAGGTGCATGACCTTTGGTTTCGTGATGGTCGTGAATGTTTACTCCACGCACTAGCATTACTTTTCCGTTAACTAAAAGTTGGGCGTTTTTAATTTCTACTTTTCTAAAACCAATTTTCCCATAAACCACAGAATTTTCGGTAGGATTTGCACTTTCTAATTTTATAACATAACGATACAAATAAGGCGTTTCCGAACTCCATTTGCTTACATTATTAATCGTTGAATTAAACGCAACTTCCTTTGTAGCATTCGTCACTTTTTTAGTTTCGCTGTATATTTTTTTGCCTTGAGCATCTAACAAAGTCAATGTAAGATTGGCTTTTTTGATTTTATTTTGCTGAAAAGCTCTTAATTGAACCGTAGTTTTAAAAAGACCATTGGTATAATTTTCGTCCAAATCGGCATTTACAAAATAATTCCAAACTGTTAATTTAGGAGTCGCTTGCAAATACACATCGCGTTCAATTCCGCTTAATCTCCAGAAATCCTGATCTTCTAAATAGCTTCCATCGTGCCAACGGAAAACCTGAACCGCCAATACATTGTCTCCTTTTTGTAAAAAGGAAGTCACATTAAATTCGGCTACAGATTTAGAAGCTTTGGTCATTCCTACTTCTTTTCCATTTAGAAAAACACGAGCATATCCCGAAATAGAATTAAAGCACAACAACACTTCTTTTCCGTTCCAATTTTCAGGCACTGTGAATGTTTTTCTATAGCTTCCTACTGGATTGTAATTATTGTCTACAAAAGGCGGATTCCTTGGAAATGGATACGTAATATTAGTATAAATAGGAATATCATGTCCTTGCATTTCCCAGTTAGACGGCACTGGAATAGTAGTCCAACTTTTATCATCCAAATCTACTTTGTAAAAATCCTGAGGACGATCGGCTGGTTTTTTAACGATATTGAATTTCCAATCTCCGTTTAAACTTTTATAATATGAAGATTGCTCAGGTTCGTTAGTAATTGCCGTAGCTTCGTCTTGATGTAAAACAAATGTAGCCCTCCCTGCTTCTTTGTTTCTATCTACAATGCTTGGATTTTCCCATTCATTTTTTTGTTGCTGTGCTGTAATAACTTGCACGGCTAACAAAAGCGACAAAATTATTTTTCTTCTCATTCTTTGTTTATTTTAGTGGTTTTTAGTGTTTTCTTAGTTTATTTAGCGGGCATTAAAGGTAACTTTTTTAATTCTAAAACTTGTACGGGTTGTGGTGCTACCTTTGCTAATCCCTCTCCATCGGCCTGGCTTACATTTTGAGAAAAAATGTGTAATTGTTTTTTCTGCTGCCAAAGTTCTTTATCGAAATTAGGTTCCCATTGACCAACAGTAAACTGGCTAACATCCTTTAATTGCCATTGTTTTTTTTCCAAATTAGTATATGCCAATGTAATTTTGTTGTCTCTTTCTTCATCTCTGTAAAGCAAATACAACATCGATTGATGAACTAAAATTTCAGGACGTGAAATTGGAATTCTTTTAGTTCCTCCACCTCCTAAATTGAATGTTTTTTGATGAAAATTAGTATTGAGTAAATTCCATTTTCCGTCTAATAAATAAACTACTTTGTATTGCGGAATACCATCGTTATTCCAATAGCTTGTAATGTATGGTTTTCCCGAATCATCCACTGTCATGGCAGTTTGATTGATTAAACTACTGTTTTGAGGCACATACCAGGCGTGTTCAGCAGTAGCTTTAGTAATTGGTAAATTGTATTTCTCTCCTGTTGATTTCTCCCAGGTTTTCCCGCCATCGGCAGAAAAAGCATAACAAATATCATGATTCGTGGAAACATCCCAACTTTCTCTCCAAACCCATGAAATATAAATTCCTTTTTTGCCTACGCAAATTTGCCAATAGGCAGAACGTTGATTCTCACCATCAATTAGATTATTTTGCAACGAAGTCCATTGTTTCGTTTTTACATCATAGGATTTCATAATCATATTTCCTCTTCCTGAAGCTCCTGATCTATAACAAAACAGCAATTTCCCATTAGGCAAATTATGGAATTCAGGATAGGTTACTCTTGCCTCATCTTTGCCCGTCATGGATTGTTCTTCTCCTAATTCTAAACTAAAAGGCGTTTTGCTTTTGGCATATCGCAAGCGCGTATCATGATGATCCCAACTTACATGAAGATAGCCTTCAATATCTATTGCAATGCTAATATCGTTGTGTGCATCCTTTACATTTCCGCTGTAAGGAGTAATTACTACATCCCATTTTTTAGCATTCAGCTTGCGTTTGGCTAAAACCATTTTTCCTTCAGGATTATAATAAGCGGTATATTGAATTCCTTTAAAACTAGTAAGGGCACTGTTTCTAAAAATAACAGTATTAACCGAATTATTGCTCCATCCCAAACCAATTTCTGTAATCTTAGTTTTCAACTGAGCATTCATTGTAACAGAAAAAAAAGTCATTATTAAAAACAAACTTTTAACAAATAGCTTTTTATTCAATTGATTTCTGGAAATAATATTCATCTTTTTTCTTTTATTAAAATGCCCGATTTATAAAGCTTTTAAAAAATATCTTCAAAAAAATTTAGAATAAAATAGTAAATCTGTTTTTTTTAAGACAATATTTTTATTACATAGCTAACAAATGTAGTTACAACAATTATAAATACAAACCAGTACCAACCAGTTTTTCGATTTATCTACCAGATAAATAAGCTACTACAGTATAAATCTTAAATACAAAACAGCATTCATTAAAAAATAACCTTAAAAATCAGCAGTTTTAAAAATCCAAACCACAAAACCATACCACTATATACCGGTTATTTTATATATTTATAGCCTTAAAATTTTCTTATGAAAATCATCTCCATAAACAAAAGACAAAACCTTCCTAAGTACAAACAGATTATTTTATCTATAGAAATATCTATTGCCGAAAAAAGGTTAAAAAGAGGAGACAAATTACCGTCTGTTAATAAGGTTTCTCTAGAATTTGGGATTTCGAGAGACACCGTTTTATTAGCTTATGACGAACTGAAGAAAAGAGGGATTATTTATGCCATATTAGGGAAAGGCTATTATGTAAAAAGTGAAGATTTTAGTTTTGAACAACGCATTTTTTTATTGTTTGACGAATTGAATGCATTCAAAGAAGACCTCTACAATTCGTTTATGGAAACCATCAATCGAAATGCACAAATAGATATTTTCTTTCATTATTTTAATCCCGAAGTTTTTAAAAAACTCATCCATGACAATAATGGAAATTACTCTAAATACATCATTATGCCTACCAATTTGGCTAATGCTGCCTCAATAATTAAAACCTTACCTGCAGAAGATGTATTTATTCTTGATCAAACCAATTTGGAATTAAAAAACTATCCATCCGTACATCAAAATCACTCTAAGGATACTTTTAATGCCTTGGAATCGGGTAAAAATAAAATTGAAAAATATAAAAAACTCATCTTGATTTTTTCCAGTTACAAACAACCTATAGGAATGCGAGAAGGTTTTATTGATTTTTGCAAAAAACATCAATTTTACTATGATATCATTTCTAATTTCGAAAACAATGAAATTCAAAATGGTGACGTCTACATTATTCCCGACGATCGTCATTTGGTAAATGTAATCGAGCAATCTAAAAAACAAAAACTCATTATAGGACAGGATTTCGGAATTATATCCTACAATGACACTCCGTTAAAAAAAGTAGTTTCGGACGGAATCACAACCATATCCACCGATTTTAAAGAAATGGGCTGTGTACTAGCCGAGCTAATTTTAAACCAAAGAAAAGAACAAATTGAAAACAAAAGCAGTCTTATAGTGAGGAGTTCTTTGTAAAATCTAATTTCAGAAAACCTTATTTTTAATCACAAATAGGTTCTTTTTTCAGTTTCAGTTGCTTGCTATTAATATGTTTTTCTTTAAAAAAACCTATCTAAGTAAAACAGAATACTTAGATAGGCGACTAACTAACCGAAACCAAACCTTTTATATTATTATTTTTCTCGTAATATTATTGAATTGGTTCATAGAATTCTACCTCAACAATAGGCAACTGAGGTACTTTTGTATTTCCTTTTTTCAATCCTGCTTCATCTACTTTTCCGGTAATTTCAACCAAATTAATGACATCACTATTTTTAGCATCTCCTATTAACTCAATTTGGACTTTTTTACCTTTTGTTGGAGAAAACTCAAGAGTTACATATCCTAAACTAGTAGGCGTTACTCCTTCAAAAACATTCTTGTTATCTATTAAAATTCTAATTGGATACTTTTTACTTCTCCAGCCAGCCAGCTTTAGTACTACTTGATTTACATTAGCTTCACGCGTTAATTCATACTCTATTTTTGCACTACCTGAACCATTAGACCATTCTGTCAATTCGTTATCGTCATAGCTTTTATAGGCATCTTCTTGATTCGAATTGGTTTTGACTTCAATAATCTTTATTGGTAATCTTGTTCTTTTGAAAGATGGAGTTGTTGGAGTTGGTCCTTTTTCTGTAAAAGACGGCAAGTTTTCATTTGGCAAATTCACAGACAGCTTTCCTAAATCAGTCTTAATTGTTTTCACTGTGATAGCATCGCCTTTAAGCGAATCAGAAGTTGCCTTAATTTTGATTTCTCCTTCCGTTTCAGTTGACCTGACCATAATTCGGTTGACACCACCTTCTACCGGAAGACTGCTCGCTCCAATATAATTATCTGGTCCTTGCGCAATTCCGCCCACAAAAGTCCCTTGTCCTTTTACTTCAAAATCAATCATATTTAGAGCTGTAGGACAACGATTGCCTTTGTCATCCACCACTTCTACTTGCACAATGGCCAAATCATTTGCATTAGCCAAAGTTCCTCCTGGTCTTTCGATTGTAGTTAATTTAAGTGCATAAGGTTTTCCAGCAGTACGAATTTCCGTTTCACAAACTTGTTTTCCTGATTTATCATAACCAACAGCTTTGATCGTGCCTGGTTTGAATTGAACATTTTTGAAAGTAAACAAGAATCTTTTACTTTGAATACCTTTTCCGAGACTCTCTTTATTGACAAACAATTCTACTTCATTAGCAGTAGAAATTACCGTAATATCTTTGGTTACTTCTTTTTCATAATTCCAATGCCCTACAATATGCGCTTGTGGTTTTTCGGTATCAACCCAACCATCCCAAATTACCTGATGTGCATAGTAATTATCTTTTGGAATTCGCATTGGATCCACTTCACCACTTCTTCTGTAATTTTCCTGCCCTCTATAATGCGTATTCGAATCACTAAAAATAATGTTTACTCCACCCGAACTGACACGCTCTCCAGTTCCCGGACGCATTTCCCAGTAGTCGTACCAACGCTCTACATTTTCAATAGCGTGCGTATCCTGATTGCGGTTGTAAGCACTAGCATCAGCTACTTTTGAACCATTTACATTACTATGCGTTGTTCCGCCAGTTCCATTTTTATGATATGGAGGTGTAAATTCATCCCAATATTTACGTAAACCTTCGTCTCTGCTGTATTCTGTAGCCCAAAAAGGAAGTTTTGCACTTTTATTGATGTATAACATTTCACCTCCGTATTCCGCTACTTTGCTATCTAACATTTCTCTACTTCCTATAGCTCGTCCTCCATAAGGATCGTAAGTGTTTCTGATCTCCACCATTTCTTTCATGTGTTCCTCCGAAATACTTTCGTTCCCTGATTCGTAGAATAAAATACTTGGATTGTTTTTATTGTAAATAATAGCATCGCGCATCAACTCCGTACGTTGTTCCCATTGACGACCTGTAACATCTTTTTCTGCATCTCCTGCTGGCATGGCTTGGATTAAACCCACTCGATCACAAGATTCTACATCTTGTTTCCAAGGGGTAACGTGCATCCATCTTACCAGATTTCCGTTGCTTTTTATCATCAAACTATTACTGTAATCACTCATCCAGGCGGGAACTGACATTCCTACTGAAGGCCATTCATTACTGGTACGCTGTGCATAACCTTTCATTTGAATTACTCGGTCATTCAAATACACCATTCCTTTTTCGAATTTTGTTTTACGGAATCCTGTTTGAATATTTACCTTATCTACTGCTTTATTGCCTAACAGAACTTCACTGCTAACAGTGTACAAATACCCATAACCCCAGCTCCAAAAATTAAGATTATCTAGAGCTTTAGATGCTTTTAAATCCTTTTTTTCATTTGGATTTATAACGAAAGAATCCCCTAAAAAAGAAGCCACTTCTTTGCCTTTCATATCCACCACAGTCACTTTCAATTTTGCATTAACTGCTTTTGAAAGTTCATTTTTTACTTGTGATGAGACATTTATAACTGCTTTCTTATCGGCTATATTAAAATCTGTTGCATAGACATAAGTTCCAGTTGTTCCCAAAGTAGAAAACAATGGTAAAGTTTGATACACTTTAGACTTTACATGCAAGAAAACATTCTTTGGTAGCCCTCCATAATTGGCATTAAAATTATTATTATTCCATTGAAATCCTGAACCTGAAACTTTTTCTTTGTATTTCCAGTCGTTATCTGTTTTTACCGCAATTACATTTTCCTGAGGAAACGGTTTTACATAAGGCGTTAAATCGAAACCAAAAGCCATTACTCCATTTTCGTGGCGTCCAATAAAAGTTCCATTCAAATAGACTTCCCCCATTTGACGCACACCTTCAAATTCGATGAAAACTTTTTTATCATTCGAATCTTTAGGCAATTGAAATGTTTTGCGATACCAGGCAATTCCCGTTGATAAATGTGTGATATCATTTTTAAAAGCCTCAGCCTGATTCCATGCAAAAGGAAGATTGACAGCAGTCCATTTTTGATCGTCAAATTCTGGTTTTATCGCTTCTTCAGCAGCACCAACATTTAATTTCCAACCGTAATTGAAATTGTATTTTTCTCTCTCTGATTTGTTTTCCTGTGCATTTACCATACTTGCAAACAACATTACAAAACTAAATGCGTATAAAACTCTTTTCAAATTCATTACTTAATAATTTATTAGGGTTTATTCTGTATTATCGGCATTAAGATTAATGCTTAGCAAATATAAATAGCTGATTTTGTTTTTAATTATCATAGATTGCCATAACCATTCATAACTTGCCATTTGGTTGGATATGATATAAAATGGCGGAATACGACTAGTGATATAAGGAAAAACAAGAAGAAATTTATTCTAAAAATGAATAACCGCAGATTATTAAATTACTCTTTTAAAATCTGTGAATCTGTGGTCATTTTTTAGAACTTAAATAATATTACTGTAAGTTTATTTCAAATACTGCGATGGACTACAGCCAAAATGCTTAGAAAAAGTTCGGGAAAAATTAGAAGGCTCCGAAAACCCAAGTTTATAGGCAATTTGAGAAATACTCAAATCCGAATTTCTAAGCAGTTCTTCGGCCTGATTCATTTTGACTTTTGTAATAAATTCATGAACCGTATTTCCGGTTATTCCTTTTAATTTTCGATACAGCTGTCTTTGACTAATACCTAAAGTTTGCGCCAATTCATCCGAATTGAAATCGGTTTCCTCAATGTTGAGGTTGATTTTTTCAATTACTTTTTCAAGAAATTCATTATCCTGATCCGGAACTTCCTGTTGCAATTGTTCTATCTTTTTAATTGTTCCCAATCGGTTTTGCAAAAGAATTCTGTTTTCTAAAAGACTTTTTATTTGCGCATTTAAAACAGTAACATTAAACGGTTTCATTACATAAGCTTCCGCACCCAGATTGTAACCTTCAATTTGGTTTTCCTCAGAACCTTTTGCCGTTAAAAAAATCAGCGGAATATGATTTGTATTTTCATTTGCTTTCAATTCTCTACAAAATTCTGTTCCCTGCATTTCGGGCATCATAATATCCGAAACAATAATATCCGGAATGAATTGGATAGCGGCTTCCAGTCCTTTTTTTCCATCAAATTCCTGAATCAAAGTATATTCTTTACTCAGTTCTTTATTCAAATAAGTTTGCACATCAGGATTGTCTTCTACAATAAGCAATGTGGGTTTTGTACTTTCGAATGGAGTTTGCTCCCGCTCTATTTCTGGAATATGTGTATAATTATCCTTTTGAGGAATTTCTTCCACTTTGACTGAAACGCTATTTTCCATTTTAGCGGCTTCATAAGGCAAACTAATTAGCACTTTAGTTCCTTTGTCAGGCGTACTTTCAATTGCAATAGTTCCTTTTAAAAGTTCGATTAAATTTCGGGTTAAGGACAATCCAATTCCAGAAGAATAACCATGATACGGACTAGATCCGATAGTATTAAACGGTTCGAATATTTTCTCTAATTCGGCAGCATTGATTCCGACACCATTGTCTTCAACTGTAATTTCCAAATTAGATTCCGCATCATTTAGAGTTGCTGAAAGTGCTACAAGTCCTCCATCAGAAGTATATTGAAAAGCATTCGAGACAATGTTTACAATAATTTGTTGTACTTTTTCAAAATCCAGAGAGCAGTACAAAGGTATTTTTTCAACCTGAAGTTGAAGTCTTATGTTTCTTTTCTCAGCTATAAACTGAAACGAAGTATAACATTCTTCTATAAACAAATTAAAATTTTGAACCGTAGGATTTAATTTCAGTTTACCCATTTCTGATTTGCGGAAATCCAAAATTTGATGAATTAACCTAGTCAAATAACTAATGTTTCTATTAACTATCGAAAAATAAACTTCTTTGTCTTCGGGCGCTACTTTTTCTTCCTGAATGCGTTTTAAAGGATCCACAATCAAGGTTAATGGCGTTTTTAAATCATGGGAAATATTCGTAAAAAACTCTATTTTTTCTTTGTTTAAAGCTTCCTGTCTTTCAGTATTTAATCGTTCCAGTTTAATTTCGTTTCTCAAACGATCCCGGTACAACATGGCTTTAAAAATCCAAAAAGCTATTGCTGCTAAGAAACCAACAAAAAGTATTTTAGCCCACCAGGTTTCATACCAAGGCGCACTTACATGAATCCCCAATACTTTTATGGGCGATTTTGCATCATTTGAAGAAACTACACGAACCTTAAAAACATAATTCCCCGGAGGTAATTTATTATAGGTTATTTTACTGTTATTGGTCTTAATCCATTTGTCTTCATAACCTTCTAAGGCATATTCATAAATGGTTTTATTGGTATTCCTGTAATTAAACGAAGCTAATTCTATTGCAAAACTTCTATTTTCATAATCCAGTTGAATCGATTGGGTTTGCGATAAATCTTTGGTTATAATAGTACGCCCATTAATGGTATCCATCGGAACCACTTTTTCATTCGATAAATACAAGGTTTTAAAAATCAACTTATCATTAACAGAATTGGCTTTGATTTCATCAGGGCGAAAAGAAAGATAGCCGTTTTTATCTCCAAAATATATTTTCTGATTCGCTACATCTTTATAGAAAGCTCGTTCTGAAAAAGTCCAGGAGCCAAACTGATCTTCTCTTCTGTAATTGGATATTTTATTGGTTCCAATATCAATCATCGAAATCCCTTGTTTGTGAGCAATCCAAAGATTTCCTTTAGCATCATCGGTTATCGAAGAAATATAAATAGTAGGACTTTCCGATTGCAATTGTATTTTTTCAATTCGCATCGGATTGCTTTTTGCATCTATTTTATTCAATCCTTCGCTAGAACCAACCCAAATGGCACCTCGTTTGTCTCTATGCAAAGCATAAATCATATTTCCTGAAATTTGGTTTTCAAGATGTTTATCAAAAGTATTCAGTTCTAATTTGTCATATATTTTTCCCTGACTGTTTATTTTTAATCGAATAACACCACTTCCCTCAGTTCCCAACCATAATTCCTGATTGTTGACTGATAAAACATCCATTACACTTCCATTATTAATAGTAGTTGTTAAATCGTAAAATTTGATTTTATTGTTGACTAAATTGATACAAGCAATGCCATTGTATAAACCAACCCACAGATTATTTCCAGACGCCTCCAAAGCATAAACAGACCAAATTTCTAAATTAGGATTTAAAGTTCTATTGATTACAACCTTACACTGATTGGTTTTAGGATTGTAACATTCTAAGCCGTTACGGCCGCCTATCCAAATTTGACCTTGACTGTCCTTAAAAAAACTGCGTGCACTTTTAACCTGACTATTCGATTTATAAAAAGGATGATTGTAATCTAAACCATTGTTATTATAAATCAGTATTCCTTCATCAGTAGCTAGCCAAATCTCATTATCTACTTTCAAAATACCTTTAACAGTCGCTAGTTTGCTGTTTTCACTGGCTTTTCTATAGCTGTAATGCAATTCAAACGGATTTCGGCTTGGATTTGCTTTATAGACATCGCCACCTCTGGTTCCCAGCCAGATAATATTTTCGTCATCTATAAAAAAACTGGTAATATAATCATCCAATAAATGCCCAGGATGATTGATATTAGCCGTATAACGATAGACTTCAGCTGATTTTAAATCTTCAACAGTAAATAAATGGGAAGACAAAGAATATCTTTTTCCGTTTACAATTCGGTTTTTATTTAACTCACTAGAATTGCTCGCCAGCTTGTCAATTATGATTTTAGGAACTTTAGCATCAGCAACAATTTTAAAAGAATTCAGCTGATAATTGAATCGAACGTATTTTCTATCATAAGTTAAAAACCAAAGTCCTAATTTTTTATCAGAAACAATATTTCGGATTCGATTATTGGGTAATGAAGTTTTGTCTTTTGGATTATGATAAAAAAAGTCGAATGTTTTTCCGTCGTATCGGTATGCGCCATTCCAGCTTCCAAACCAAATATAACCGATAGAATCCTTAGTAATTCCATGAATTTGAGTCACGGGATTTGCATCCCGACCCGATATTTTTTCGAAAAAAAGATTTTGGGCTTTCAATCCTGTTAAAGACAACAGAGAAAACACAAAGAAAGAAACTACACCAAACCAAATTTGTCGCTTTTTCATAGAATTTCGATAAATAAGTTTCTTTTCATAGTAATTTCTAAAATTCAAAAATAGAAAAACATCCTTTAGAAAATAGAAAAACCTGATAACATTATGTCATCAGGTTTTTTTACTTATATATTTTTCTGAAATTTCTTTTTTACAACACTCTTACCACAAAATAGTTTTTCTTTCCACTTTGCAACAAAACAAATTGATTGTTGATTAAATCTTTGTTCGAAAGCGAGAAATCTTCTTTTACTTTTTCTCTGTTTACCGAAATAGAATTTGCAGTCAAAGCTCTTCTTGCTTCTCCGTTTGATTTAAAAAAGCCTGTTTTTTCGTTTAAAACATCTACGATATTAATTCCCGTTTCGATTTCAATTCTTGCAATTTCAGCTTGCGGAACTCCATCAAAAACTTCTAAGAAAGTCGCTTCGTCCAGTTGTTTCAAATCATCGGCAGTAGCATTTCCAAAAAGAATATTTGAAGCTTTAATCGCATTGTCTAAATCAGCAGCCGAATGCACCATTACAGTAATTTCTTCTGCCAAACGTTTTTGCAACAAACGCAAATGTGGTGCTTCTTTATGTTTTTCAGTTAAATCTTCAATTTCTTCTTTCGATAAGAAAGTAAAAATTTTGATGTATTTTTCAGCATCAATATCAGAAGTGTTTAACCAATATTGATAAAATTTATAAGGAGAAGTTCTAGCTGAATCCAACCAGATATTTCCACCTTCGGATTTTCCAAATTTAGTTCCATCTGCTTTTGTGATTAATGGGCAAGTCAAAGCATAAGCTTTTCCGCTTGCTATTCTGCGCACTAATTCCGTTCCAGTAGTGATATTTCCCCATTGATCGCTTCCTCCCATTTGTAGCGTACAGTTTTTCTCTCTGTACAAATGCAAGAAATCGTAACCTTGAACCAGTTGATACGTAAACTCAGTAAACGACATTCCTTCAGCAGACTCTGAAGACAAACGTTTTTTTACCGAATCTTTCGCCATCATATAATTTACAGTAATGTGTTTCCCTACATCACGAATGAATTCCAGAAAAGAGAAATTCTTCATCCAATCGTAGTTATTTACTAACTCGGCAGCATTGGGTGCATCTGAAGTAAAATCTAAGAAACGAGCCAATTGTCCTTTTATCGCATCCTGATTGTGACGTAAAGTGGTTTCGTCTAATAAATTTCTTTCGTTAGATTTCCCTGATGGATCACCAATCATTCCTGTTGCTCCGCCTACTAAGGCTAAAGGTTTGTGTCCAGCTATTTGAAAATGTTTCAATAACATTACTCCAACTAAGTGTCCTATATGTAATGAATCTGCAGTTGGGTCAATCCCCACATACGCCGCACGCATTTGTTCCATCAAATGTTCTTCTGTGCCTGGCATAACATCGTGGAGCATTCCTCTCCAAGTTACTTCTTCAATAAAATTCTTCATGTTTTTAATCAATTTACTTCGTCAGTTCAGCCTTTCAGGCTTTGAGTGCGCAAATATAATGAATCAATGGCAAAAATCAATTTCAATGACAATGGCAATGGCAAAAAATAAATTCCAAATTAAAAATTCCAAATTCCAATAACACCTCGACAAGTTCATTACGACAATTGGAATTTGGGATTTTTAAAATTAAGATTTTCTAATTGCTATTGATTTTTGTTATTGTCATTGCCATTGATTCATTATATTTACAAAATGATTTTAATTACAGGAGGAACTGGTTTAGTAGGCTCGCATTTGTTACTGCATTTAACAGAAAATGGAGAAAAAGTTCGGGCTATTTACCGCAAAGAAGATAAGATTCAAAAAACAAAATCGCTGTTTCAGCGTTATAATAAATTAGCATTTTTTAATACTATTGAATGGGTGCAAGCTAATATTGTTGACATTCCTTCATTAGAAACTATTTTTGACAATATTACAAAAGTGTACCATTGTGCGGGTTTAATCTCATTTGACCCAAAAGATGAAAATTTACTTCGAAAAACAAATATCGAAGGAACGGCAAACATTGTTAATTTTTGTCTTGCCAAAGGAATCCAGAAATTATGTTACGTAAGTTCCGTAGCCGCTCTAGGCGATTTAGCTGCACACGAAACCATCATTACCGAAGAAACCGAATGGAATCCAGAAAAGCATCATAACGATTATGCTATTTCTAAATACGGTGCCGAAATGGAAATTTGGCGTGGACAACAGGAAGGATTAGATGTCATTATTGTAAATCCAGGTGTGATTATTGGTCCAGGATTTGAAAATCAGGGCAGCGGATTATTATTTAAAAAAATTGCCGACGGACTATTATTTTATACTTCAGGAAAAACAGCTTTTGTGGCTGTAGACGATGTGGTACGAATGATGAAGCAACTGATGGAAAGCAATATTTGCAACGAACGTTTTATTTTAATTGCCGAAAACATTGTTTTTAGAGATCTTTTCAACACTATTGCTGACACCTTAAAAGTAAAAAGGCCTAGCATAGAAGCCAAGCCTTTTATTATGGAAATTACATGGAGATTGTACTGGTTCTTTAGTCTTTTTAGCCAAAAAACAAACCACGTTTCAAAAGATACATTACGTTCATTTCTGGGTAAAAAAGAATTTTCAAACAATAAAATTAAAACGACACTAAATACTTCTTTTTTAGATGTACATCAATACATCAAAGAGAAATTTGCCGTTAATTAACTTTTACTCCGTTTTTAATTACTGTTGATTTTATTTCAGTTGAATTCATTTTTACCTTTTTTGGTTTTTTCTTCAACAATAGCAAACTGTCTTTTTTCTTTACTTTTTGCAATGAATCTTTCTTTGCCAAGGCTGCTTTTTTAGCCACTTTGATAGAATCCAATCGTTTTCTTTTTACTTCAATCAAAGAATCTCTTTTTACTTCTTTTTTGATTATAGAATCCAAAACCGCCTTTTTGCTATCCATGCGTTTGACCACATTATCATACATTTCTTTGTACTCATCAAAATTAGAGGCATAATAAATATTGCTTTGCGCAAATTGAGCACTATCTACTTTATATTTTTTATAAATAAACTCTTTCGGGTTGATTTTATATTTTTCGGTTGTGCTGGGCTGATTGTATTTTATCGCATCCAGAAGCGACATATCATATATAATATTCTCCATCACTTCCTTATCAATAAGATGATCTGGTTTTTCAACCACTTCATTCTTACAGCTAAAAAGCAACATTACAATTACTAAAAATGATACCGTTTTTTTCATTCCCTATCGATCAAATAAAAGTCTTTTTCCGGCGCGAACGTTTTTTACTTTAAAAGCATTGTAAACCAATTGTCCGTTTACAAAAGTATGTGTAATTCTGGATTTAAAGGTATATCCTTCAAATGGAGACCATCCACATTTAGCAAATATATTCTCTTTTTTCACACCCCAAGGCAAACCTGAATTTACAATTACCAAATCGGCAAAATAACCTTCTTTGATAAAACCACGTTTTTCTATCTTGAAAATTTTAGCCGGATTGTGGCACATTTTTTCCACAATTTTCTCTACGCTAATTTTCCCCTGATGAAAAGCTTCAAACATAGCCACCACAGCATGTTGTACTAATGGACCACCAGATGGCGCTTTTAAATACGATTGTTTTTTCTCTTCTAATGTATGAGGCGCGTGATCGGTAGCAATAACATCTATTCTATCATCATTCAAAGCTTTCCATAAAGCATCTCTATCCTTTGCTGTTTTTACTGCTGGATTCCATTTGATAAAATTGCCTTTGGTCGCATAATCATCATTGGTAAACCACAAATGATGCACACAAACCTCAGCCGTAATTTTCTTTTCTTCCAATGGAATTTTATTGGTAAACAAATCCATTTCTTTAGCGGTAGAAAGATGAAAAATATGCAAACGAGCACCTGTTTTCTTAGCCAAAGCAATTGCTTTTGAAGAAGACAAATAACAAGCTTCCTCGCTTCTTATTAAATGATGCACTGTTACAGGAACATCGTCACCATATTCAGCAATATATTTTTCTGAATTAGCTCTAATAGTCGCTTCATCTTCACAATGTACTGCAATTAACATAGGCGTACTTGAAAATATTTTTTCCAAAGTAGCTTCGTTATCCACTAACATATTTCCAGTTGAAGAACCTAAAAATATCTTAATTCCAGCAACATTTTTTGGATTGGTTTTTAGAACTTCTTCTAAGTTATCATTAGTTGCACCCATCATAAACGAATAATTCGCATAGGATTTCTCGGCAGCCAACTGGTATTTTTCTTCTAAAATTTCCTGAGTAACCGCATTTGGAACCGTATTCGGCTGCTCGATAAATGACGTAATCCCACCGGCAACTGCAGCTTTGGATTCTGACTCAATATCGCCTTTGTGCGTTAAACCTGGTTCTCTAAAATGCACCTGATCATCAATGGCACCCGGAATTAAATAATTTCCTTCGGCATCAATAATTTTACAATCGGATGATTTTGCACTAATGCTTTCTGAAATTTCAACAATTAAGTCATTCTCAATTAAAACATCGCCCTCAAAAATTACCCCTTCATTTACTATTTTGGCATTCTTAATTAAAACCCTATTCATTGTTTTTATTTTATAATCTATTAACTAATTTTTTTAATCGAAGCGAAATTACCCCAAACACCGCTTCTACTATTATGGAATTACTCATTTTGGATTGTCCCTTAGTCCTATCGGTAAAAATAATTGGTACTTCGGTAATTTTAAAATTATTGCAAAAAGTGCGATACTTCATCTCTATCTGAAAAGCGTAACCCACAAATTTTATTTTATCCAAATTGATTTTTTCTAAAACTTCTCTTTTGTAGCAAACAAAACCAGCCGTAGCATCGTGAATTTGCATCCCAGTAATCATTCGAACATAAACCGAAGCAAAATAAGAAAGTAAAACTCGGTTTAAAGGCCAATTGACCACATTTACACCTGTAACATAGCGTGAACCAATAACCATATCAGCATCGCCAAAATGAGAAGCATTAAACAACTTTTCTAAATCATGAGGATTGTGTGAAAAATCAGCATCCATTTCGAAAACAAACTCATATTCTCTGGCTAATGCCCACTTAAAACCGTGCACATAAGCGGTTCCTAAACCCGATTTTTCCTTTCTGTTTTCTAGAAATAAACGCCCTTCAAATTCTGTTTGCAAAAACCGAACCTTGTCAGCCGTATGATCTGGAGAATTATCATCCACTATAAGAATGTGAAAATGTTTGTGTTGAGAAAGCGTTGCTCTAATAATGCTTTCAATATTTTCAATTTCGTTATAGGTTGGAATTATAACAATACAATTATTCATATTTCTAGAAATTTCAAGGCAAAAGTAACCTTTTTATGCCATTTGATTCATAATAAAATTATAATAAAAATATTGATATAAAATTTTACTAATTTTGCTTTTGCTATGACAGAATATCTCTTACATCCGAGAATTACCGAAAACAAAGACTGGGCAACCGTTTTATTTGTTTTGGCCTTTGGTATTATTGCCGTTACTAAATCCGTTTATGGAAATCGATTTGGTGATTTTATCAATCTTATTTTTTCTGATAAATATTCTAAAATCTATCGTGATAGCAGCCAGCTTAAAAGCAGTTTTACCATTTCGTTGTTTTTTGTACAAGTCATTTCTTTTGCTTTTTTCATCCAAATTTCATTGAGTATTTTTGGTTATGCCGCAAAAACCGATTGGATTTTATACATCCAAATCATCACTTTTCTGATCTTTTTTATTTTATCGAAGTATTTAGTCGAAAAAATTATTGCAACTACCTTCAATATTGAAGAATTTATGGAGCAATTTAACCTTCAAAAAATTACTTATCGAACCTATATTGGGATAATCATCTTGCCTATCAACATCCTTTTATTTTACTATAACACTTTTTCACAAAATATTCCTATAGCAATAATCAGCATTATACTGGTGTTAAGCGTAATAGCATATTCCCTTTCAATAAAAAAATATCAAAATTTAATATTCAGTAAGTTGTTTTATTTTATTTTATATCTTTGCACTCTCGAAATAGCTCCTTATTTTTTCATGTATTATTTGTTTACAAAAGGGAGCGCTTAGAAAATGTTAAAATATGAAAGTGAAAACAATTTTGGTATCGCAACCAGAGCCTAAAGTAGAGAACTCTCCTTACTTTGAACTCCAACAAAAACATAAAATCAAAATTGATTTCCGCCCTTTTATACATATAGAAGGAGTTAGTGCGAAAGAAATCAGACTTCAAAAAATTGATCTCAACAATTTTTCTGCAATTATTTTAACCAGTAGAAATGCTGTTGACCATTTTTTTAGAGTAGCCGAAGAAATGCGTTTTAAAGTTCCTGAAGGTTTAAAGTATTTTTGCCAATCAGAAGCAGTAGCTTTCTATTTGCAAAAATATGTTGTCTACAGAAAACGTAAAATTTATGTTGGTGCAAAAGATTTTGCCGATTTATCTCCGTTGATTAAAAAATACAAAGACGAGAAATTCTTGTTGCCTGCTTCAGACCAATTGAATGCTGATGCACCAATCACATTAAACAACTTAAAAGTCGATTGGACTCAAGCTACTTTTTACAAAACCGTAATGAGCGATTTGTCTGATTTAGCCGATGTTTATTATGATGTTTTAGCTTTCTTTAGTCCAACAGGAATCAAATCATTATACAAAAACTTCCCTGATTTCAAACAAAACGAAACTAGAATTGCTGTTTTTGGAAGCACAACACAAAAAGAAGCCTTAGATCACGGATTAAGAGTAGACATTCTTGCTCCTGCTCCCGGAACGCCTTCTATGACAATGGCTTTAGAAAAATATGTTGCCGAAGCCAACAAAACAAAATAAACCATAAACTGAATTGCAATAGCAATTGCAAAATTCAATTTCAATAAAAACTTCCAAATCCCAATTAATTATTATTGGAATTTGGAATTTTTATTTTTAGAATTTACTTATCAAATGACATTTGTAGTTGCCATTGCTTTTTGAAATTGAAATTTTATTTTAGTCTCTCCTATTTCCTCCTAAATAAATAGAAAGATAATACAACAACGTAGCGATAGAACCTAAAGCCGCTACTACATAAGTACGCGCTGCCCATTTTAACGAATCTTCGGCACCTGCATATTCGGCAGGATTAAGCATGTTTTTGTTTTTTAGCCAAGCCAACGCACGATTACTCGCATCATATTCCACAGGCAAAGTAACTATGGAAAAAACTGTTGTAGCAGCAAACAAAACAATACCAGCTAAAAGCAAACCTGGAAATGTATTCAGCATAAGAATACCCGCTAACAAAACCCATTGCATATAAGTAGAAGCCACATTGACAAACGGAACTAATTTAGAACGCATAGTCAGCCACTCGTAACCCACAGCATGTTGCACCGCGTGACCACATTCGTGAGCCGCTACAGCCGCAGCTGCTGCATTTCGCTGATTGTAGACCGCTTCACTCAAATTCACCGTCTTATCCATCGGATTGTAATGATCCGTTAATTGTCCCGGAGTGGAAATTACACGTACATCACGGATTCCGTTATCAGCTAACATTTTTTCAGCAATCTCAGCACCGCTCATATTATTTTGCAAATGCAATTTCGAATAGTGCTCAAACTTGCTCTTTAATCTCCAACTTACTAACCAGCTAAACAACATAATTGCTCCAGCAAGAATTAAATAACCGCTTCCCATATCTTTATGTATTTATTTCAAATTTATAAAATATATTCAGCAAATTGCGAACCAAATTCCAGAAATGCCAATTTGACAGCTGTTAAAAAAAATACAATTTCAATGGCAATGACAATTTCAAAAAAATCAATAACAATAGCAATAGTAAAATCCCAAATTTAAAAATTCCAAATTCCAATAAAAAGCAACACACAATCTTGTCATTCCGTAGGAATCTATACTCGAAGTAAATTGTAATATGAGATTCCTGCGGAATGACAAACTGTGAGGTAAAAAAACAATGGCAATGGCAATAGCAATAACAATGAAAATATCAAAAAGTAAAAATTCCAAATCCCAATTAACGCATAGTTATTGGAATTTTAAAATATTGGAATTTATTTCTATCCTACCAAATTAATGATTTTTCCTGGAACAATAATCACCTTATTTGGCGTTCTACCGTCTAATTGTTTTTGGGTTCTTTCGTCTTTCATTACAATTTCTTCTATTTGTTCCTTTGTTAAATCCAAAGGCAAAGTAAGTGTAAAACGCATTTTTCCGTTGAAAGAAACTGGATATTCTTTATCAGATTCTACCAAATGTTTTGGTTCGAAAACTGGAAAAGCCACGGTAGCAATTGAATCGTTATGTCCTAACAAACTCCATAATTCCTCAGCAATGTGTGGCGCATAAGGGGAAATCACGATAGCCAATGGTTCTAAAATAGCACGTGAATGACAATTTTGCGTAGACAATTCATTTACACAAATCATAAACTGAGAAACCGAAGTATTAAAAGAGAAACTTTCGATATCTTCTGAAACTTTTTTGATGGTTTTGTGTAATGATTTTAAGTTTTCTTTTGTTGGTTCTTCATCGGTAACGATCAAACCATTATTCTCATCAAAATACAAACGCCATAATTTTTTAAGGAAACCAAAAACCCCCGAAATTCCTGCCGTATTCCAAGGTTTTGCTTGTTCCAATGGACCTAAAAACATTTCGTACAAACGCAATGTATCCGCTCCATATTCAGCACAAATATTGTCTGGAGTTACCACATTATATTTCGATTTCGACATTTTTTCGATTTCTCTTTCAACTTTAAATGTAAAATCTGGTTCAGTTATTACATTATAAGTTTTAGTAAAATCTAATGCACGTTCAATGTTATTATCTTCTATCTGATTTGTAATTTGATTAACAACACTAATGTCTAATAATACTCTCCTAACACTGTAAGGCAATCCGTAATGAGGTCCATTGCATTTATGTTTCATAGCTAAATCATTGAAAGATTTAATTAAAAAATGAAACATTTTAGCTTCTTCTTCAGTAAATGAATTTAAAATTATTTGTTGATTTGATAAATCTTTGATAAAATAATCCTGAATTTTCCTAAAATTGGCTTTATAGAAATTGGAAATATCTTTACTTATAATAGTTTGAAATTCAAAACTACCTAATTGCGCACCTTCATTATCCCAAAAAAGTAAATCTATAACATCAACATAAGCACTCATCCCCAAAATCATTCCCTGATTGATCAGTTTTTTGAATGGTTCTTCTGTTGGAGCAAAACCTTTGTCTTTTAAAAATTTATTCCAAAAACGAGAATACAATAAATGGCCGGTTGCGTGCTCGCTACCGCCAATGTACAAATCCACAGATTCCCAGTATTTCAATGCATCTTTACTTGCAAATTCGTTTTCATTCCCTGCATCCATATAACGCATCCAGTACCATGAACTTCCGGCCCAACCTGGCATGGTATTCAGTTCCAAAGGAAATACTGTAACCTCCCCCGACCCCTCCGAAGGAGGGGAGAGTAGTTCGTTTGAAACCACTTTGTTGTTTACTGTATCCCAAGCCCAAGTAGTAGCATTCCCTAATGGAGGCAATCCGTCTTCGGTTGGCAAATATTTTTCTACTTCTGGCAAAATAATTGGCAAATGTTGCGCCTCAATCATCTGCGGCAAACCATTTACATAATACACTGGAAATGGTTCTCCCCAATAACGTTGACGGGAGAAAACCGCATCACGCAAACGGTAATTGATTTTACCATACCCTTGGTTGATTTTTTCTAATTCGGCAATTACTTTTTGAGTTGCCTCTTTGTAACCCATGCCATTTAAAAAATTAGAATTTTTTAAGGTAAATCCACTTTTTTCAGCAAAAGCAAAATCCACCCCGCCCTGCGGGCACCCCTCCAACGGAGGGGAATTTAAAGCAAAAATGTTTTTGACATCCTGCATTCCGTTATGGCCTTTAAAGAAATTAGCAAAAGCATAATCTCTTTCATCGCCACAAGGAACCGCCATTACAGCACCTGTTCCATAACCTGCCAAAACATAATCTCCAATCCAAACCGGAATTGCTTCCTTGGTAAACGGATGTTCAGCATAAGCCCCCGTGAAAACTCCTGAAATGGTTTTTACATCTGCCATACGCTCTCTTTCGGAACGTTTTGCTGTTTTTTCGATATATGCTTCAACTGCTGCTTTTTGTTCCGGAGTGGTAATTTGAGCAACCAATTCGTGTTCTGGTGCTAATGTCATAAACGTCACTCCGAAAATGGTGTCGGGACGGGTTGTAAAAGCGTCAATATACCTCACCCCCAGCCCCTCTCCAGCGGAGAGGGGAGCTTGAGCATCGTTCGTTTTAAAAGAATTTCGCAGGCTTAATTCTTCTTTTATCTTCGATAAAACGGATTGTATGTCGTTTAAAACTTCTTCATTAGTAAAACGAATTACTTTATAAAGATGTTTTTGCTCTAATTCTAAAGTTCGCTGTTCATCTAATTCAACTTGTTCTTTTTCATCATGATAACCTCCGTCAACTTCGATAATTAACTTTTTCTCCAAACAAACAAAATCAGCAATAAAATTTCCAATATAATGCTGTCTTCTAATTTTATATCCTAGATTCGAATTTCGAACTTCTTGCCAAAGTACCTCTTCAGCTTCTGTTGGATTTTTACGGTTTTCTCTTGCATTAGCTACTAATTGTGTTGCAATGGAAGCATTAGCTGTCATGTACCCCTTCTCAACAGCCTGGCTCCCCTCTCCGCTGGAGAGGGGCTGGGGGTGAGGTTTTACCGCAAACGAAACCATCGCACCAACACTCTTACCAATCCAGTTTCTCTGACTTTCTTTGATACTTTCACTCCAGTCGATATCATTTAATCCTTGCAACAAACGCTCCGCATAAGCCGAAATACGCATGCTCCATTGGGTCATTTTTTTGCGAATAACCGGATACCCGCCACGCTCTGAAACGCCATTAATAATTTCGTCATTTGCCAAAACCGTTCCTAAGCCTGGACACCAGTTTACTTCGGTTTCTGCCAAATAAGTCAGTCTATATTGCAACAAAATTTTCTCTTGTTGTTCTTTTGCGAAAGCATTCCATTCCGTAGCTGAAAAAGCTTCAATATTTTCATCGCAAACGGCATTGACAGTAGCATTTCCTTCTTTTTCAAAAAGGGCAATTAAAGTCGAAATGTCCTCTGCTTTATCTGAATCTTTATTGTACCAGGAATTGAATAATTGGATAAAAATCCATTGCGTATGCTTGTAATAATCTGGATTTGAAGTACGCACTTCTCTATCCCAATCAAATGAAAATCCTATTTTGTCTAATTGTTTTCTGTAACCTGCAATTTGGTTTCCTTCTTTATCCACGCCACCGTCGATATTCACACGAGTGGTATCTTCCGGACGCTGACCTGTTTGTATCGCATATTGTTCAGCTGGCAATCCAAAACTATCGTAACCCATTGGATGCAAAACGTTAAAACCCTGATGTCTTTTAAAACGAGAATACACGTCAGAAGCAATATAACCTAGCGGATGCCCCACGTGTAATCCTGCTCCCGAAGGATAAGGAAACATATCTAAAACATAATGTTTTGGTTTTTCGGAAGTATTGGATGCTGCAAAAGTTTTATTATCAGCCCAGTATTTTTGCCATTTGGCTTCTATTTCGTTCGGATTGTATTTCATTTTTCGAGTTGCTAAGCTATAAAGTAGCTGAGTTTCTAAGTTTTAATAAATAAAATTATGAAGTCGCAAATTTACGTTTATTGCACATTGCACCAAAGTTATTTGTTGAAAAGAAGAAATAAATCAACAACTAATAGAATGCTAAGTAAGAATACTTATTTTTGCACTCTGTTTTAAAAGCATTTTGCTACACACCTTCTTTTATGAAAAAAACGGTTTTACTCTATTTGCTGATTGTAGTTGGCTTTTTCTGTTCTGAAAAAATAGTTGCACAAGACACTTCAGCTATCACCCATTTATTACTTCAAAAAAAACTCATTACTCAAAAAGAAGCCGATTCATTATTTACACTATCATCTTTTAATCAAAAAGTAAATTCTGAAAATAAAAGCTTCGCTATTGGTTTAGAATTTAGACCCAGAATCGAATACCGTGACGGTTACAGACAATTAAGAACAGAAGATACTAAAGCTGCCTATTTTGGCACACAAAGAAGCCGATTGAATTTTAACTATGAACAACCTAAATTCAAATTCCACACTTCTATACAAGACATTAGGGTCTGGGGACAATATGAGCTTAACAATTCATCAGGCTCATTGAATGTTTTTGAGGCCTACGTAGAAACAGCAATCACAAATCATTTTTCGGTAAAATTAGGCCGTCAAAAAGTGGAATTAGATAACGGAAGACTTTTTTCGGCAGCCAATTGGAGGCAATCTGCTAGAGCGCATGACGGAATTAATTTCATCTACAATAACGATAGGATTCATTCGGAATTTATTACCGCTTTTAATCAAACCAGCGAACGTATTTTTGAAACTGATTTTGCTCCAACCACATTTACCAATTATAAAATGCTAAATATACATTACCTAAAAGCAAAATTAAACAAGCATTTTACTTTGACCACCATTAATGCTGCCGATGGTTATGAAAGCACAACCAACGCTAATACTTTATATACCCGAGCAACTTCGGGCGGAAGATTGGATTTTGAAAAAGGCAATTTATACCTAACCTTAAGCGGTTATTACCAATACGGAAAATTGCAAACTGGAAACCAAATTTCTGCTTATTATTTCCAACCCGAAATCCAACTCAAAACAAATAAACTAACCACTCGATTAGGTGCGGAATATATGAGTGGGGACAATGCCAACAAAACAACTGATATTTCTAAATCATTTGTGCCACTGTATGGCGTGGCTTGGCGATTTATGGGAAATATGGATTATTTTACTTCCTTCCCAACTGATTTAAAAAATGGAGGATTGATCAATCCGTATTTATTCTTTATTTATGATCTCAATAAAAAAGTAAGCTTGCGTTCTGATTTCCATTTATTTTATTTACAAAACAAAGTGAAAGACAATTTAGATCAAGTTGTTCATCCTTATTTAGGTTTCGAAAATGATTTGTCTTTTCATTATAAATACAACTCCTTTACAATGGTTGATTTTGGTTTTTCATATATGGCTGCCAAAAAAAGTATGGAAACACTTAAAGCAGGAAACAGCAATATCACTCCCGTTTGGAGTTATTTAATGATTACTTTCAAACCTGAATTATTTAGTTTTAAAAAATAACTCTGATGGATTGCAGCGCTATTTTAATACTTTTTCTATTAGCACTAGTTGCTTTTTTATATTCATCGGTGGGTCATGGTGGCGCTAGTGGATACTTAGCTATTATGGCAATGGCGGGTGTAGCTCCACTTATGATGAAACAATCGGCTTTAGTGATGAATTTAGCCGTATCCTTATTTTCATTTATTGGGTTTTACAGATCAGGAGTTTTTAGATTAAAGTTATTCCTCCCTTTTGTGATAGCGAGTATTCCCATGGCTTTTTGGGGCGGTACGATGAGTTTGCCCGATGCTATTTATAAAAAAATATTAGCGGTTTGCATTTTTGTTTCCATCATTCGATTAATATACCAATTTGAAGAAAGTAAGGAACCAAATCGAGAAATACCATTATGGGCTGGACTACTTTCAGGTGGAAGCATCGGATTGCTTTCTGGACTTTTAGGCATTGGCGGAGGTATTATTCTTAGTCCTTTAATGCTTTTAATGCGTTGGTCAAAATTAAAAGAAACCGCAGCGGTTTCGGCTTTATTTATTTTTGTCAATTCGCTTTCCGGGCTTTATGGGCAAATTCAAAAAGGAGGTTTTAATCTCACTGCCGATTTACAAATAGCCGTAATTGCTACAATCATTGGAGGTTTACTAGGCTCTTATTTTGGAAGTCAAAAATTCAATACCAAAACATTAAAATATCTTTTGGCTCTTGGACTCACCATTGCAGGCTTAAAATTACTTTTTACCTAAAAATTCTCTTTTTAGAGCCTGTTTAAATTTATAAAAAAGAAATTTTCTTTTCCCCAACCCCTAAAGGGTGGAAATTTTCTTGAAAAATCATCAAAATCACATCCGCCGCCGCGGAATGGGGAAATTAATTTTGATGATTTTTAAACAAGCTCTAGCAAAAATATTTTGAAAATCTGCGCTTTATTGCAAGAAAGTTGAAACTTTGGTCGTTATTAACTTCATATAAAGAAATACTTTATTATTTTTACCCCATAATTAAATAAACTATGAGTTCTTCATTTGATAAGTTTCAAAAACGCAGGTTAATTTCCTCTTATTTTTCGGTAGTTTTAAGCATCTTCTTAGTTTTATTTTTACTAGGAACATTGGGGCTTTTTATCATTAATTCTAAAAAATTAGCGGACGACTTTAAAGAAAAGATTGCTATGACTGTTTTCTTTAAAAACGAAGCCAATGATACTATTTTGAAAAAATTTGGAACCGAGTTAAAGAAAGCTCCTTATGCAAAGTCGATTGTTTATGTAAGCAAAGATGCGGCTGCAAAACAACATACCGATATTATTGGTGAAGACTTCCTGACTTTTTTAGGTGAAAACCCATTGCAAAACTCTTATGACATTCACATCAAAGCAGATTATGTAGAGAAAGATAGTGTTGCCAAAATAGAACAAAAATTACGTACTAACCCAATGATTTCAGATATTGTTTATGACAAACAATTAGTGAATTTAGTTAACGATAATATCAAAAAAGTAAGTATGTGGATTTTAGTAATCAGCGTATTTTTGACTTTTATTGCTGTATTATTGATTAACAGTTCTCTTAGACTTTCCATTTATTCCAACCGATTTATTATTAAAACCATGCAAATGGTAGGTGCAACCAAATCGTTTATTAGAAAACCATTTGTGATGCGAAGTGTAAAACTAGGAATGCTTGGAGCGGCATTAGCCATTTTAGCATTAATTGGACTTTTATCTTATGTAAACTCCAACTTTCCTGAATTAGGAATTTTAGAGAACAAAGTACTTATTTTATTTGTCTTTGCCGCAGTTTTTGGGTTTGGAGTTTTAATCACCTGGTTAAGTACTCATTTTGCTACGCAACGTTTCTTAAATCTAAGAACTGACGACCTTTATTAATTTTAGATTGCAGATTAAAAAAATATAAACTTTAAAAACATAGGAATGAGATTGCTTCGTTCCTCGCAATAAAAAGATGAAAGACGACAAAAAAGAATTTTTATTCGACAAAATCAATTATAAGATTCTATTGATAGGAATTGGAGTAATTACACTTGGATTTATACTAATGTCTGGAGGCGGTAGCGATGATCCTAATGTGTATAGCGATGCTATTTTTAACTTTAGAAGAATTCGATTAGCACCTACAACCGTTTTAATTGGCTTCGGAATTACCATTTATGCCATTTTAAAAAATCCTAAAAAAAATAGTTAGCAGTATTCCGTTGTAAGCTTGTAGTAAAAGCAAATTCGAATAACTGATTACTAAAAACTGAACACTGAATACTAAAAAATGAATACATTACAAGCTATTGTTCTGGCTATAATAGAAGGAATTACTGAATTTCTTCCTGTTTCTTCAACCGGACACATGATTATTGCTTCTTCTTTTTACGGAATAGCACAAGACGATTTTACTAAACTTTTTACAATTGTAATCCAACTGGGTGCCATACTTTCGGTGGTTGTTTTATATTTCAAACGTTTCTTTCAAACACTTGATTTTTACTTTAAACTTTTGGTTGCTTTTATTCCAGCCGTAGTTTTAGGATTATTGCTAAGTGATTTTATTGATAGTTTATTAGAAAATCCGGTTACTGTTGCCGTTTCGCTTTTAATAGGAGGAATCATTTTATTGAAAGTGGACGACTGGTTCAACAAACCCAATACTGCCGAAACCTCTCAAGAAATCTCATATTCACAAGCTTTTAAAATTGGAATGTTTCAATGTCTGGCTATGATTCCAGGAGTTTCCAGAAGTGGAGCCAGCATCGTAGGAGGAATGTCTCAAAAATTGACCCGAACTACAGCTGCCGAATTCTCCTTCTTTTTAGCAGTTCCTACCATGTTTGGAGCTACCGCTAAAAAATGTTACGATTATTACAAAGACGGTTTTATTTTAACTGACGAGCAAACTAATTTATTAATTATTGGCAATGTTGTCGCTTTTATTGTAGCACTTTTAGCTATTAAAACCTTCATTGGATTTTTGACAAAAAATGGATTTAAAGTTTTTGGTTATTACCGAATAATTGCTGGAATCGCTTTATTATTGATTCACTTTTTCATTCATCCGCTTAGCATATTATAATGACAACTGAAGAATATTTAGACGGACAAATTTTACTGATAGACAAACCTTTAAAATGGAGTTCGTTTCAAGCTGTCAATAAATTAAAATACCTGTTGATTAACAAAGTGGGGCTTCCTAAAAAGTTCAAAATTGGTCATGCGGGAACTTTAGATCCATTAGCGACTGGATTGTTATTAATTTGTACTGGAAAATTCACTAAAAGAATTGCTGAACTTCAAGGACAAGCTAAAGAATATACGGGAACTTTTTACATTGGAGCCACTACTCCATCCTACGATTTAGAAACTGAAATCGATGCTACTTTTCCAACTTCACATATTGATGAAGCTTTGATTCACGAAACAGTAAAACAATTTTTAGGCGAAATTGACCAAAAACCACCTATTTTTTCCGCTATTAAAAAAGATGGCGTTCGTTTATACGAACATGCTCGCGCAGGTGAAAGCATCGAAATTGCCAGCAGAAAAACCACCATTCACGAATTTGAAATTACCAGAATTGCACTTCCTGAAATCGATTTCAGAGTGGTTTGCAGCAAAGGAACTTATATTCGCTCACTAGCTTTTGATTTTGGAAAAGCGATGAATTCAGGTTCTCACCTAACCGCATTACGTAGAACAAAAATTGGAGATTTCGATGTGAAAAATGCTATTGATGTTACGCTGTTTGAAGAGTCAATTACTTCAACATAAACACACAATGACACCAATAAAAACTTTATTGTTTCTAGTATTTCTTTCAGGAAGTCTTTTGGCACAAGACAAAAAAATCACATATACTCAATTTGATGTCACAATAGCTTTCACTGGAAATCCTGACGAAGATGAAGTAAACCAATACGACAACGAAAAACAAGCTTTTTTTATACCTGATGGACTGGGAACAAAATTTGGCTATGGAATGCATCATAAAAAATGGATCGCACTTGGGATCCATAGTGGATTGAACTGGGATTGGTCTAATAAATTAGTTGTTGCTCCTGTTTTTGCTAATTTTAGATTAAGCCCAAAAATAAGTGATGAAACCAGAATCACATTACAACTTGGACTTGGCAAAGCAATTGCATTAGGTCGTGGCAACTTAATTGGTGATTATAAAAAAATCAGTCTTGGGATACAAAACGACGATAATATTTTATTTTTTATTGAATTAAATCATTATGCGTTACCCTTTAATAACCAAAAAGATTCGGGAAATGTTAGTTTGGGATTATCTTTAATAAGCTTTTAGAATTATTACTCACTGTTTCTTTACCCAGTAACACATAAAGCACCATCAGATGTTATTCATTTTCAACAATCTCCTGATCTAAATCCAGCATCATATCCATAATTTCTGCTTGGGTTGTCATTCCTTTATCGTGCAAATACCACAATTGCAATTCGGTTTTTATGGTTTCATCAAAAACTTTGTGTTCTTTTCTATAATTAGTAATAAGATCCGCCGCTCCTTTTGGTCTTGGTCCCCAATGCGCTAATGCTCCAGATGTTTCCTTATTAATAACAATCAACTTAGGAATGGCTCTTCCTTTATTCGTTAGAAAATGATCCATCAAATCTAAATTATCATCTCTTAACACAATTCTAAGATCAATTTTTCCCTCAGCAGCTTCGCTCATTTTATCAAAAATAGGCAACAATTGTGCTGCATCTCCACACCAGCCTTCAGAAATTACTAACCAGATAAACTCGTTGTTTAATGACTTTAGTTTATTGCTGTATTCATCAGAAATTTTCATCGTCTTGTCTAAACGATTCATGCGAGTTTCGTTTAGTTTACTATAATTTGTCAATTCTTCAGATTGTTCTTCTCCTGTTGATTTTCCTTCTTTTAATAAATCAGTAACTAATTTTCTATATTCTGGATACGAATAACTATTGAATAAAGCGCGAGCAATTGATTTTATCATGTTTTCTAAATGTTTTCAGTAAAGTTAAGATAAAAATCGTCCATCAAACAAAACAAAAATCACTTCTAAATAACTAAAAAGTGTATTTTTATACAAATTGCAGAAAATGAACCTACATTCCAAATCAATTGGTTTAGCACTTTCGGGTGGCGGATCAAAAGGTTTAGCCCATGCGGGTGCTATTAAATTTTTAGAAGAAAAAAACATTCGTCCCAATCAAATTGCAGGAACCAGCGCTGGTTCAATTGTTGGTGCCATGTATGCCTGGGGAAAAACACCAGAAGAAATTTTAGATTTCTTTAAATCGGTTTATTTATTTCATTGGCGACACATTACTTTTACAAAAGCGGGATTGATTGATTCAGACTCATTCCGAGATTATTTTCAAGCGGTTTTTGAGGATGCTACACTTGCCGATTTGCATATTCCAACTCAAATTACCGCCACGGATATGATTAAAGGCAAATTGAAAATATTCGAACCCGAAACAAAAATTGTCGATGCACTTATTTCTTCTTCTTCCTTTCCAGGCGTTATTTCGCCTTATGAAATTGACGGAAATCATTACAGTGATGGCGGAATTTTGAATCATTTTCCAACGGATTTATTAAGAGATGATTGCGATATGATTATTGGCGTTTATGTGAGTCCTATCAATATGATTACGGCTAAAGATTTGCATTCCATTCGAGCCGTGACTACCAGAGCTTTTGATATTCTTTCTGAAAATTCGAATGTTGCTAAATTCAGTCAGTGCGATTGGATTATTCAACCCAAAGAATTGAGTATCTACAGCACTTTTGAAACCAATAAGATTAAAATGGATACTATTTTCAACTTGGGTTACCAAGCAGCCAAATACAGTTACGAAAACAAAATTTATAAAATTTAAGTCACCCTATTTCAGAAAAAAAGAATATCCCTATATTTGCACCAATCAACGCAACAAACACATGAAATACAAAAGAATTCTTCTAAAATTAAGCGGTGAAGCTTTAATGGGAGACCGTCAATATGGAATAGATCCTGTAAGATTAGCTGAATATGCTGAAGAAATCAAAAAAGTGCACACCAAAGGAGTAGAAATTGCCATTGTAATAGGTGGTGGAAATATCTTTAGAGGAGTTGCAGGGGCAAGCAACGGAATGGACAGAGTACAAGGAGATTATATGGGAATGCTTGCTACTGTTATTAACGGAATGGCATTACAAGGTGCTCTGGAAGAAAAAGGCATGAAAACGCGTTTGCAAACAGCCTTAAAAATGGAGTCTATTGCTGAACCTTATATCAAAAGAAGAGCCGATCGTCACTTGGAAAAAGGAAGAATCGTAATCTTTGGAGCTGGAACAGGAAATCCGTATTTCACTACTGATACCGCTGCTGTTTTACGTGGAATTGAAATCAATGCCGACGTAATCCTAAAAGGAACTCGTGTAGATGGAGTATATGATTGTGATCCGGAAAAAAATGCTTCGGCAGTAAAATTTGATTTCATCTCTTTTGATGATGTAATCAAAAAAGGATTAAATGTAATGGACACAACTGCTTTTACATTAAGTCAAGAAAACAAATTACCTATCTTAATTTTTGATATGAACCAAAGCGGAAATCTGGAAAGAATTTGCGACGGTGAAAACGTAGGAACTGTAGTAAACATATAAATAGCAGACAGCAGTTTACAGATAGCAGGAAATCTGAAATCTATAATCTGAAATCTATAATCTGAAATAAAAATGACTGAAGAAATTGAATTTATATTAGATAGCACGCAAGAATCAATGGAAGGTTCTATTGCTCACTTAGAAAAAGAATTTCTAAATATTCGTGCTGGAAAAGCATCTCCTGCAATGCTAGGAAGTGTTTTTGTAGATTATTACGGTTCGGCTACACCATTAAATCAAGTAGCAAAAATTAGCGTTCCTGATGCCAGAACTATTACTTTGCAACCTTTTGAAAAAAACCTGTTGCATACTATTGAAAAAGCAATTATGGTAGCTAATATTGGGTTTAACCCAATGAACAATGGTGATATTATCATTATTAGCGTTCCGCCTTTAACAGAAGATCGTCGTCGTGAATTAGCAAAACAAGCTAAATCTGAGGCTGAAGATGCAAAAATAGGAATTAGAAATGCTAGAAAAGATGCCAATACAGACATCAAAAAACTAGAAAAAGAAGGAACTTCAGAAGACATTTGTAAAAGTGCGGAAGAAGAAGTCCAAACTTTGACTAATACTTATATCAAAAAAATAGATGAGCTTCTTGTTGCAAAAGAAGCCGAAATCATGAAAGTATAACTTTCAGGAAACATACTTTTAAATCCGTTTGGTTTTACTAATTCTAACTTTTTAGGAACAGTTCAACCAGACGGATTTTTTATTCTTACTTTTGCAATACCAAAACGAGTTTACAAGCGTTTTGATACAAACATTTACCATGAAGCAGCTTTTTTTGTTATTCTTTTTCACGCTTTCGCTTCAAGCGCAATTCCAAATTAATGGAATTGTAAAAAATACTAACTCTAACGAAGTTTTACCCTTTGCTACAATTACTACTGATAATGGAAACTACAGCATTACCGATGTAGATGGAAAATTCAGCATTACTTCCAGCACGCCGATTTCTTTTTTTTATGTTTCCTACATTGGTTATACCAAAACCAAAATTAACATTCAAAAAAACACTACTTTTTACAATGTATCCTTAACGCAAGCAACAGCTAATCTCAATGAAGTTGTAATTAATACGGAAAATGCAGCCTTAGCGATTATCAAAAAAACCATTGCGCTAAAAGACAACAACAACCCACAAAAAAGACTAAAAAGTTTTGAGTTTAAAACCTATAATAAATTAATTGTTTCTGCCAATCCCGATTCTATTTCCGGGCAAATTGATTCAATTATTGTTCGAAGAACTAAAAAAGGAGTTTATTATAAAATTGACTCAACCAATTACAAATTTAAAACTACGGTAGACAAACGTCATTTGTTTCAAACCGAAAAAGTATCTCAGTATCAATTTGGTAACAACAAATTAAAAGAAACTATTTTAGGAACTAAGATGGCGGGATTAAAGCAACCGCTGTATGAAATTCTAACTTTTAACTTGCAATCATTTTCTATTTATGATCCAAAATACGAACTTTTTGAAACCAAATACAACAGTCCAATAGCCGATAATTCCATCAAAGAGTATAATTACAAACTCCTCGATACGGTAGCTATTGCTGGGCGGGATTCGTACATGATTTACTTTAAAAACAAGAAAAAAAGTAAGGACAAAGGATTGGAAGGTATTTTATACATTGACCAAAATAGTTTTGCCGTTTCTAAAGCCATCATGCGTATTAGAGGTTTGCTCGACATTAGTGCAAACCATGATTTTGAATATTTCCCTGAAGAGAATATTTGGTTTCCAATTCATAAAAACTTCCAGATTATAAAAGGAAAAAACGACGATGATATCAAAATTTTTGGCGGAACAATTCAGTTTGATGGCGATGTGGAACAAGATCTTAGCGTTAGAAAAAAACAACCTTCGGATTATATTTATTTGCGTTCTGAAAGTCGCAATTTTGATATCAAAAATAATAAATCAATCCAGATTCCAAATCCATATTATGCAGTCGAAATTGATAAAAATGCTTTAAATAAAGAAGAATCTTTCTGGGAAACGTATCGAAAAGACAGCATTGATATCCGAACCCAAAAAACTTACAGCGACATAGACAGTATTGCGGTTCGAAAAAAAATTGCTAATCGCGTGCAATTGGGCAAAAAAATCATCAATGGTTATCTTCCAATTGGTTTTTTCGACATGGATTTACGTAAAATTTTCAGCTATAACAATTACGAAGGTTTCCGTCTGGGTTTAGGTGGTGTAACCAATGAAAAACTTTCTAAGGATTTTAGAATTGAAGGTTATTATGCTTACGGAACTAAAGATGGAATGTTTAAAGGAAGTCTTGGAGCAGCAGCAAAAGTCGACAAACAAGCCAATTCCTGGCTCGGAATTTCTTATACGGATGATTTGCGAGAAATTGCGAGTACTTCTTTTTCTATCGAAAAAAAACCATTCAAAATATACGACCCCAGACCTATTAATATCAGTACTTTTTACAATTATTTAAGTTGGAAAGGGTATTATGAAACCAAACAAATCCTAAAAACTGAAAGCATCTGGGAATTGTCTCATACTGAAATAGAACCAAAATTCAATTACACATTCCTTCAAAACGATAAATTATACACTTCCTATGTTATGACTACCGCAATGGTGTCTTTGCAATGGAGTCCGTTTAGCGATTTTATGCAAACACCTACTGGACGTATTGAAATTGAAAAAAGATTTCCAAAATTCACTTTTCAATATACCCAATCCTTAGGAAGATTGTGGGACAATGATTTTGACTTTAGCAAATTTGACTTTAAAACCGAATATGAAAGGAAATACCTAAGTGGTCAAAAAACTTCTTTATTACTTCAGGCAGGTTATGCCTTAGGCGATGTTCCGCTAACGCATTTATACAATACTTCGCCAAATAATATCACCAAAGGAACAATTATTGAAAGAATTACTTTTGGTGGAAAAAACAGTTTTGAAACTATGTTTTTTAATGAGTTTTTCTCGAATAGATATGCTTTATTCCAATTCAAACATGCTTTTAACCGAGTAACTTTATTCAAAAAAATAAAACCTTCGTTGGTTATTGTATCCCGAATGGCCTGGGGAGATTTAGACCATCCTGAACAACATTTAGGATTGGGTTTTAAAACTTTAGAAAAAGGTTTTTTTGAATCAGGAATCGAACTCAATCAAATTTTTAACGGTTTAGGATTGACTACTTTTTTCCGTTATGGCCCCAATCAATTGCCTAAACTTGAAGATAATATAGCTGTAAAACTAAGTTATGTATTGAATTTAGGGTTTTAAAATCATGCGGTCGAGTAAATAAGAAAACCGAACCATTTCTATAATATTTCATCCAGTTAAAGTATTTTTGTGATAGATTTAATTTGAAGCCAAATCTATATGAAAAATATTGACAAGAACAGTTTAGAAAACGCATACCGATTGTTTGAATCGAATGACATAGACAAAATAGAAATTGGTACAACAAAAGGTCTGAGAGAAATTCACCGTTATTTATTTGATGGTTTATATGATTTCGCTGGAGAAATAAGAAAACTCAACATTTCAAAAGGCGGGTTTAGATTTGCAAACGCATTATATCTTAATGAAATTCTAGTTAAGATTGAGCAAATGCAAGAAAACAATTTTGAAGAGATTATTGCTAAATACGTCGAGATGAATATTGCTCATCCTTTTATGGAAGGTAATGGTCGATCTATGAGAATATGGTTAGACATGATTCTAAAAAATCGACTTAACAAAGTTGTAAATTGGCAATTTGTTGATAAAACTCTTTATTTACAATCAATGGAAAGAAGCCCTATTAATGATTTGGAATTAAGAACTTTATTAAAGGAAAACTTAACTAATGAAGTTAACAATAGAGAAATTATCTTTAAAGGAATTGAACAATCCTATTACTACGAAGGCTACGAAAAAGAGGAATAATAAAATATTTAAACCATTTAGACATTAAGAAAATTAAGGCTTGCAGTTCTTAAATTTCTTAATGTCTAAATGGTTTGAAAAAAAGCAAAAATCCGCAATCCTCTTTAAGATTTTATAATTAGAACAGAAGAAACATCTACGAGCCAATTAGTATCCGCATCAATAATGTATTTCCAACTTTCTAGACTGATAATCATTAAATTTTGATGGTCTAGAAACTCTTTTTTTACAATTCTATCGTGCATAATCATAATGTGATTTGGAGCAATCTGTTCTATAGAACGAATCGTTTCCTGCATATCCCGACTGTTTTTTACTTCGCCAATAGCGTCTAAAACCGTAATTTGAGAACCATTATTATTGATTAGCTTTTTAGCATACTCCAATAAAAAAATATCGTCTTTATTAAAAATTGGAATAAAGACCTGATCGATTTCTTCAAAATCTTTGTCAATAAAAATTCCAACAGGCATTTTACTTTTGGCAATAATATGACGGGTACTTTCATCAAAAGGCGAATTTTCAAACAAGCCTTCTTTTCCAGTAAACTTATCTATCAATCGGTCAGGATTGACTATTTGGGTGGTAAAACCTAAAATTTTTCCCAGTAAAGTTCCTTCAAAAATTGACTGTCCTAAACCTATTAACAATAAATCATAATCTCCATGGTTAGCAGTATCAACAATATCAGTATTAATATCATTAGTAACTTTAAAAACACTCACCATATTTTGCTCTAAACGTTCGGACTCTTTAATAACAGGCGTTAACATTTTTCGTTCATGATCTTTTACACCAAAAGAGTGTATCTCTGTACTTAACGAAAGGTGTAACCCCGTAACAATAGAATTTTCTGGTTGTTTTTTGACTAAACTATTAGCAATTTTCAACAATTTCTTTCCTTTTTCGGGAGTAGAAAACGAAAATAAAATCTTGTATTTGCTCTTATTGCTAATTTCCTCAGGAATTATTGTGGCTTTATTTTTAAAAATAAAATCAATAAAATCTAAAGCGGGCCCTGTCATAAAAGTGGTGACTAACGCCATAATAACCATCATTGTAAAAATCTCAGTAGACAAAACACCTAAATCATATCCAATATTTAAAACCACCAATTCCATTAATCCACGTGTGTTCATCAAAGCACCAATAGCTAAACTATCTTTCCAGCTCTGCCCTACAAATTTGGCAGCAAAAGCACTACCAAAGAATTTCCCCACCACCGCAACGGCAATAATTATAGCGGTAATTTTCCATAAATAAGGATCGTTTAGCAAACCTATCTGTGTACGCAAACCTGTGAAAACAAAAAACAAAGGCAACAAAACGATAATGGAAACATCTTCTACTTTTTCGATAAAAATGTTTCTGAATTTATTATTTTCGGGCATAATAGCTCCAGCTAAAAATGCTCCAAATAAGGCGTGAATTCCAATCAATTCAGATAAATATGCCGAAAATAAAAGGGTTATAAAAAAAATAGCCACTACTGGTTTATTTAAACTTTCGCGCGTTGAATTCAAATCGCCCACACGTTTTAAAAATGGACGAACTATTTTAAGCATCACAATTACATATAAAATAGCCAACCCAATAACGTACAATGCACTAGTAAACGAACCCGCTTTTACAATAGCAATTACTACCGCCAGAATACACCAGGCCGTAATATCATCGGCAGCGGCACAGGTAATGGCAATGGTTCCTAATTTTGTTTTTTGCATTTCTCGTTCCTGAACAATTCGGGCTAAAACTGGAAATGCTGTAATACTCATTGCTATTCCAAGGAACAGTCCGAAAGAAGAAAACTCCACTCCCATGGGTGCAAAAACCGGATAGATAAAATAAGCCAAAGTCAATCCTAAGGCAAATGGAATTACAATACTGGCATGACTAATTACAACGGCATCATGCGCTTTGTTCTTAAGTACTTTCAAATCCAATTCCATTCCGATTACGAACATGAAAAATATCAATCCTATCTGGCTCAAAAACTGCAAGTTTCCTAAAGAAGCCTCAGGGAACAAAAGAGCTGAAAATTCAGGAAAATACATTCCGACCAATGATGGACCTAAAACAATTCCGGCAATCATTTCACCAATTACTGATGGCTGTCCAATTTTCCTGAAAATCCAACCAAACAAACGCGCCGCTAAAATAATAGTCACAATTTGAGCCAATAAAATAGCTAACGGATGTTGTAAATTATCAACCATTGAATGTAAAAAATCATTCCAATGATTGCTTTCGATGCTTTTAGGAACAATTCCACGTCCTACTTCAAGCGAAGGCCCTATTGAAATTAACCAATAAATTAAAGCTGTAAAACCACCAATAACTGTAATGTAAAACAAAGAGTTTTTAATATTATTCATAACCCGTTTTTTTAATTCTTTGAGCAAATATCAGAAGTGATTTTTAAGTGAAAAAGTAATTTTAAACCTAATTTTTAATCTATGTAACAAGTAGGGAAAACTTTGTAATAAGTTATATTTTTATCTTTCTCAAAAAGTCGGCACGATAGGTTTCACTTAATAATAAGCTGCTATTTTTTTCATTTTCATCTAAATGATGCAAAACAATTTCATTGTGATTGAAAAATTTAATTGCCTTAACTGCTACTATTTCTTTCTTGTTCACACGACAAAAATCGGCTTCTGGTAATTCTTTTAAAAGCGTATCGAAGTTAATATTCTTCAAATTCAGCCAACTTCCATCAACTAAAAGCACGGTTTTATCACGGCTATCGCCCAAAGCTGTTTTGATGTATAGAATTTGATTAAAATACAAGAGACTCTTTCCTTTATCTGTATTTAATTGAATAAATCTCTTTGTGTTAATTGCGCTATTAAAACGTTCAAAAGCTTTTAAAATCGCTTTGTGCAAACGCTCTAATTTTACTGGTTTTGTGATATAATCAATAGCATCTATAGTAAAAGCATCGGCTGCATAATCTTTGTATGCTGTACAAAACACGACCATTTTATCCTGCACTAAACTGGCCAGATGCAATCCGTCAATTGCTGGCATTTCGATATCCGTGATTAATAAATCAAAATCGAGATTAGGAATTTCAGCCAACAGTTTTTCAGGATTATTAAACGTTTTTACAATTTCTACTTCGGGAATTTGTTCGCAAAGCATTTTCAGGTACGTTAATCCAGGTAACTCATCATCTAGAAGCAAGCATTTCAGTTTTGTATTCAAGCAGATTAATCTTTAAGTGAGCAGTATAAATATTGTTTTCTATAAATTTTTCTAGTTTGAAATTATTTTTATAAATAATTCGCAAGCGATGTTCTAAAGTAGTATTTCCAATACCGCTTCGTTCTTTTTTTAATACTTTTTTATCCGAAACTTTATTAGAAACCGTCATTGAAAAAACATTGTCCTTAAACTCAAAAAGAACTGAAATAAAAGCATCTGAACTCTGTAAATCAGCATGTTTAAATGCGTTTTCAATCAAATCGATAGAAATTAACGGAGCTAACAAAGGCTGTTCATATAATTTCTCTTCTGAATTGATTTTGGTTTTTATCTTTAATTCAAAAAGCGGACTGATTTTGATTTTATTGATTTCGATTAAATTCAGCGCAAAGTCGATTTCTTCTTTGGCTGTAACATATTTTTTCTTGCTTTCGTACAAAATATAATCCAACACATTGGCTAATTTATCCAAAGCAAAATAGGTTTGATAAGCATGCGATTGAATTGAATTCAAAATATTCTTGAAAAGATGTGGATTTAGTTTGGCTTCTAATGTCTCTAATTGCAAATCATTCACTTTCATTTCGAGGTCAAAAAAGCTTTTTTTAGCCTCATTTTTTTCCTTTCGGGCAAGCATTAATTGATAGATCATAAAACCAATAATGACTATTAGAAGTAAAATGATAATTAAAAAAATAAAAATAATATTATCGCTTTGTTGCATAATCTATTTCGGTTCGATTTATTAATGACTTGACACAAATTTCAGCCCAATGATGGATGCAATAAGTGTTACTATGAAAAATAATCTCCAAAAAGTAGCTGGTTCTTTAAATACTAAAATCCCAACTAAAACGGTACCTACAGCTCCAATTCCTGTCCAAACTGCATAAGCTGTTCCAATAGGTAATTCCTGAGTAGCTTTGTACAATAAAAACATACTTATGGTTAAACTCACTAAAAAACCCAACATCCAGTAGGCTGATTCCATTCCGGTAGTTTCTTTAGCTTTTCCTAAACAAGAGGCAAAAGCAACTTCAAATAAACCTCCAATTATCAATAATACCCAACTCATTTCTTTATGATTATATAATTAAAATTTGAGGAAAGTTATTTTGCCAGAAAGCAAAAACTACCTCGTACTCTGTTTTTTTTAAAATTCAAAATGCTACACAAAGATGCTAAATTCTTCAATAGTATTTACATCCCTAAAATTAACTTTGAGACTAAGAAAACACCGCTAAAAAACCTAAATTTAATTTAAAATTTACAAATAATCCGCTCCATTCCTATGGTTTTTAATACATTTGCAGCCATTTAAAACCCTATGAAAAAGAAATTAAAAGTGGGATTCTGGGAATTTGTTGCCCGAATTGTACTTAAAAACAAAATAGCGATACTAGGACTTATTTTTCTAATAACCCTTTTCTTAGCTTTTCAATGGAAAAACATCCGATTTTCATTTACAGAAGCCAACTTACTTCCTGACAACAACATCGTTAACACTGAATACAATGCTTTTCTAGACAAATTTGGCGAAGAAGGAAATCTGATTGTGGTAGGTGTTAAAGACAATGCGCTTTTTACGCCAAAGGTTTTCACGGCTTGGAACAAATTGATGACTGAATTTAAATCGCAAAAAGAAATTGATTTAGTGGTATCAGTTAGTGATTTGAAAAAATTACAAAAAAATGAAGCCATAGAAAGCTTCGAATTAGTGCCTTTTGTTGACCAAAACAAAGTTATCGATCCAGCTTATCTTACTACTGTCAAAAAAGATTTATTCGAAAACATGCCTTTTTATGAAGGATTGCTTTTTAATAATGACGGCACCATTCGCTCCGCTATTTACATGGACAAGAAAATTGTAAATACTGCGGCTCGAAAAGATTTTATTCTAAACGAATTTATCCCAAAAGTGGAAGCTTTTGAAAAAGAAACAGGAATTGACTTGCGTGTTTCGGGAATGCCTTACATTAGAACGCTAAATGCAAAAAGTATAACTGATGAAATCAGTTTGTTTATAGGTGCTTCGTTACTGATTACTTCGTTGATTTTCTTTTTCTTTTTCCGATCGTTCCGTGCTACTTTAATTTCGATGCTAATTGTAATTATTGGTGTGATGTGGACTTTTGGATTATTGGGTTTATTCCATTTCGAAATTACCGTACTTACCGCTATTGTTCCCTCATTAGTGATTGTAATTGGGATTCCAAATTGTATTTTTCTTACCAATAAATACCAACAGGAATATCGTGCTCACGGAAACAAAGCGCGTGCTTTACAAAGGGTTATTACCAAAGTAGGAACAGCTACTCTAATGACCAACTTAACAACGGCGGCAGGTTTTGCTACTTTTATTATTACTCAAAGTGAATTATTGAAAGAATTTGGTATTGTTTCTTCATTGAGTATTATTGCTTTATTCTTTTTATGTTTAATTGTAATTCCTATTTATTATAGCTACCAGCCCGTTCCTAAAGACCGTCATCTGGAACATTTAAGTCGTAATTATACTAAAACATTTATGGCTTGGATAGAAAAAACAGTAAAATACAATCGTCGTTATGTCTATGCAGTAGCTATATTTTTGTTTTTAATTAGTAGTCTTGGTGCTTTAAAAATTCAAACTTCGGGAAGTTTAATTGAAGATATGCCTAAAAAAACAGGCTTTTTTCAAGACATTCTTTTTTTCGAAAAAGAATTTAATGGAGTAATGCCGCTAGAAATTACTATTGATACACAAAGAAAAAAAGGTGTTATGAAACTTTCGACCATGAAAAAAATGGACGAATTACAAAAAACTATTGAAGAAATTCCTGAATTATCTAAGCCTATTTCGATTCTGAATTTGGTTAAATATTCCAAACAAGCTTATTACAACGGAAATCCTGACTATTATGAATTGCCTACGTCGCAAGAGCAAAGCTTTATTTTGGGTTATGCTAAAAATGCAACTAAAGACAGTAAAGAAAACATCATGAAAAGTTATGTAGACAGTACGGGGCAAGTAGCACGTATGACTACTTTTATGAAAGATATTGGAACTGGAAACATGGCTAAAATAGAAGACCAACTTTGGTCAAAAATAAATACTATTTTTCCAAAAGACCGTTATAAAGTGGTGATGACAGGAAAAGCTTTGGTTTTTGAAAAAGGAACTAAATACTTATTAGACAATTTGGTCAGCTCTATTCTTTTTGCTATTTTGTTAATCTCATTATTGATGGTTTTCATGTTCCGCTCGTTCAAAATGGTGGTAGTTTCTTTAATTCCAAACATACTTCCATTGATGATCACGGCTGGATTGATGGGTTATTTTGGTATTCCGTTAAAACCTTCCACGATATTAGTTTTTAGTATTGCTTTTGGACTTTCTGTAGATGACACCATCCATTTTCTAGCACAATACCGACAGGAATTAACAAACAACAACTGGAAGATAAAAAAATCCGTTTTTGCAACAATCAAAGAATCTGGAATTAGTATGTTTTACACTTCGGTGGTATTATTTGCTGGGTTTTCAGTTTTTATGCTATCTGATTTTGGAGGAACCGTGGCTCTTGGAGGATTAATTGCTATTACATTAGCGTTTGGAATGTTATCTAATTTAATGTTATTGCCTTGTTTGGTATTAACATTAAACAAATCATTAGCTAATGAGCAGGAATTTATTGAACCAAAAATTGATGTTTTAGATCATCAGGATGAATTAGAAGATAAATAAGAATATAAAATTAAATTAAAATGGCAATAGATCAACACGTTACATTAGTAAATAAATACATAGAAAAAACAATCGATTTTGGTTTTGAATTCGCACCTAAATTATTGGGCGGACTCATTGTTTTGATTATCGGTTTGTGGTTTACAGGAATGGTCACTAAAGCTGTAGGACGCTCATTAGAGAAATCAAAAATTGATCAATCACTAGTTCCTTTCTTAAAAAGTTTGACAAACATTACCTTGAAAGTTTTGGTTGTTATTACGGTTATGGGTATTATTGGTATCCAAATGACTTCGTTTGTAGCTATTCTGGGTGCGGCTGGTCTTGCCGTTGGTATGGCGCTATCGGGCACGCTTCAAAATTTTGCTGGAGGAATTATAATTTTAATTCTAAAACCATTTAAAATTGGTGATTTTATAGAAGCACAAGGGTTTACAGGAACAGTAAAAGAAATCAGCATTTTTTCGACCATGCTAAATACTCCAGACAAAAAATTAGTTATTATTCCTAACGGGCCGCTTTCTACAGGTGCTTTGATTAATTATTCAGCTGAGCCAACACGAAGAGTAGATTGGACATTCGGAATTGCTTATGGTGATGATGTAGAAAATTTTAAAAGAGCTCTTAATGATTTTATTGCCCAAGACGATCGAATTTTAAAAGATCCTGCTCCTTTTATAGGACTTTCGGCACTAGCAGATAGTTCAGTTAATTTTACCGTAAGAGTATGGGTAGATGGTCCTGATTATTGGAACGTATTTTTTGACATGAATGAAAAAGTATATACTAAATTTACTGATTACAACCTTAACATTCCATTTCCCCAAGTGGATTTTAATGTTAGAAACTTCAAATTATAATTTATTTAAAATCTTATCACAAATATATGAACTTCCCTCTTTTTAAGACGGGAAGTTTTTTATTTAAAAATAGTTTTTTCTTACAAACAAAACTTAAAATTAATATATTTGGAATTGATTACTATAAAACCAACTCCAAATGACCAAAAATTTAATCTTCCTATTTCTATTAGTTAGCTTCATTTGCAATGCGCAAAACACTGTAAATGAAAAAACAGCGCTTACTACCACTGAAAACGACTCTATATTAATTTGTCCTTTTCCAAAAAATTGTGGTTATTATAAAGGTGAAATCGAATATGATGGGATTATCAGAAAAGCAAACGGTAAAGGCATAGCTAATTTGAGTCAAGGAATAGCCGAAGGAAATTGGAAAAACAATCGACTGGATGGATATGGATCTTTTCATGTTAAACAAGTATATAAATATACAGGAGAATTTAAAGACGGTCGTTTTTGCGGACAAGGCTCAATGACTTATAACAATGGCTCTAAATATGTTGGCGAATGGAAAGACAACAAATTTAACGGTAAAGGAACTATGACTTATGCAAATGGAGCCAAATATATTGGCAATTGGAAAGAATATAGATTCGATGGCCTTGGTACTTTTTATATTCCAAATGGACAGAAATTTGCTTTCGAATGGACGGATCAAAACACAAAAGAGCAAAGATTCATAACTTATGCAAAAGATTTAAAATACTCTGGAAAATTCAAATTGAAAGACAACAAATTTAATGGTCAAGGAACCCGAATATACGAAAGTGGAAATATTTATACAGGTGGATTCAAAGAAGGGAAATTGAATGGTCAAGGAACACAAATTTATCCAGATAGCTCTAATTATAGTGGTCAATGGAAAGAAGACAAATTTGAAGGCAAAGGAACGCTTATAAACATTAGTGAAAAATATAATTATGCAGGCGATTGGAAAGATGGCAGAATGAATGGTCAAGGAACTATCGACTATACAAATGGTGAAAAATATTCTGGGGAATGGAAGAATGGAAGTAGAACTGGACAAGGAACTTATACTTGGCCCAATGGTGATAAATATGTCGGTTTGTTTTTAAACTTCAAACAAAATGGACAAGGTACAATGACTTATGTAAATGGAGAAAAATTTGTTGGCGAATGGAAAGATAGGAAAGAATTTAATGGAATTATTTATAATAGCAATGGAACTAAAAAATCCAACTACAAAGATGGTGTCCTAATAGAATAAAACGGATACTACTTCATCAAAAAAATAACATATTTTTTTTCGATAAACAAAAAGATTCTTAACAATACCAACAATTAGGCAATACTTCTTCACCAAATGGGCAGATGTGGAAAAAAATCTTATTTTTACTAAAGACCACTTAGAAAAATTACATTAAAATGAGTTTTTAAAAACTGGTCTCAATATTAATAATACCACTAACTAGTACAAAACAACATGGGGAATACCAATTCGGAAAAAGAAAAATTAGCCGTTGCTAATAACTACAAAAATTGGAAAAAATGGGGACCATATTTGGCCGAAAGACAATGGGGAACCGTTCGCGAAGATTACAGTCAACATGGAGAAGCATGGGAATACATCGACCATGACAAAGCACGAAGCAATGCCTACAGATGGGGAGAAGAAGGAATTGGTGGTTTTTGCGATTCTCGAGAGATTTTGTGTTTGGCACCTGCTTTTTGGAATGGCAAAGATCCTATCCTAAAAGAACGTTTATTTGGACTTACCAACAATCAGGGAAATCATGGTGAAGACGTTAAAGAACTCTACTTTCATCAACTTTCTACGCCTACACACACTTACAACAAATACCTTTACAAATATCCACAAAACGAATTTCCATATACCGATTTAGTCAACAACAATAGGAGAAGTCGGGAAGAAACCGAATTTGAATTACTAGACAGCAATGCCTTTAAAGACAATGCTTATTTTGATTGTTATATCGAATATGCCAAAGCTGGTATTGATGATATATTGATGAAAATTACCGTGGTTAATAGAGCTTCAACTGATGCCAGTATCCACGTTTTGCCACATATTTGGTTTCGTAATTTCTGGAAACACAACACCAGACATCCACGTCCTAATATGGAATCTGTTGCTAATAATGTGATACTTACTAAAAGCAGCAGAAATGGAGACTATTACTTCTATCATCAACATGGCGAACAGTTATTTTGCGAAAATGAAACCAATAACGAACGTATTTACAATGTTCCTAGCGAATATGAATATGTTAAAGACGGAATTAACAATCACGTTGTAAATGGCGAATCGACTGTAAATCCTAACAAAATTGGGACTAAAGCAGCCATTTGGTACAAATTCGATTTAAAAGCTGGCGAAGAAAAAAGCATTAACCTCCGTTTAAGTAATATTGCCTTAGAAAACCCTTGGGCAGATTTTGAAATGTTATTTGAACAAAAAAAACAGGAATGTGAAGCTTTTTATAACGAAACCATAAACGAAAAAATCCCCGAAGCACATCGCGCGATTGCAAAAAGTGCGTTTTCAGGTTTGTTGTGGACAAAGCAATTCTATTATTTTAATATCCACAAATGGCTGTTTGGTGGAACCGAAGAAACACCAGCAAACAGAACGAATCCACGCAATTTTAGTTGGCAACATCTTAATAACCGACACATTATTTCCATGCCCGACAAATGGGAATATCCTTGGTATGCCGCATGGGATTTGGCTTTTCACATGGCGTCTTTTGTAGAAATCGATCCTTATTTTGCTAAACAACAATTGCTGTTAGTTTTACAAGAAAGTTATATGCATCCTAATGGTCAAATTCCTGCTTACGAATGGAATTTTAGCGATGTAAATCCACCTGTTCATTCCTGGGCAGTTTGGCATGTTTACGAAAAAGACAAAGTTCGTACTGGCAAAGCCGATACTCCATTTCTGGAAAAAGCATTCCAAAAACTGCTTATCAATTTCACCTGGTGGGTAAACCAAAAAGATACCAGTGGTACCGATTTATTTGAAGGTGGATTTTTAGGTTTGGATAACATTGGAGTTTTCGACCGCAATCACATGCCTGAAGGAATTAAAAAAATGCAACAAGCCGATGCGACAAGCTGGATGGCTATGTTTTCGTTGAATATGCTTCGAATGTCACTCGAATTGGCAAAAACCAACAAAATCTACGAAGAAGTATCTGCTAAGTTTTTCCGTCACTTTTTGAATATTGCCTGGGCGATGCATCACATTGGTAAAAAAGACATTTCACTTTGGGATGACGAAGACAATTTCTATTATGATGTTGTCGAAATGTCAAATGGTAAAACGGAGCGTTTGAGAGTTCGCTCATTAGTGGGTGTAATTCCAATGTTTGCAGTCGAAATAATGCACAAAGATTTATTTGATGAATTAAAAGATTTTAGAAGACGGGCGAACGAAATTATAAGAACACGTCCCGACTTAGCCTCGTTAATTTCTAATTTAGATAAATTCAACGAAGATGGCAATTTTCTATTCTCCATCATGCGCGGTTTTAGATTAGAACATTTGTTAAAACGCTTGCTGGATGAAAATGAGTTCTTATCCGAGTTTGGAATTCGTTCACTTTCTAAGTTCCACAAAGACCATCCTTTTGTATTTAATAATTCGCACCAAATTCAGTATGAACCTGGCGAAAGTCGTTCGGCTATGTTTGGCGGAAATTCAAACTGGCGAGGCCCTATCTGGATGCCATTAAATTATATGATTATTCAATCGTTGCGAAAATATTACACTTTTTACGGTCCAACTTATGTGTATGAATTCCCAACGGGTTCTGGAAATAAACTAAACCTAAAAGAAATTGCAAACGAACTGAGCAAACGACTCATCAAACTCTTTGAAAGAAACGAAGAAGGTAAATTTCAATACCATGCTGACGACCATGAAAAGCATTTTGCCAAAGACGAACATTTTAGAAACGAGCACTTCTTCTATGAATTTTTTGATGGTGACAATGGTAAAGGACTCGGTGCTTCCCATCAAACAGGATGGACGGCGCTTATTGCTAATTTAATTCTGGAATTAGAAGATAATAGTTAAAATTAATATTTGTGAAATACTTAAAATCCTATCTCTTTTTCAGGAATGAGATAGGATTTTTTGTTTTTGAAGCGGTAATTTTGAGATTTTTAAAAAGAGTGAGTCAAGTTAGCAGTTAGAGTAAGAAAATTCCGTTTTATAAAAAAATTTAATATATTTGAGAAAAACAATACTAAACAAAACCTCACATACAACACTAAATATCAATAAATTAATTTCATTTATAAATGATTTAGTAGTTATCTATAAAAATGAGAAAACATAAAAAAAAATATTATTTAGCAGGATTAATTAGCATCATAATGCTTCCTATTATGTGCATTATATACTTGAAACATATAGATGCTTTTACCACCTATGGATCATTAAGTTTATCTGTTTGGAATGGTACAGATTTTAAAGAGGAAACTACAAATTTTTTAAATTCAAAGAAGTTCGCAGTTGTAAATATAACCGGTGATTTAGGGTCTGATACAGCAAAATTAAAAATTGCTCAAGAAAGTGTGAAACAAATAATTTTAACTAAGGATTCAATAAAAGGAATAAAATTTCATTTCGAAAAAAAATCACAATATTGGTCTTACATTAGAGTTATCGACATTTTAAATACAGAAAAAGCTTCCACTTTCTTAACATATAAAAATGACATCTGGTTTGCTAATCCAAGAATACCGAAACCTGATAAAAATTTAAAAGAGATAAAACCCTTTATTTGTATTTCAGGTAGATTACAAAATGAATATCTTGAGAGAGTACAAAATGAATATCTCGAAAAAAATAAATATAAAATATTTTACCAAAAAGTAATAGAATTTTCTAAAAAATATTATTTACCAATAATAGCCTATGTTTTTATGGTGTTTTTTACATTAAGAAGATTAGTAAACGAAAAAAAAGCATCTGCTAACACAACAACACAGAAAAACAAAATAGATAAAATATGAAGCATAAATTTCAACTACTAGACTTTCCAAATTCTAATTTTGAAATAGAAACATCAATCTGGACAGGAAAATCAAAATTACTAAAAGACAATGTTCAAGTTGAGCAATCAAAGGAAAAAGGCAGACCATTTCTTATACCTAATGGAACTAGCGACTTAATCAAAGCATTTCCCAAACAATCATTTCCTGACTTTATTCCAACTTTAGAAATAAATGGAGTTAAAAATCAAATAGTAGAAAAACTTAAATGGTTTCAATATGTTTTAGGTGGATTACCAATTATATTATTATTTGCAGGAGGTGCAATTGGAGGTGCAATTGGTGTTGTTGGTGCAATTACGAATTTTAATATTTTTAGAGAAGAAGGTTCAGAGGCCTCAAAATATTTGAAGGTGACAGGAGTTGTATTAGCAACATTTACACTTTACTTTGTTATTGTAACATTTTTTTCGATATTAATAAAATAGGAATTTGACCAACTGGTGCTCGATTGCATCGAGTACCTACTCCAATTAAAAGAAAAATCGAAGCGTTTGTAACGCGCATAATCAAAACAAAAACAACCAGAAATATTATATCGAGACCTACGCATTCCCACAAATTACCGTCAATTGTGGATGGATTAAAATCCATCCCTACAAAATATGCCGAGCCTACGGCTCTTTGACACGCTTCTATAAAATGAATTGAATTTCTATACCAGATTTAGACAATAAAGTTCCGTAGGAACGACGCATTTTGTAGCCCCGAAATTTATTTCGGGGTAAAATAGTTGATATTCATTAGAAAGTCCCGTAGGGACGATACATAAATCTTTAGTAAATTCAATTTGTTAATTAAAAAATCACAATGACTGCACCTGAATAGACTCTTTCCTGCAATGGCATTTACAAACAAATCCTTTATATTTGCAATTAAGAACAAGAGGAATTTTAAAATTAACTCTATACGCAAAATGAGGCATACCAAAGTTAAAGACTTACTAAATAGTACCACGACGCTTCAGGAAGTAAATGCAAAAGGTTGGGTGAGAACTTTTAGAAACAACCAATTTATTGCTTTGAATGATGGTTCTACCATTAACAACATTCAATGTGTAGTCGATTTTGAAAATACTGCTGACGAAATTTTAAAAAGAATCACTACCGGAGCTGCGGTTTCGGTAACTGGAACTTTGGTTGAGAGTAAGGGATCAGGACAAAAATATGAAATTCAGGTAGCGAAATTAGAAATTCTTGGAGATTCAGATCCCGAGAAGTTCCCAATGCAACCTAAAAAACATTCGCTGGAATTCCTGCGTGAAAATGCACATTTGCGTGTAAGAACGAATGCTTTTGGTGCAATTATGCGTATTCGTTCGGTATTATCCTTTGCGGTGCACAACTATTTTCAGCAAAAAGGTTTTGTATATGTGAATACGCCAATTATCACTGGAGCTGATGCCGAAGGAGCTGGAGAAATGTTTCAGGTGACTTCGTTGCCATTGGACAATTTGCCAAAAAATGAAGAAGGAAACATTGATTACAAGAAAGATTTCTTCGGAAAACATACTAATTTAACGGTTTCTGGACAACTGGAAGGCGAAACTTTTGCCATGGCTTTGGGACAAATTTATACTTTTGGACCAACGTTTAGAGCAGAAAACTCCAATACTTCTCGCCATTTGGCAGAATTCTGGATGATCGAGCCGGAAGTGGCTTTCAATGATTTGGATGACAATATGGATTTGGCTGAAGATTTTATTCAGTACGTAATCAAATATGCTTTGGATAATTGTGGAGACGATTTGAAGTTTTTAGAAGGAAGACTTTTAGAAGAAGAAAAATCAAAACCTCAGGCGGAAAGAAGCGAAATGACTTTGCTGGAGAAACTGAATTTTGTTTTAGAAAACAATTTCAAACGTGTTTCTTATACGGAAGCCATTGACATCTTGAGAGAATCGACTCCAAATAAAAAGAAAAAATTCAGTTATATTATCAAGGAATGGGGTGCCGATTTACAATCGGAACACGAGCGCTATTTGGTAGAAAAACACTTTAAATGTCCGGTAATTTTGTTTGATTATCCGGCAAATATTAAAGCGTTTTACATGCGTTTGAACGAAGACGGAAAAACCGTTCGTGCCATGGATATTCTTTTTCCAGGAATTGGAGAAATTGTAGGAGGTTCACAAAGAGAAGAGCGTTTTGATGTTTTGGTCGAAAAAATGAAGGCTTTAGGAATTGACGAAAAAGAATTATCATGGTATTTAGATACCCGAAGATTCGGTTCGGCAACACATTCTGGTTTTGGACTTGGATTTGAAAGATTAGTACTTTTTGTAACCGGAATGTCCAATATTCGTGATGTAATTCCGTTTCCTAGAACACCAATGAATGCAGAGTTTTAATTCTCGCTGCGAAGTTTTTTTAAAATATTTGCCACAAAGGCACTAAGTCTCAAAGTTTTTTTAAATAATAATTAAAAAAAAGCCAGAAGATGCAAAGGCACTAAAAAAAAAATCAACGATATTACATTAATAAAATAATTTACAACTTGGCGCCTTTGCGTCTTAGCGGCAATTAAAACATGATTACAGAAAAAACCGAAGCCATTGCAAAAATTGTTGTTAATTCTGCATTCAAAGTTCATAAAGAACTTGGGCCAGGTTTGCTGGAAAGGGTTTATGAAATATGTTTGGCTCATGAAATCAGAAAAGCGGGACTAGATGTAAAAAGACAGATTGATATTCCAATTGTTTATGATGGTATTGAATTCAGTGAAGGTTTACGATTGGATTTATTAATTGAAGATTGTATCATTATAGAAGTAAAAGCAGTCGAACAAATAAATCCCGTTTGGGACGCTCAAATTATAAGCCATTTGAAATTATTAAATAAAGATTTGGGTTTTTTAATTAATTTTAATGTACCTCTTATAAAAAGTGGTATCCGAAGATTTATCAATACAAAAAAGAATTATTAAAAACCTTTGTGACTTTACGCCTTCGTGGCAATAAAAAAATAGTGCCTTATTATGCTAAAGCAATTCTTAAATTTAAAATTATCCCAGAAATTATCTCCACAGCAAATTCAGCTGATGAAGTTAATTCAATTGCCTACGCAAGCTTTTGAACAACGTCTTTTAGAAGAAATGAATGAAAATCCAGCCTTAGAAACTGGAAAAGAAGATGAGGAATACGAAAAAGACGAGTTTGAAAATGATGATTATGACGATTTCGATGACTCTGAAAGCATTGATGCCGACGACATCAACATCGACGAATATTTAAGTGACGATGACACGCCTGATTATAAAACCCAGGCAAATAATTACAGCGATGACGATGAAGCTCGCGAATCGCCACTGGCGGCACCAATCAGTTTTCATCAGGATTTAATCAACCAACTCAATACTTTTATCTTAGACGATCACGAAAGAGAGATTGCTGAATTTCTTGTAGGCAGTATTGACGATATGGGTTATATCCGCAGAAGTATTCCTGATATTGTGGATGATATGGCATTTACCCAAGCTATTTATACGGATGAATACATGGTAGAACGCATGTTGCAAGTTATTCATCAATTAGAACCTTCTGGTGTAGGTGCCCGCGATTTACAAGAATGTCTTTTATTACAACTAAAACATAAAACTCCGACGGATTCGGTTGAATTGGCTGCCGATATTATCGAAAATCAATTTGATGCTTTTACTAAAAAACATTACGATAAACTGATTCAGAAATACAACATTTCGAATGAACACCTTAAAAAAGCGGTTTTTGAAATAGAAAAACTCAATCCCAAACCAGGAGGAGGTTTTACAGGAAATAACAAAATAACTGAAAATGTTGTTCCCGATTTTGCTATTCGAATTGTTGATAATGAATTAGAATTAAGCCTGAACGGAAGAAATGCGCCTTCGCTACACGTTTCTAAGGATTATCAGGAAATGATGCAAACCTACAAGGCTTCGAGGGATAAATCAAATTCTCAAAAAGAAGCAGTTCAGTTTATAAAACAAAAATTAGATTCTGCCAAATGGTTTATTGATGCTATCAAACAACGCCAAGAAACACTTTTTGTGACCATGAACGCCATTATGCATTATCAGGAAGAATATTTCCTTGATGGCGACGAAACCAAATTGAAACCGATGATTTTAAAAGACATTGCCGATATTGTTGGTCTTGACATTTCAACAGTTTCTCGTGTTGCTAACAGTAAATATGTAGAAACGCCTTATGGTACAAAATTAATTAAGGAATTTTTCTCAGAAGCCATGAAAAATGATCAGGGTGAAGATGTTTCGACATTGGAAATCAAAAAAATACTTCAAAATATTATTGAAGAAGAAGATAAGAAAAAACCACTTCCTGATGATCAGCTAGCCGAATTATTAAAAGAAAAAGGCTATCCAATTGCCAGAAGAACTATTGCTAAATACCGTGAACAACTGGATATTCCTGTAGCAAGAATGCGAAAAAAGATATAAGTATTCACCTTTCCGAAAATAGAAAAAGGCTGTTTCAAATTCATGAAACAGCCTTTTTTTATAATAAAAAATTAATTTATTCTTTCTTCTTACCATCAATGATAGCTCCTGTTCCAGCACCAACACCGGCACCAGCTAAACCACCAATAATTGCACCTGTTCCTTTTTTCTTGCTAACAATTGCACCTGTAGCCGCACCTACACCAGCACCAATAACGGCACCTTTAGCAGTACTACTCCATTTCTTTTTTGCTGCTGGAGCTGGAGCAGCTTGAGTTGTTGTGTGGTTAACCACCGTTACCTCTTTTTCTTTAGCCGCTGTTTCCGCTTCTTGTTTTGCCATTTCTATTTTCATGGAGTCAATCGCTTTTTGTTTCACCATTTCCATTTTCATAGAATCAATTTTAACTTGGCTATCATCCATAACTCCTGCTGTTTCTGCTTTTTTACAAGAAACAATCATTAAAGAAGCTAACATTACATAAATATATTTCATGACTTTTTAATTTTAAATATTAATATGCAACAAATATACGACCAACACAAGTGAATCCGATTTATATAATTCTGTTAATTTATTATAAAATTCTAATTACCAAAACAAACTAACAGTCAACAAGTTAAACTTCGCTGTTTTTTTGCATCGCTTCAAAATAAGCCGCTCTACTTAAAGGTTCGTACTCTTCAGTCTCACCTAATAGTACTAATTTGTCATTTGCGGTTTTTCTAAAACTAAAATGTGCTAAGTTTCCCGTTCTGGTACACACCGCATGAACCTTGGTAACATATTCGGCTGTCGCCATCAAAGCAGGCATGGGACCAAAAGGATTTCCTTTAAAATCCATATCTAATCCTGCAACTATTACTCGAATGCCTTGGTTGGCTAAATTATTACAAACTGTTACAATTTCGTCGTCAAAAAATTGTGCTTCATCAATCCCAACCACATCGCAACCTTGTGCCAAAATAGCAATATTTGCCGCAGCAGGAACTGGTGTCGAACGAATTTCATTGGCATCGTGAGAAACCACCATATCTTGATGATAGCGGGTATCAACCTCTGGTTTGAAAATTTCTATTTTTTGCTTAGCGAATTGTGCTCTTTTTAATCGGCGAATCAATTCTTCTGTTTTACCCGAAAACATCGAACCGCAAATAACTTCAATCCAACCAAATTGCTCTTTATGATTTACTGTATTTTCGAGAAACATTTTGTATTTTTCTAACTTAAAAAATGAATAGTTTTTATTACTTTGTAAACTTATAAATCGGCTTAAGATTTTATACTTTTACACTTTCTCAAAAGTAGAAAATTTTTAGCAATTTGGAGGTTTATGAGTACTTAATTAAAAGTAATCTCAAAAATCCTTCTGCATTCAACAAACAAAAAGTCATTCGCCAAAATACATACTATAATTTAATCATTATGAAAAAAAGATTAGAAGCCGATTTAATTAGCATCGCTCATAGAATATTACAAATCAAGGATAAATCTGATGTCAATCAATTGTATTTGGAAACCCAAAAACTTTATGAAAAACTGTCTGTTTTAAAATTTGTAGAAGAGAATTACAGCGATGTAAGACCTACAATTGGTAACTACAGCGAAATTGAAAAAGAAATCGAAAATTTTTATGATGAAGAAGCTTTGTTGCCTGTTGAAACGGAAATAGAAATGAACGAAAGTAATATGTTTCAGGATGTGGAAACCGATGAACCTATTGCCGAAAAAGAAGAAACAGAAGCCGAAGCAATAGTTGAATCTGAAACAAGTATTGAAGAAGAAACTACCGATGAGGAAATTGTAGCTGACGAAAATGATGATGATGAATTAGTTTCTGTGGAAGAAACGGAAACCGAAGACAACAATATTGAATTTCATGAATCAGAACCTGAAATTGAGGAAGATGAAGAGGAAGAAAAAGCTGAAGTAAAAGAAGATGAGGAATTCAAGGCTGCATTTGAATTAACAGAAGAAGCTGAAGACGAAGAAAAAGAAGAGAAACAAGAGGAAGAGGTTAAAAAAACTGAAACTGTACAAATTTCATTTGAAGATTTATTAGGCTTAAGTTATAGCGAACCTGAATTTGTAAAAGTAGATGACGTTCCTGCTCCCGCAAAAGAGATTGTTTTTGAACCAATCAAACCAGCAGAAACTCCAGTACAAAAAGCTGTTGAAACCGCTGAGAAAGCAACTCCAAAAAAGGTTTCCTTAAATGATAAATTATCCAAAGGAATCGAAATCGATTTGAATGATCGTATTGCATTTGTAAAACATCTTTTTGGCAACAGCAATGAAGATTACAATCGTGTGATGAATCAATTGATTACCTATGATAATTTTTTCGAAACCAAAAGTTTCATAGACGAAATGGTAAAACCCGATTACAACAACTGGGAAGGAAAAGAAGAATATGAAGAACGTTTTATGGAAATTATTGAGAAAAAATTCCTTTAAAAACATAAACAACAATCGCTGCTTAAACTAATTTATGTCAAAATTATATATCGTTCCCACGCCAATAGGAAACCTCGAAGACATGACTTTTAGAGCCATTCGGATTCTAAAAGAAGCCGATTTGATTCTTGCCGAAGACACGCGTACCAGTGGAAAACTCTTAAAGCATTTTGAGATAAGCACCCACATGCACAGTCATCACATGCACAACGAGCACAAAACCATCGAAAATGTAATTTCCCGACTCAAAGCTGGCGAAAATATTGCATTGATTTCTGATGCCGGAACACCTGCTATTTCCGATCCTGGTTTTTTATTAACACGTGCCTGTGTCGAAAACGGAATTGCTGTAGAATGTCTTCCAGGCGCTACCGCATTTGTTCCTGCTCTGGTGAATAGCGGATTACCAAATGACAAATTTGTTTTCGAAGGTTTTTTACCTGAAAAAAAAGGGCGTCAAACCCGATATTTAGAACTAGCCGAAGAAACCAGAACCATGATTCTGTATGTTTCCCCACATAAATTAGTAAAAACATTAGCAGAATTTGTGACTTATTTTGGCGAAGACCGACAAATATGTGTTTCTAGAGAACTCTCAAAATTACACGAAGAAAACCGCCGAGGAACCGCAAAAGAAGTATTAGCTCACTTTGAAAAAACTGCTCCTCGTGGTGAAATTGTTGTAGTTGTTGCTGGAAAAACCATCGTTAAAGAGCCTAAGAAAAGTAAATTTTCGAAAGAAGAAGAAAAAGAATAATAAAAATTTAACCCCAGATTAAAAATCCTTAAAATCTTTTTTAATCTGTGGCAAAAAATAAAATTTAAAATCATGAGCATTCAAGCCTTTTTAGAAAAATTAAAAGAAACACCAGAAGCAATCACTTTTCCTGAAACTATTGCTGTTATTGAAGAAAATTACAACTTTACTCCTACCGCTTTTCAAAATGGAGATACTCATAATGCTGCAGGAACAAACTCAGGTTCTTGTAAATTATTTGCTTTTGCTCAATTACAAAACTTATCTCAAGCTGAAACCTTATTTTGTTTTGGTGCATTTTACCAAGATGAAGTATTAGGCGATCCAGAAGGAACGAATCATCAAAATATTAGAAACTTTATGATTCACGGTTGGGACGGAATCGAATTTGAAGGAACTGCTTTAGAGTTGAAATAAATTATTTAAGATTTTCAATTAACGATTTTGATTTCAGATATAAAATCAAAAATCGTTAATCGACATTCAAAAATCACAAATCAAATGCGTTGGACTCTTAGACCCAAACCTTCGGAAGACAAAATCAAACATTTAGCACAAGCCTTAAATGTAGAAGATTTTGTTGCCCAACTTTTAGTACAACGCGGAATTGAAACTTTTGAAGAAGCCAAACATTTTTTTCGTCCTTCGTTAGAACATTTGCATGATCCTTATTTGATGAGAGATATGGAAAAGGCAATTGAACGCATAGAAAACGCCATTGAAAACCAAGAATGCATATTGGTTTTTGGCGATTATGATGTTGATGGAACTACAGCTGTTTCACTTGTTTCATCCTATTTAAAAAGTTTTTATCCCAATGTTGCCACTTATATTCCAGATCGTTATGACGAAGGCTATGGGGTTTCCTTTAAAGGAATTGACTTTGCTGATGACAATGGTTTTTCATTAATAATTGCTCTGGATTGCGGAATTAAATCCATTGATCATGTGGCTTACGCCAAAGAACGTAACATTGATTTCATCATTTGCGATCACCATAGACCAGGAGAAACTTTACCTGATGCTGTTGCCATTCTCGACCCAAAAAGAAATGATTGCAACTATCCTTATGATGAATTATGTGGTTGTGGAATTGGTTTTAAACTCATTCAGGCTTTGGGTTTAAATCGAAATCAAACCATCGAAGATTTGGCTCCCTATCTTGATTTGGTTGCCACTGCCATTGCTGCTGATATTGTACCAATGACAGGTGAAAATCGAGTGTTGGCTTATTTTGGTTTACAAGTAATCAACAATAACCCAAGACCCGGAATTAAAGCTTTGGTTCATCAAATAAAGAAAAAAACATTAGATATTACCGATGTTGTTTTTATCATTGCACCTAGAATTAATGCCGCTGGACGAATCAAACACGGAAATCATGCCGTAGAATTATTAACCGAATTTGATTTTGAACAAGCACAACAATTTGCTTCTGAAATCGAAAAATACAATGCTGACCGAAAAGATTTAGACAAACAGATTACCAAAGAAGCTTTTCAGCAAATTGAAGAAAATCAGGAGCAAGAGCGTTTTACAACTGTAGTTTTTCAGGAAGATTGGCACAAAGGCGTCATCGGAATTGTAGCTTCCAGATTAATCGAAACCTATTATCGCCCGACATTGGTTTTTACCAAAAGTGGAGACAAATATGCTGCTTCGGCTCGTTCCGTAAAAGGATTTGATGTTTATAATGCTCTGGAAGCTTGTTCGGAACATTTGGAGCAATTTGGAGGACATATGTATGCTGCAGGAATGACCTTAAAAGCCGAAAATTATGCTGTTTTCAAAGAAGCTTTCGAAAAACAAGTTCAGGAGACGATTCATCCCGACCGACTTGTTCCCGAAATAGAAATTGATGCGGAAATCAATTTTTCTGATATTACACCAAAACTCACCCGAATCCTGAAACAATTTGAACCTTTTGGACCTATGAATATGACACCTGTTTTTCTAACCAAAAATGTAATTGATACAGGTTATGCAAAAAAACTAGGCTCTGGAGACGAACATTTGAAACTATTTGTAAAACAAAACAACTCTGAAGGCATTGCCGCTATAGGTTTTGGTTTAGGAAATAAAATCGATTTGACTACGAATCAAAAACCATTTCAAGCTGCTTATTGCATTGATGAAAATGAATGGAATGGGAATGTTTCAACCCAATTACGATTAAAAAGCATTCAATAATGAATCTAAAAAAAATAGGCAAAAAAGATCCATACGCTGCCTTGCGTTACAAAGAATTTAATACCTTTTTATTCCTGCGTTTTGCCATGGTATTTGCCTGGTCAATGCAATTTATAGTAATCGAATGGCAAGTATATAGCATTACCAAAGACGCTCTTTCATTAGGAATTATAGGCTTAATGGAAGTCATTCCAGCAGTTTCATTAGCCTTATTTGCAGGTCACATTGTAGACCAAAAAGAGAAAAAAGGATTATTAATGAAATGTATTTTTGGCTTCTCAGTAATTAGTTTTGGCCTTTTTCTATTGACCTGGCCAGCTGTTGTTGAAGGATATTCAAATCAAGTCATTTTATATTCTATCTATTTTCTAGTTTTTCTAGGAGGATTAGTAAGAGCTTTTCTTGGACCAACTATTTTTTCGCTTTTATCCTTACTTGTTCCAAAAAAAATCTATCCCAATGCTGCTACCTGGAGCAGTTCCGTTTGGCAAATTGCTGCGGTGGTAGGACCTGCTGTTGCAGGATTTTCCATTACATTAATTGGGGTTCATTGGTCTTTATGCTCCGTTTTTGCTTGTTCAATTATGGCTTTATTGGCTTTATCTCAAATAAGTAAAAAACCAATTATGAATCCAAAAATTGGCGAACCTGTAATGCAAAGTTTAGCCGAAGGAATCAAATTTGTTTTTAATAACAAAACCGTTTTAGGAGCAATTACACTAGACATGGTTGCCGTACTATTTGGTGGTGCGGTAGCTCTTTTACCTATTTTTGCACAAGACATTTTAAAAGTAGGACCAGAAGGTTTTGGTTTTTTGAGAGCAGCACCAGCTGTTGGAGCTTTCTTAACCATGCTCATTACAGCTTATGTTCCTTTAAGTAAAAATGCGGGAATGAAATTATTGAGTGCTATTTTTGGTTTCGGAGTATGTATTATCATTTTTGGACTTTCTACCTTATTTTGGGTTTCTCTTTTTGCTTTGTTTTTTAGTGGCGTTTTTGATGGTATTTCGGTGGTTATTCGTCAAACGATATTACAAATTAAAACGCCTGATAACATGCGTGGAAGAGTTTCAGCTGTAAATTCCATGTTTGTTGGTTCTTCAAATGAGTTAGGTGCTTTTGAAAGTGGGCTAACTGCTCGATTAATGGGAACAGTAACTGCAGTTGTTTTTGGCGGAAGCATGACGCTTCTAGTGGTTTTAACAACTGGAATCATCTCTCCTACTTTTAGAAAATTAGATTTGACTAAAGATATTGAAGAGCATGAAAATCAAGACTAAAATTCATTTCAATTTTTATAATTCTTAATTGAATTGACACACAACAAACAACGGAAAAATCTTAAAAAAATGCTTAATTGCTATGAAAAATTAATTTTTAATAAATAAATTAATATGTTTAGGTTGAATTTATAGTACTTTCAACTTTTTTAAAAGAACATATATGAGTTTCAAATCTGAAATTAATGCGGTAAGAAGAAAAATTACACGTGGTTTAACCAAAAATATTGGGAGTAATAAATTGAACCACAATCCAAATGTAGTGGTTGATTTTAAAAACATTCTTATCTCTCGTCCCAATCATCGTCTGGGAAATTTACTTCTTATCACACCATTAGTTCAAGAAATCAATAGTGTTTTTCCTGATTGTAAAATCGATTTATTTATAAAAGGGAATTTAGCTCCCATTATTTTCGAAAATTACTCATCTGTAGAAAGCTACATTGTTTTACCCAGAAAACCTTTTGATAATCTCCTAAAATATTTTCAGGTTTGGTTTAAAATCAAACAAAAAAAATATGATTTAGTCATTAATATCGATAAAGGTTCTTCTTCTGGACGTTTGTCAACACAATTGGCTAATGCTAATTTTAAGTTTTTTGGAGAATTAAATGAAGAAATTGTTCAGGAACATCCAGATTACAAGCACATGGCAAAATATCCGGTATATGAGTTTCGTCATTATTTGAATCAACTTGGACATCCACAACAACAAAAACCAGTCCCTACAATTAACATCAAGTTGAGCGATAAAGAACTTCAGGATGCAAAATTAGTATTAGAAAAAATTGTTCCTAATAATAAAAAAACAATTTCCATTTTTACTTTTGCTACAGGCGAAAAATGCTATTGCACTGATTGGTGGGATACTTTTTATGAAAAACTACTAATCTCTTTTCCAGATTATAACATTGTAGAAGTATTGCCAGTTGAAAATGTTTCTCAAATCAATTTCAAAGCGCCATCCTTTTACAGTAAAGATGTTCGCGAAATAGCTGCTTTTATTGCAAACACATCTCTTTTTATTGGTGCCGATAGTGGAATTATGCATCTGGCTTGTGCCTCACAAACTCCTGTTTTAGGCTTATTTTCTATTACAAAACCAGAAAAATATGAACCTTATGGCAACGGAAGTCAAGCTATTGAAACTAAAGTTACCAGTTTAGAATCAATGATGAATATCATAAAAAATCAGCTTGATTAACTACAGAATCATTACTGGTTTTATTTTTTATTATTTTTATTTAGAATTAATATAAATAAATAATTATATTTGTTTCATACATTAAAAATCATGGAGCAAATACAACAAATCTATCTCAATAGCCTCGGAATTACTTTTTACTGGGAAAAACAAGAAGGCATTATTCCAAACAGAGTTCAATTGATATTTAAGGAAATTGGACTGTTTTTTACTGTTGACGAATTAAACGAATTTGAATATTTAATTGACGAAAGTATTGCCAAAAACAACTGTTGTGAAGGCTGTGCTTTAAGGAATGCTAACTGTAAATTTTTATTAAAAACACCTTTGTATCAGCTTGATCTATCAGTTTCTATAGCTGAATTAAAGTTCTTAAAAGACTTGGTTAACGGAACTTTATTTAGAATAAAAATGGAAATTTACCTGAATGGAGATGGGCAAAATTAATTTTCGAATGTTTTAAGTTCAAAATTTTCTCCATCGAAAACACCATAAGTAAAATACGAAATCCAGTCGCCTAGATTGACATAGTCGGAGTTTTCTCCCACTGGATGAATCATTGGTAAATGACGGTGACCAAAAATCAAATAATTATAATGTTTGGTTTCTAATTTTCTTTTGGCATATAAAATCAGCCATTCATTGTCTTCGCCTAAAAATTTAACGTCAGATTCTCCGGAAATCAATTTGTTTTTTACCGAAAGATATTGTGCCAAACGCACGCCAATATCCGGATGAAGCCATCTAAAAAGCCATTTAGAAAACGGGTTAGTAAATACTTTTTTCATGCGTTTGTATCCTAAATCTCCAGGACCTTTTCCGTCTCCATGTCCGATAAGGAAGGTTTTTCCATTAAAAGTAAACTCTTTATTGTCATGAAAAACGGGAATATTTAGCTCTTTTTCGAAATAATCATCCATCCACAAATCATGATTTCCAACGAAGAAATAAATTGGGATTCCGCTGTCGCGAATTTCAGCCAACTTCCCTAAAACACGGACAAAACCTTTAGGAACCACGGTTTTGTATTCGAACCAAAAATCGAATAAATCACCTAAAAGAAAAATACCTTCAGCATCTTTTTTTACTTCGTCAAGCCAGGCAACAAATTTCTGTTCTCGTGGAAAACTCAATTCGGCTGTTGGTGCTCCAAAATGTTGGTCAGAAGCAAAATATACTTTTTTCATTTAGATAAACTTGGAATTTAAAAAATTGGAATTTCTACAAATTATCACTCGCAAACCATTCGGCAAACGAAGATTCTGTTTCTTGCAATTTTAAAGAGAAGAGCGTAATTCCTGCTGGTAAGCGTCCTATTATTCTTTCTGCAAAATCAACAACCATATTTTCACTAGTTGGTTGATAATCTACTAAAATTACGTGATGGCCGCGGTTTTTTAATTCTTGAGCCAACTCAACATGTGGAGTCGTTTCGTTAAAAACAGTTGCATGATCAAACTGATCTACAATCTCTTCTTTGACAATTTTTTTCAAATCCGAGAAATCGATTACCATTCCGAATTTAACATCATTACGATTGGTAATTGGCTTTCCAATAACCGTTACAGACAATTTATAACTATGACCATGTACGTTTTTACACTTTCCGTCGTAACCGTATAAGGCATGACCTGTTTCGAAACTAAATTGTTTTGTAATTCTGATATTACTCATTTTGGTTTTATTTTGACTGCAAATTTAATGAATTGATATGAGAAATAGCTTTCCTTCTATGAACTTATACAAATTGTAAAATAGAAGCTTTTGATTTTAAAACCATTTAGAAATTAAGAATCATTTAGAAATCCTGTATAAATAAGAATAAAAAAATGAATTGATTTAAGAAATAGATTTCCTATGAACTTATCCTAATTACAAGAATTGAATTTTTAATTCATTAAGATTAAAACTTATATGGTAAATCATTTACGTTTAAATTGTTCCAATGCATTTTTAGTAAAATCAGATAAAACCAATTGTCCCGTAATTGTAGCTCTTTCTAATAATAGCGATTCCCAATTTTCAGTTCCTTCCCAAATCACTTTCTTCATTTCGAATAACGCATCGGGATTATAAGCAGCTAATTTGGAAGCAAAATCAGCAATAGCACTATCTAATATTTCAGTAGTTTCAAAAACGGCAGCATACAGTCCTTTTTGTTCTGCCCAATCTGCGGATTTCCATTCATGAGCTGCTAAAGTCATTTCGGTCATCGCCGTTTTTCCAATTTTTCTGCTCACAGCTGGTTCAATTACAAAAGGACCAATTCCGATGGCTAATTCGGATAATTTTATTGAAGCAGTTACAGTTGCAAAAACATAATCGCAAGCTGCTACAATACCCACTCCTCCTCCAACTGCTTTTCCATGAATACGTCCAATAATCAGTTTAGAACAACGACGCATAGCATTAATTAAATGAGCAAAACCAGAGAAAAACTCCAATCCTTCCTCGTGATTTGAAACAGCCAAAAGTTCATCAAAAGAAGCACCAGCACAAAAAGCTACCGTTCCTTTGCTTTTTAAAACAATCGCATTAACGTCATCATTACCACTTAAATTATTAATTTCGGAAGTCAACAAATCCAATAAGGAACGTGGGAAAGAATTGCTTGCTGGATGTCCAAATTCAACGGTAGCAATATTATTTTCAATAGTTGTAATCAAGGAGCCATTAGAACTTTGCATATTCATCGAATAGTTAGTTTTTAGGTAAAGTTAAAAATATTCAACAAAAAGAATAGTTTTTTTAAAAGTTGTTTTTTGAATCCTATAAAATACTATATTTGCCAAACTTCGGGGGATTAGCTCATTTGGCTAGAGCGCTTGCCTGGCAGGCAAGAGGTGATCGGTTCGAATCCGATATTCTCCACAAAACAAATTCAGCTTATAAATCTTAATTTATAAGCTTTTTTTATGCCAAATTGGCTCTAGAAAGTAAAATTCAAATCAAATTGAAAGAAGCTCTCTATTGCTTGAATATATACTGATTCCCAAAAAGCATACAATCCAACTCTGGACTTACATAATATCTTCAAAAAACAACTGATAAAGTCATTGGTTTTACCTATCAAGAACAATAATAAATCATTATCAAACGATATTGAATTATTTTGACAACAGAAGTACTAATGCTTCAGCGAATCTTTCAATGCAAACCTGCCTGCCACAGGCAAGTAATAAAAGCTTTTAGGTCCCAATTCAGAGGTGTTAGGAATGTAGAATTTTTTCTTTTTAGACTAACTAATATATATGTTTAAATTTTGTCAATACACAGGTTTTTGTGTTGAACCCAAAAAACGATGATTGATGTAAACGAAAAAACCCTATT
>NZ_JBCFQK010000016.1:0-89357 GCF_041729735.1 Flavobacterium magnesitis | reverse complement strand
CTGGCACCAGTAAATGCAAGAGAATTATCCAAAATTGATAAGGAGAACGCATGAGAAAAGCAGCTATATATTATAAAGACTATCTGGCGGGAACACTTACAGAAACGGACGACGGTGACTATCACTTTCATTACGATGAAAATTACATTACTGAACATCCTAAAGAAAGCATCAGTTTGACGATGCCAGTTCGCTCAGAAACATACACTGACAAACGATTATTCCCTTTTTTTGAAGGTCTAATTCCCGAAGGATGGTTACTGGATATCGCTTCTAAAAACTGGAAAATTAATCCAAACGACCGCATGGGACTTCTTTTGGCTTGTTGCCAAAATTGTATCGGTGCGGTAAGTGTTCAACCAATACCAAATGAAGATGCCTAAGAAATGCTTATATTGTTACCAATCATTAGACGATACAATCGTAGGTGATTTCCACGAGCAATGCAGTCTGGAATTTTTCGGTACCAGGCAACAACCTGTATTCGAACATTCACTCCAGCAAATGTCGGAATTGGCCAAAAATGTGGTGGAAAGAAGTGTAGCTGTTCCTGGAGTGCAACCCAAGTTATCGTTATCTATAGTAAACAATACAATACATGATGGAACCAAGGGACGTCTTACGGTGGTTGGTGCTTTGGGTGGAAATTATATTTTCAAACCACCATCCGAACATTTTTCTGAAATGCCCGAAAACGAACACCTCACCATGCGAATAGCGGAAGCCTTTGGAATTAACACCGTCCAGTCCAGCTTAATCCGATTGCAATCAGGAGAACTGTCCTATATCACTAAACGCATCGACAGAACTGAAAACGGAGAAAAAATCCACATGCTCGACATGTTCCAAATCACAGAAGCTTTTGACAAATACAAAAGCTCCATGGAGAAGATAGGCAAAGCTCTGGACGAGTTCTCAGATAACACCTTACTCGATAAACTATACTTTTTAGAACTAGGTATCTTCAGTTTCCTAACAGGCAACAATGATATGCATTTGAAAAACTTTTCGATGATTCATTCGGCAGATACTTGGACATTGGCACCAGCCTATGATTTATTAAACGTAGCCATAGTAAACCCCGAAGACACCGAAGAACTCGCACTAACATTGGAAGGAAAAAAGAAAAAATTGAAATGGGAACATTTTAAAAAACTAGGAATCAGCCTTGGCTTAAATGAAAAACAACTAAAAGGAATCGCAAAACGCTTTCAAAAAAACAAACCCATCGCTCACCAGTGGATCGATAATTCATTCCTATCAGATCATTTCAAAGAAAAATACAAAACACTACTAGAAGAAAGATACCATAGATTATTTGAGACAGATTAACAATCACTTTTTTTTATAAATTTATGCTTAATAAAGTCTGACAAGTAGTCCTTTACAGTAAATTAAAGCCTAGTCAAAGTAATAGATAGAGTATGAAAATAGAGAAACAAAGAATTTGCATCTATCCAAAGGATATCCAACGCATAACTGGAAAGAGTTATCGTCAAAGTACAAGATTAATGCAAAAAGTAAAAACCGACCTCAACAAGCTCGAAAACGAGTTCTTAACCATTGATGAGTTTTGTTCGTATGCAGGATTAAAATATGAACAAGTTGCTCACTTGATTTTTGGCTAAAATGAGAATATAATTCTATTCAAATTTATAACCATATTAGATGATCACATTATAAAAGAACTAGTTCATTTTTTAGTATTCTTTATCCTTTAAAACTTTGTTTTTTACTAGCTAATTATTTACCTTTATACTTCACAAATTAATGGAATTTTAAACGATAAAAAAGGGGGTAAATTCGGTTACCAAATTTTAACTTTAGTTTATAAAATCTCTGGAAAACAACGCATTAGAAACGAGTGACAAATCTCTCTTTCTCCGCCAGTAGAAGTTTCAAAAGAAACTTTAAAAGTCAAAAAGCCTTTAAATACTAGTATTTAAAGGCTTTTTTGTTTTTTATCTCGTCCTGAAATACCTTAACTTTCATGTCAACTTATTTCACGACTATACACTATTCAAATAATTAAAATTTATTATTTATGGAAAGTATAAAGTCTAATATTTCTTGTGTATTTAAAACATAATCTGAAGTTAGATTTTCGATTGCGTTTTTGGGCATAAAAGGCATCTCTGCAGATTTAGGATCTTGGACAATGACCAAGCCACCAGCTTTTTGAATTGCTTTTAAACCTTCTGTCCCATCAGAATTAGAGCCTGATAATAAAATTCCAATTACAGTATTTCCATAAATTTCGGAAACAGATTCAAATGAAACATCTATACTTGGTCGGCTAAAATTAACTTTTGCCGAAGTATCTAATGCAATTGTACTATTTTTTTCAAACAACAAATGATAATTAGCTGGTGCAACATACAAATATCCAGGTTCGAAGGTTATTTTATCTTCTATTATTTTTACTGGAATATTTGCTTTAACTTTTATTAAATCTTCTAATGTTAAATCATCAGAAGCTCTGCGATGAAGTACAATAACAATGGCAAAAGAATGTATCATAGGAATCGAGGGCAGTACGTCTATTAAAACCTGTAAACTCCCAGCTGAGCCTCCTATAATTATTACTTTACAATTAGAAATCATTGTATTTTTCGCCATATTTTTTCCTTTTGTACTTGTTTGTATCTACTTTGGGGTATTGAATATTTTATTGTCTCTTTTGTACCTAAAGCTAAAAAACCAAAATAAGACAAACTTTCATCAAATAATTCGATTGCCTTTTTTTGCAAATCATTATCAAAATATATTAGAACATTTCGGCACAAAATCATATCAAATTCATTGAATGAAGTATCCGAAACTAAATTATGTTGCGAAAAAACCATTTTGCTAATCAATTCTTCGCTAAATTTTGCATTCCCATAATTAGCTATGTAATAATTAGAAAAATCTTCTTCTCCACCAGAATCTCTATAGTTTATAGAATATTCTTTCATCATTCGTAAAGGGAAAATTCCTTTTTTAGCCGTTTCTAATACCTGAGAGTTAATATCTGTAGCATATAATAAAGTTTTATGCAGTAATCCAGCTTCTTTCAATAAGATTGCCATCGAATATACTTCTTCTCCTGTAGAGCAGCCTGCATGCCAAATACGAATAAAAGGTTTAGTTGCTAATAAGGGTAAAATTTCATTGCGTACCACTTTATAAAAAGAGGGATCACGAAACATTTCAGTTACATTAACCGTAATTTCATCAATTACTCGTTTAAAATACTCAGGATTGTATTTTACTTTTGATAAAAACTCATAAAAATTAACTAAACCATCAATCTGATATATTCTATTGACGCGTCTTTTTAATGAAGCTCTAGAATAATTTCCAAAATCAAAACCATAATATTCATAAACATCATTAATAAAAACCTCTAATTCAATATCTTCTATCATAATTCAATTCAAATTTTAGATAATGCAATAAGCAATTTATCTACATCTATAGGTTTCGATATATAATCATCGGCGCCAGCACTTAAACATTTTTCCTTATCGCCTGCCATAGCTTGTGCAGTAACCGCTATTATTACAGTTAATTTCCGAGATGGTATACTCTTAATTAATGGAATAGCTTCATAGCCATCCATTTCTGGCATCATCATGTCAATTAATATTGCATCTATAATTTCATCTGTTCCTAGTATTTTTAAAGCTTCTTCAGCACTTAAACAAGAAAGGCAATCGTAAGATTTGACCCGTAAAGTATTTACTAATGCAAAAATATTTCTAGGATCATCATCAATGATTAAGAGTTTTTTTTTGTTCATAATATAATGCTATTAATTAAACTTTATCATATAACCAAACTCGCAATAAAGACAATAATTGATCTATATCAACAGGTTTTGTTATATAATCTGAAGCTCCTGCTTGTATACATTTTTCCCTATCTCCCATCATTGCCTTGGCTGTAACTGCTATTAAAGGTAATGTAATAAATTTAGGATTGATTCTTATTTTTTCAGCGGTTTCATATCCGTCCATATTAGGCATCATCATATCTAAAAGAACAATATCGGTATCTGGATGTTCAGATAACATTTTAATAGCTTCTTTACCATCAAATGCTGTAATGACGTTCATTTTAAAAACTTCTAATGCTTTTGTCAATGAATAGATGTTACGTACATCGTCATCAACAATCAATACTTTTTTGTTATGCAAAATATTATTTAGCATACTTAATTTTTTATAATTTTCTTTTTTAGTGTCCGTAGCCTTATTTTCTTCCATCAAATGTAAAAAAAGCGAAACCTCATCTAATACTCTTTGATAAGAATGAGCGGTTTTGACGATAATAGAATCGGCATATTTTTTAATTTTAACTTCTTCCTGAAGGGATAAACTTTTACCAGTAAATACAATTACAGGAATATTTTCTAATCCTGGGCTTTTTTTCACACCATCTAAAATTTCATAGGCTTGTTTATCTGGAATTCCCATATCAAGAATTACACAATCTACATTTTCTTTATTTAATGCTACCAAACCTTCTGAAACTTCACTTTTAATTTCCGAATTAATACTATAGCTTTCCAAATAGAATGCTAATGCTTTTGCATGTTTTGGATTATCTTCAATGATTAAAACCTTTTGAGATTCTTTACTTATAATATTTTCGATTCTAACAAAAACTTCAGGAATTTTATCAAAAGCTACTGGTTTATCTAGAAAATCTACAGCTCCTTTTAACAAACTTTCTTGTTTTAATTTATGAGAAGACATAATATGAACCGGAATATGCTTGGTTTGTATATTACTTTTTAATTCTTCCAAAACTTCCCAACCACTTTTTATTGGAAGCTCAATATCCAAAAGTATACCAACGGGTTGATACAAAAGAGCAAAATTAAGTGCATAATCTCCTCGAACAGCAATTACAGCCTTATAACCACTTTTTCGACTAAAAGACAATAAAGATTTAGCAAAACTGCTGTCATCTTCAACAATCAAAATTACTTTGTCTCCTGGTAAAATAGAATCCCTGTCATCTTCAATTTCATCTGGAATTGTGCTGGAAATATATTTCTTTTTTGCTACTTTTTTCGATTCAATCTCCGGAATCACTATCTCTGGAACAGCTGTTTCTTCAACACTTTCCTTCTTGATTTGTGAACCAAATTTTGGTAAACAAAGTGTAAATGTACTTCCTACACCTTCAACACTATTTAATATAATTTCTCCATGTAGTAATTTTGCTAATTCCCTACTGATGGATAAACCTAAACCTGTTCCGCCATATTTACGTTTTGTAGATCCATCGGCTTGTTGAAAAGCTTCAAAAATTAAGGGTTGTTTATCTAATGGTATTCCAATTCCTGTATCTTTTACAATAAAACAAATTATTTTATCATCATCAGTATTTACTTTTATTTCTAAAGTTACTTCTCCATTCTCCGTAAATTTTATGGCATTAGAAATTAGATTTTTAAGAATTTGCTCTAATCTCATTTTATCGGTTCTAATAACCAATGGAGCTTCGTTAGCAATTATTTCAAACTTTACTTTTTTCTCTTTTGCGACCTGAGAAAACAAATTCGATAAGCCATCGGTAATTTCCTTTGTTGAAACATCTAAATATTCCAATTCCATTTTCCCAGCTTCAATTTTAGACAAATCTAAAATCTCATCTATCAAAGCTAATAAACTGTTTCCTGAACTTTGAATTACCTGAGCAAATTCAATTTCATCATCGTTCATACTCTTATTATTATTTTCAGCTAATAATCGACTTAAAAGCAAAATAGAGTTTAAAGGTGTTCTAAGTTCATGAGACATATTAGCTAAAAACTCTGATTTGTAACGAGTAGTGAGTTCTAAAGCTTCTGATTTTTTTTGGATCTCAATATTTTTTTCTTCTAATAAAGCACTGCGTTCCGAAAGTTCTTCGTTTGTTTGAACTAATTCTTCTTGCTGTACTCTTAATTCTTCTTCTGAAGCCTGAAGTTTTTCGGTTTGTGTTTCTAATTCGGCATTCATTCCTTCTAATTCTGTATGCTGAATACGTAATTCTTCCGATTGTGCCTCTGTTTCTTCCAATAATTCAAGAATATGCTCGCGATTTTGAGCTGATTTTATTGCAAGACCAATATTATTACGCACCATTTCAAAAAATTCTAACTGAAGATCCGTAAATCCACAAATGCTAGCAACTTCTATAGCTCCTTCCACTTTATTATTTAGTAAAGGAAAAGCAACAATATGAGTTGGTTTTAATTTTCCTAAAGCATAATTAATTTGAATATAATCCGAGGAAATTTCTTTTAACTGAAGTGTTTTTTTTGATTTTACAACTTGTCCTAATAAGCCTTCTCCCTTTTTAATGTATTTTTTTTCTTTATTTGGAATATAACTATATCCTGCAGAATAGTGTAATTCATTGTTTTCTAAAACATATAAAACACCTGCACTACTGTTTGTATAACTACATAAATATTCAATAATATCTTTAGTCAAATCGGTCAATGATTTGTCTCCTAACATTACATCATTAAGATTAGCAATACCTGTTTGTAGCCATTCTTTGTCCGATAATAAATTGAATGACTTTTTTAAAGAAGAGCTCATATTATTTAAAGATTCTCCTACACTACTTAAAGTATCCGATTTAGTGTCTTCTACTTTTATATCATAATTACCATTTGAAATATTGGTGGCAATAGTACTAATCACTTCAATTCTTTCGGCAATCTCCTTATCTTTAAGTTCTAGCTTTTGCTGTAGTTGTGATCTAACATTGAAATCTTTTAAAATTCTAATTAAAAAAATAATCGAAATAATAAAAGCAATAATAAAAGCTGTTATAATTAAAATAGAACTGTAATCTCCATAAAGTTCAGCTTTTTCATTTCTCTCTTTTAAAAGAATTTGTTCATTGTTCTCTATGCGTCTAAAATTTCTACGCAATTCGTCCATTCTTAGTTTACCACCGTTGAGATCAAAAAAAATTGCTTGCTTACCTAATCGTTTATTATTTATTTGATTATTCAAGTATTTAAAAAAATCGGTTCTAAGATTTTTTAAATCTTTTAATGCTTTTTGCTGTAATGGATTATCAACAGTTAATTTATCTATTTCATCAAAATAAGTATTTGACTCTAACTGAGCTTCATTAAGTTTATCGATAAAATCTTCTTTTCCCGTAATTAAATAACCACGCATATTAGTTTGTGCATCGGTAATTAAGGCACTTCCTTCATTTAAATTATAAATAACCTTTTGAGTATGATTGACCAAAAAAACGCTATCTAATAATTTTTTTATACTAATATAGGAAGCCGTAGAACTGATGGTCAAAACCAGTAGTGAAATTATTGAACTTATTAATAAATTTCTTCTAAAATTATTGTTTTTCATAAATTATAGTCCAATGATTATATATTGCTATTTATTGGTAAAATCATAATAAAACTTGCGCCTTTACCTAATTGACTTTTTGCGGTAATCATTCCGTTGTGATTCTCAATTATTTTTTTCGAAATAGCCAAACCTATTCCTGTTCCTTCATAAATTCGGCGATCATTTAGACTTTGGAAAATTACAAAAATTCTATCCAGATAAACTTCGTCAAAACCAATTCCGTTGTCAGTAACTGTAATTTCACAAAATTGTCCCTCTGGATCTACTTCTGCATCAAAATCTTTTGTTTTTACAAATTGAGAACTAATGTGAATATAAGGAGTTTCAATATTTCCCGAAAACTTAAGTGAATTTCCTAGCAGATTTTGAAAAACTTGTCTTAATTGGCTGGAAATACTATCAATTACTGGCAGTTCATCTACAGTTATGATTGCCTTTTTTTGATCTATCAAATAGTCAAAATCAGAAATTACTTCTTGAATAACAATATTTAAATCTGTTTTTTTAGGAACAACCTTAGAGGATAATCTAGAATATTCTAGTAAATCAGTAATTAAAGTTTGCATTCTTTCTGCACTTTCAATTGTACGATTGATATATAAGGCTGCTTTATCATCATCTGGTAAATAGAGTTCTTTTATTACTCCCATAAAAATTTGAATTTTTCTAAGAGGTTCATTTAAATCATGCGATACTACCCACGAAAATTGTTGTAATTCATGATTGTTAAACTCTAATGCTTCGTTTTTTAAAACTAATTCTTTAGTTCTTTCAGCAATTTTTATTTCTAAATTTTCTTGAGCTTCTTTACGTATCTTAATTTCTTTATAAAGCAACTCTTTCATTATTTTCAATTCATTTTGCTGTTCATAAATTTTTAAAAATGTTTTTACTTTTAAAATTAACAAATCAGTATCAACAGGTTTCGTTATATAATCCACAGCACCCGTTTCATATCCTTTAAAAATATATTTTTTTTCGATACTTATAGCTGACAAGAAAATTACTGGAATATCTTTGGTCTTTTTATTTCCTGATAAAATCTTAACAACCTCAAAGCCATCCAGACCAGGCATCTGGACATCCATTATAATAAGACAATAATTTATTTTTAGAATTTTCTTTAATGCCTCTTCTCCTGATTCTGCTGTATCTACTTCAATATTATGGAACTCGAGTGTTTTTTTTAGCGCAATAATATTTGCTCTAATATCGTCTACAATTAATATCATTTTATGTTGGGTAATACGGACGAATCAATTGTATTATATGAAATTCACTCCGAAAATTATTCGTTAAAAAAACTACCTTAAGTTAAAAATTATAAATATTTTTTTCAAATTTATTAAAAAAACATTAATTAATTCTTCTATTAAAACATTAAAAACTTACAAAATTTCAATTATATCATCCAAATGCTAATGACCGAAATTATTTAAAAAAACATCTTATTTTTCTAAATAATTCAAATATTATTATTTCTTAGTAAAACCTTTTCTTGTCATTTCGCCCCAGCCTTTAGTTCCCATAAGTTTTTCTTTGTAACCAATTAAAGCTGCATATACTGTTAATGGATGAAAGTACAAAGGTTCTACAAAAGCAGCTAACAGCAATTTAAAAAAATCGGTTTGCTTTAAATATTTATGATAGGTACGTTCTTCGCTATAAAGAGCCATAACCGAAAACATAACAGCAAAAAAGTAAACAAAAAACAGTAATAAAAAAAAGAAATGCCAGTTGAGTAAACCCAATACTACAAATACAATAGTTATTACAAGGCCTATAAACTCTATTGCTGGGGCTAAGAATTCAAATAATGTCCAATAAGGTACACTTAGCATTCCTAGAAGTTTGTATTTAGGATTTAAGAACATTTTTTTATGGAAACTAAGTGTTTCAATTGTTCCTCTCATCCAACGACTGCGCTGTTTCTTGAATATTTTAAAATCTTCAGGTGCTTCTGTCCAGCAAAGTGGATCAGGAATATAACTAACAGCATAAGGTATTTTATTCTCAAGCATATAACGGCGCATTCTCACTACCAGTTCCATGTCCTCGCCTACCGTTTTTGTATCATAACCGCCTGCAAGTATTGCTATTTCTTTATCGAATGCGCCAAATGCACCGCTAATAAGCAATAATCCATCCAGTCTTCCCCAAGCCATTCTCCCAAGAAGAAATGCTCTAAGATATTCTAAAACCTGTATCCTTGGGAGCATCAAATCTGGAATATTAACCTCAACTAAGCGTCCGTTTTTAATAATGCACTGGTTAGCAATTCTAACTACACCACCAGTAGCAATAATACGCTTTCCATGAGATTCCAGAAAAGGTTTTGCTAATTTAAGTAACGAATCTTTATCCAGAATACAATCAACATCAATGCATACAACATACGGATTTTGTGCAATGTTAAGCCCTACATTCAAAGCATCAGCTTTACCACCATTTTCTTTGTCAACGACTATTAGTTTTTTAAAAGCTGCATTTCTGGAGATGTAAAGCCCTTTAATCTTTCTCGTTTGAATTTTTGGATGAATATCAAGTTCTGTAAGAACAAGATCATAGGTTTTAATGAGTATTTCCATCGAATTGTCCTTACTGCCGTCATTCACCAGAATAACCTCATAATTATTATAATTTAGAGAAAGTAATGATTTTACATTTTCTTCAATGGTAAAACCTTCATTGTATGCAGGAGCAATTAGCGAAAGTTTGGGAGCAAATTCACTTGTAAGAAGTACCTCGTAATCAACAAAACTATTCTTTTTTAAATATCCTCTTAATTCTTTTGTAGACAAATAAGCTAATATAAGATAGGAAGACATAATCAATATTGCATAAGCAAGTATAAAGAAGAGATAAATCTCGAAAAAAACAGTTATTTGATTATTAAAAAAACTCATCTTTCTATCATTTTACACTGTTAATGCCTGTACTACATTTTGTGCCTCGTTTTGTATTAGAGTATTTGGAGCTTTAGCAACCAATTGTACTATAAAGGGAAGTTTTTGCGTAAGCTTTAATTCTTTGATTAATTTTAAGCCCAATGTAATAACGGTTGTGTTTTGCGATTCTAATAAGAGTTCAACACCTTTAACATCTCCTATATCATGCTTTTTAAAAGCATTTATAATATTTACCTGAGTCCAATCATCAATAGGATAAGGATGTGCTGTAAGATGTACTATACCTTTTGTTCCTCCTAATTTTATTGAAGCATTTATAGCAGTAATTTTTAATGTTTTATTATGAACTGTAGCTGTCTTTATTATAGTATCAAAAGCCTCAGTAATATTCATTTCTGCTAATTCGGTTATTCCTTTACACTTTATCTCCCATTTTAAACTTCTGAGCTTTCTAAATGAATCATTTATTAATCCAGATTCTTTATAAAATAACTGCAGTTTACTTGCATAAATCCCTTCATAATTTTTATGGAGATTTATAATGGATTCCGTTAAAACCTCCCTGAAGAAAGAAGAATTAGAAAGCTTCTTATAATCTTTGTCCTCTTGAATAACTAAAAAAGGAGTGTCCTGAAAAATAATCAAAAACATTAATTTTTCAATTACTATGCTGTATTCCACTCTAAGTCTTTCCTTTTTTATATTCTTGCTTCGACTAGCGATTATCAATAGGTACAGAATAAATGAGGCTATTATGAACAAACTAATCGACAGGATTAAGAAAGACTCCACCCTGGTACCACTCCTATAATATTCTGCTAATTCAACCATATTAAACGCGTATTTTTAGTAATTTATTAATTCTTACTAAAAGCACGGCTGGACTTATAGGTTTAGCAATAAATTCGTTTGCACCTATATCAAAAGAATCCAGTTCTGTTTGTTCTATTCCCGAAGAAGTAAATATAATTATTGGAATTTCAGAGCCTATAGTCTGTCTTACATATTGCGTAATTTCCATTCCGCTTATGCCAGGCATGTTTATATCTGTTAAAATCAGATCATAGGTATTTGCTTCTATAGCATCTAGGGCATCTTTACCATCAGCAAACTGGTCAACGGTAAATCCTTTCGACTCTAAGAAAAAAGATAATGACTTACGTAGAATATCGTTATCTTCAGATAATATTATTCTCATTGTTCTAAATTTTAGTTTTGGGGCAAACTTAATTTTACAAATTCTGAAAATAGTACAAAGCTATTGTATATTTCTCTTTTATCATAGTTCCTTTAGACTTTTAACTACTTCAACAATTTCATCACTCAAGCTATTCATTTTTTCTTTGGCTTCAGTACTAAATTGTCCTAATTCAGCTTCTTCTTCAATAATAGACAAGCAATTAGTAAGATCCTTAAGCATAAAAATATCCAGACTAGATTTCATATTGTGAGCAAATTTCTTAACGCTATCATTGTCATTTTTATGAATTGCTTCTTGCAATTGAGCTACTTGACTCGGAACTTTTTCTATAAAAAGATTAATCATTTCTTGGATAAAATTTGGATTACCACATGCCATCTCATCTAGATAGGAAAGATCTATCTTTCTCTTTATAATATTGGTAGTATCCTTACTCATGACTGCTTTTATAGCCTCTAAAAGTACTTGTTGTTTAAACGGTTTAGGTACATACCCATTCATTCCGGAATCAAAACACCGTTTCTGTTCTCCCACCAGAGAGTGAGCTGTCATAGCAATTATAGGAATATTAGAATTCATTTCATTTCTAATGTACTGCGTTGTTTGGTAACCATCCTTAACAGGCATCTGAAGATCCATTAATACTAAATCATAATTGTTCTGTAATAGCAAATCTATTCCTGCTTGTCCATTTTCGGCAATATCTAATTCAAAACCAAAATTATCAATAACACTCTTTGCTAATTTTTGATTTAAAATATTGTCTTCACATAACAAGATTTTAATACTGCCAAGATGTTCTTCTGATAATGCTTGTGTTTCCACTTCAGTATAATCTGCTTTCTTATAATTTATGACAAAAGAAAATTCCGAACCACGTCCCTGCTTACTTTTTACATGAATTGTAGCATTATGCAATTCGACCAATTGTTTTACAATATTAAGCCCCAATCCTGTACCGCCAAATTTTCGTGTAGTACTTTCTTCTGCTTGTGTAAATCGTTCAAAAATGGTGGTAAGTTTCTCTTCAGCAATGCCAGTTCCTGTATCTTTAACCGAAAATCTAAGCGAATTATAATCGGCGGTCTCATCTACTTTTTTTACTGAAACTGTTACTTCACCTTCTTCAGTAAACTTAAGAGCATTGCCTATAAGATTAACCAATATTTGATTTAATCTTCCCGAATCGCCAATTACAATTTCAGGCATATCTGCATCTAGAAAGAGGTTAAATTCAACATCTGCAGGCACTTTTACCTTTAGAAAATTATAAACATGTTTAAGAGTCTTTTTTAAATTAAACGGATGTTCTTCGATTGTCAAATTCCCCGATTCAATTTTAGAAAGATCTAAAATGTCATTAATTATTAAAAGTAAATTCTCTCCAGCAATTTGTACACTATCAATATAATCACACTGAACAGCATCTAACTTTGTTTGAGCCAGAAGGTCCGTAAAACCAATTATTGCATTTAATGGAGTTCTGATTTCATGACTCATATTAGCCAAAAAACTATCCTTTGCTAATACCGCACGCTCCGCAATTTTTTTCTGAACATCAAGCTCAATATTTTTGGTTCTTAATTCCAACTGGTTGATAACGTGTTTGGCAACAATTGAAAGTGCATTTCGCTGGTTTTCATTAAGTTCTTTGGTAACATGATCTACAGCACACAGCGTTCCTATGTTATAACCATCTGGAGTTGTAAGAGGAACACCAGCGTAGAATCTAACTTTAAAACCTCCAGTTACGTTGGGATCATCTTTAAATCGTTCATTCAAAAAAGTGTCTGGTATTTCAACCATTTTGGAGTCCATAATGGTGTACTGACAAAAACTAATTTCCCTTGGAACTTCGGACACACCAACACCTATTTCGGATTTAAACCATTGTCTGGTCTCATCTATAAACGAAATATGAGCAATTGGAACACCACATATATAGGAAACAAGTTTTGTTGCATCATCAAAAGCATCTTCTGGTAAAGTATCCAGTATATTATAGCGTTTTAATGCTGCTAAGCGCCCTATTTCATTATTGGGTACAGGTTTTTCTTTAGTATTCATGCTATTAGTAGGTAAAGTTCATAAATATAAAAAATTCCCGCCAAACCTTTAGAAAAAAGTGCAAGTTATTATTTTGGTTATATCTATTTATTCTGCTCTTCTTTCAAAATAGCATATACCAAGTCTTTAGTAGGTTTTTGATCTTTTAATTTTTCTCTCACTATTTCAAAAGTGACTTTAAAATCACAGCCTGATTTATATTGGCTACAGCCATAAGCTGTATTCCCTTTTATAATAGTTCCTTTTTGGCATTTCGGGCAAGCTAACTCATCCGATGTTACTGCTGCAGTTGCTTTCGGAATAGTTTTTTTAGGTTCTAATTTGAGTTTGAAATTTTCATCAAAACGAAGCAAACCTTCCACCGTTTCATCATTAATTTTAAAGTCTTTTAAATTGACCGTAGAGCCTTTTTGAAGCAAACGCAGATATTGGTTCTCTGATATTTTTTTCTCTGCAAAAGTAAAAGGCAATAGAAAATCGCAACCCGCTTTATAATCGCTACAACCATAAGCTGATTTTCCTTTTATCAAGGTAGCTTTTTTACATTTCGGACAAGATTCTTCTTCCATTCCTGCGGCTTTCTTTTTCTCAACAGCAGCCACTTCTTTTTGAACACTTCCGGCATGCGAAATATTAGCACGAGTCGTTTCACTTCGTACTTCATACACTAGAGCATCAACCATACGTTTCATATTATTGATAAAAGCAGCAGCGGTAAAAGTTCCTTTTTCAATATCTTTCAATTGTTTTTCCCAGGAACCTGTCAATTCAGCCGATTTTATTAATTCATTTTGAATGATATCTATAAGCTGAATTCCTGTTGGTGTAGGCAAAACTTGTTTTTTATTTCGAACAATGTATTGGCGTTTAAATAGCGTTTCAATAATATTAGCTCTTGTAGATGGTCGTCCAATGCCATTTTCTTTCATCAATTCGCGCAAATCCTCGTCATCGACTTGTTTTCCTGCCGTTTCCATCGCTCGCAACAAAGAAGCTTCCGTAAACTGATTCGGCGCTTTAGTTTCTTTTTCTAAAAACGAAGGTTCGTGCGGTCCTTTTTCTCCCACAACAAAACTCGGTAACAAATCGGCTTCTTTTTCTTTAGCATTTGGATCTTCGAAAACAACTCGAAATCCTTTCTTTAAAATTTCTTTTCCCGTAGCTTTAAAAGTTACATCGGCGGCTTTACCAATTACCGTGGTATTCCCAACCAGGCAATCATCATAAAAAACAGCAATAAAACGCTTTACAATAATATCATACACCTGTTGCTGATTGTATTGCAAATTAGATTGTACTCCGGTTGGAATTATTGCATGGTGATCGGTTACTTTTTTATCGTTAAAAACCTTTGGCGACTTTTTAATCTTCTTTCCTAAAAGTGGTTCCGCCAATACAGCATAATTAGTCAGTTTTTGAAGAATTCCAGGTACTTTAGGATAAATATCGCTTGGTAAAAAAGTAGTATCGACTCTGGGATAGGTCACTACTTTTTGTTCATATAATGTTTGAACTATTTTAAGTGTTTCATCTGCCGAAAATCCAAATTTGGTATTGCAATATACCTGCAAACCTGTTAAATCAAAAAGCTTGGGAGCAAATTCATTTCCATTCTTTTTTTCGACAGCAACAATTTCGAAATCACTTTCCTTGACTTTATTAGCCAAAAGTTCTCCATCTTCTTTTTTTAGAAAACGTCCTTCTTCATAACTAAAAAGGGTTTCTCTATATAAAGTCTGTAATTCCCAATACGGTTGCGGCTTGAAATTTTCGATTTCTTTAAAACGCTCCACAACCATTGCCAATGTTGGCGTTTGAACGCGTCCAATAGACAATACCTGTTTATAACCGCCGTGTTTTACGGTGTACAAGCGAGTAGCGTTCATTCCCAACAACCAGTCACCAATGGCTCTGGAGAAACCAGCATAATATAAATTATCGTAGTTAGCGGATGGCTTGAGGTTTTCAAAACCTTCTCTAATAGCTTCGGTAGTTAACGAAGAGATCCACAGGCGTTTTACCTCACCTTTATAATTCGCCTCATTCATTACCCAACGCTGAATCAACTCTCCTTCTTGTCCAGCATCCCCACAGTTGATGACCAATTCGGCTTTGTCAAATAAACTTTTTACAATTTTAAATTGCTTCTGGATTCCTGAATTCTCGACTACTTTAGTTTCAAATTTTTCAGGAAGCATCGGAAGATTATTCAAATCCCAACTTTTCCAATACGGTCTGTAATCGTTGGGTTCTTTTAAGGTGCACAAATGTCCAAAGGTGTAAGTTACCGCATAGCCGTTGCCTTCATAATAGCCATCGTGTTTGGTATTCGCTCCTAAAACGGATGCAATTTCACGTGCTACACTTGGTTTTTCGGCAATACAGACCTTCATTTTTTCTTGCTAATTTGAGGCCGCAAATTAGGGATTTTGAATTTGGAAATAAAGAGAAATCATCAGGAGTTATGAACCACAACTTTTGCAATAACCATAACAAAGCCGTTTCAATACTATTTTTTTGAAACGGCTTTACTTATTTTTTACTGTTTTTAGTTTAAAAATGAATTTTCAAAAAAAATGGAGCATCTATTAGTAAATTTCAGAAACATTAATTTATCATCAATAATAATCTCCATCTACATAATACCAATTTCCTTCTTCCTGAACAAAGCTTGAAAATTCATGATGAATATGCTGCTGCTTGTTTTGATTTAAATAATACGCTTTAAATTCTACTGTTGTTGGCGTAGATTTAAGAACCTCTAATTTTTGCCATTGATTACTAGTTGCCCACAACAAAATATCTTCTTTAGAATGCAAGTTTCTTTGCGAGATATGAGTTGTTGCTACCAAATAATCTGCTTGATGAGTAGCATAAGCGGAATAACGCGATCGCATTAAAGTTTCGGCTGTTGGTGCGTTTTTAATTCCTTTGATATAAGGTTCGCAACAATTTTTAAATAATTTTTGAGAATTACAATAACATTCCATATTTGTTAAACGTGTCCATTAAGAGCCACAATTTTTTGATGCAATTGATTCAATAAAACTTGGTATTTACTTATTTCAATTAAATCCTCATCTTCCTCAGATGTGTCTAACAAATCATCTAATTTTTCACTTACGGCTACTAATTTATTATTGGCTTCTTTAGCATTTTTGGTAGCAATTAAATCGATAATTTCTTGAACTTCAATTTTTAATAAGGTGTATTTATCGTTTTCCATTTTTGGGGTTTTCTTATTTATTAGCTTCTTTATTATCTTCGTTAAACTTTTTCACAATCTCTCTTAGCTTTTCTTTTCTAAGCATTTCGGCTTGTTTTGCTTTGGCTTGCGTTTTGTGTAACTTGTCGTTGTGTTTTTTTATATTCTTATCATTATTTCTTCCCATAATCACCTTATTTTAATTCTTCCATATATTATATTCGATTTCTATAAATCAAAATAAAATAAGATTGAATTTAGTTCCATTTTTACAAAGTTTATCATTTTAAATAGATAATTCAAATTTAAAAACACTTAAATCTCATTTTGCCAAACAATTAGATTCTAAAAAACAGCTCATTTTTGCTTTTTATTTAAAAATATAGAAAATAAATTGTTTTTAAATTATAAAAAACAATGAATAAATATTTATTACTTAAAAAAAATTCATATATTTGAAGTGAAAAAATTGCATTTTACTTAAAAGTTTATTAGATTATCTGTAAATAATTCAATAATATAACGTTTTTTAACTTTAAAAAAGAATGAAACTAAGTCTATCGCTATTAAGTCATAACCATTGGTTTATAATCAAGCCAAAACTGACAGGCATTTTAGTCTTTTTGTTTTTTTGCATTATTTTTTCACTAATTATTTCGCAGCAATATCAAATTTCGAGAAAAGCGAAACATGATGCGATGCATACCCATCTACAAGCCATTCATAAAAGCATTGATGAATCTTTAAAAAGTTATTATGTAGATGCACTAACATTATCGTTAACGATTAATGACAAAGGCATTCCTCAAAATTTTGAGTCAGTAGGAAAAAAAATTCTTGACGCAAACCCTAATATTGATGCAGTTCAACTGGTTCCAAACGGAGTTATCCAGTACACGTATCCCACACAAGGGAATGAAGCCGCAAAAGGAGTTGATATTTTAAATAATAAAAAAACTCGCATCGAAGCTTTAAAAGCCATTCAAACACGAAAAATGTATTATGCAGGACCTGTGGAATTAAAACAAGGAGGTTTAGGAATTTTAGGGCGATTAGCTATTTATAAAAACAATCAATTTTGGGGCTTTTCGGCCATTCTCATTCGATTAAATACACTATTACAGAAGCCTGAAATTAAACAAATTGATCAATCCAAATATCATTTTCAATTTTCTAAAATAAACCCGAATACTGGAAAAGAAGTATTTTTTTTAACTTCAAAAGAAAAATTAAATACTAAAAATGCTGTAAACTCTATAATTCCTGATGGCGACTGGAAACTTTATTTAATCGATAAAAGACCCAATGAATTAGTATTTCCTTTGATCTTTCGTTCACTTCTAGCCTTCTTTTTGGCTTCGCTAATTGGTTTTCTAACCACTTCATTTTTCAAAAAACCAGCTGAATTAGAAATTTTACTTCAAAAACAAGCCGATAAACTTTTAAAAAATGAAATTAAATTTAAAAGTGTTTTTGACCAAGCAGCAGTAGGAATTACTTATGTGGATTCTAATTCGGGGCAAATTTTAGAAGCAAATAAAAAATATTGTAGTTTATTAGGCTACACAGAGGACGAAATAAAACAAAAAAAAATACAATCTATTGTTCATCCCGGTGATTTAAAAGAATCTCTTTTAAAGTTCGAAAGACTAAGAAACGGATCAATCAGAGAATATTCAACGGAAAAAAGACATATTACAAAATCAGGTAATATTATTTGGATCAGACTTACCATTTCACCTCTTTTGGAAATAAATACATTACCTACAAATCATATTGCTATTGCTGAAGATGTGACACAACGTAAACTTGTAGAAAAAGCTATTTTAAATTCGCAACAAAGAATTGAATCACTCATCAATACAGTTGACGGAATTGTCTGGGAATGTGATGCTAAAACTTTAGAATTTAATTTTATAAGTAAAAAAGTAGAAGATATTCTAGGCTACACTTCACAAGAATGGATTAACACTCCTAATTTTTGGATTAATCATATCTTTCCTGAAGACAGAGATTTTACACTAAAATATTGCGAAGAACAAACCGCTCTTAAACTAAATCATGATTTTGAATATCGAATGATAGCTAAAGATGGAACCATTGTTTGGATGAGAGATATTGTAAATGTAATTGTCGAAAATAATGAAGCCAAAAGCCTAAGAGGAATTATGATTGATGTTACTAAAACCAAAGAAATTGAAAAAGAACTCAACAATTCCTTCAATCTGGTAAGCGAGCAAAATAAAAGACTTTTAAACTTTTCTTATATTGTTTCCCATAATTTAAGATCACATACTAGCAATATCTCTTCGATTGTAGATTTAATTGAAACCTCAGAATCGGAAGAGGAAAAAGAAGAAATGGTACAATTACTAAAATCTGTTTCTGATTCTTTAAATGAAACGATGCTAAATCTTAACGAAATTGTCAATATCCAAACCAATGTTGGCATTGTAACAGAAAACTTAAATTTAAAACAATACCTGGACAATACCTTAAATATTCTTTCGGACCAAATTGAATTGAAAGGTGTTACTGTAGTTTCTTCAATTAATGATGCTATCGAAGTAAACTACAATCCTGCATATTTACAAAGTGTTTTATACAATCTAATTTCAAATGCTATTCGTTACAGTCATCAGGACAGAAATCCTGTCATTAATATTGATTGTTATATTGAAAACAACAAAACCGTACTTCAAATATCCGATAATGGAATAGGAATTGATCTTGATAAAAACGGTCAAAAAATATTTGGAATGTATAAAAAATTTAGTACCCATAAAGATTCAAAAGGTATTGGATTATTTATCACTAAAAACCAAATTGATGCAATGGGTGGCAGTATCACAGTAGAAAGTGAACCTAATCTAGGAACAACATTTAAAGTGTATATATCATGAACGGAAAAACGATTTGGGTTATAGACGATGATCCTATTTATCAAATTATAATGAAAAAAATCATCCTAAAATCGGGGATTTTTTCATCTAATTTTTCTTTTTCGAATGGTAAAGAAGCTATTGATTCTTTAAAAGAAATCATTGCTAAAAATGAAAATTTTCCAGATATTATCTTGTTAGATATCGAAATGCCCATACTCGATGGATGGGGATTTATGGAAGAAATAACCGTTTTGAAACCTCAAATTAATGCCGAAATTCAAATATACATTTGTAGTTCATCAATAGCTATTGAAGACAAAGAAAGAGCTAAAAATAACAAAGGCATCTTAGGATACATGTGCAAACCTGTAACTCTTGATGATTTAATAAAAATTACTTCTTTTTAATTCGAACACTTTTTAGCCACTTCCATTTTTATTTCTTCTAAAGTTTTATTGGTATTTATTAGTTCTTCTATAATTAAAGAACGTAGAAGAACAATATCATCACATTCAAAATGTTTAGCCCAGGAAGTAAGTTGTATTAAATTTCTAATTTGTTTGATTCGTTTAGTGGTTTCTAAACTAGTACGAAGCACCGCTTTTTGATTGTAATGGGGATTATTTTTATGTTGGTAATTCACCGTATTCTTAGTATAATCCATTTCTAAATAATACAGCTTTTCTATAGCATTATCAGGATAAAAATGGTCCCATTTTGCAAAACCTATTTTATATTTTGAAACCGTTTCAGGTTCCATAGCTACTAAACGCCACTTACTATTGGCTAATCGTCCCCAATGATTAGAAACACGATACATTCCTTCTGGAGTGTAATAATACCTACTCCCCGCTTTGCTTTCAAATTGAACTTTTAATCCTTTTATAGCGTCAGGAAGCACTTCGTGAAAAACACAAAACGTATTTTTAAAAGAATTGGGATGAGGCCTAAAGTTTTTTTGCATAAGCGCAAATATACTTAGAAAGCACAAAACAGCCTAAAGCCAAGAATAATTGATTAACTTTGCAGCAGAATTTTTAAATAAAATACCATGACAAAATCTTCAGAAGGAAAGATGTTACAAAAAGGAGTATTTACAGGAATTATTGAAAAAGATGAAAATAACAACTTTTTTTGTGGAGAATACTTACTAGATTATAAAATGGTTCAGGCTAAACATGCTGTTGGCGATTGGATTACCATAAAATCCATTATTGAAAACCCTAGTGATATAAGCTACAATAAATACCCTAAAAAGTCTAAAAACTTTGATAAGGCTAATAATAAACCAGAACAATAAACCCTGAGGTTCTGAGTTTTAGAACTAAAAAAATCTTTTTTTCTTTTTTTTTATTGATAAAGTAAAAACTTAAAAAAAAGTGTACCTTTGCAAAAAAATTGTCGAATTCTAAAACAGAGCAACATCTGTTTTACACTAACAGACAAGTAGTTACCTTAATTTATGAAAAAAATAGTTGAATACCGCAAGCTTTTAAATGTAGATAAAACTGCACAGCTAAAAGATTTAAAAACCATTTACCGTAATGCGATGAAAGAAGCGCATCCTGATAAATTTCAAGGAGACGAAGCTGGTTTAAAAGAAGCTGAAGAAAACAGTAAAAAAATCATTGAAGCTTACCACTTTTTAGTAAGTATCAATCCAGAAACTATTAAAGCTAATTTACCTGAATACCAAGAAACTACTGCTACCGCTACTGTTACTGATTACAAATTTGTAGAAGGTAGATTGATTATTAATTTTTCAAACGGTAGTGTTTATGAATACATTAGTGTTCCTAAAGCAACTTACGTAAAAATGGTAAATGCTGATTCTCCTGCAAGATTCGCTAAAAGACATATCTTCAATGCATTTCCTTATAGAAAAGTAACAAATCAAGATTAATTTTATATTGTCTTTTACTTTTTAAAACGATTATCAATTCAACCTCTACATCATCCGTGTAGAGGTTTGTTTTTATACCCTAAAGTTCCACACCTATTATTTAAATTACCATTTGTGATTCACTAATATTTCTTCTTCTTTTTGTGAATGGATTTCGAATACTCTCCTCATACAAAAATTATTTTCTTAATATTCCTCTTATTTTTCCTTTAAAAGATTTTAAATTCTATTTATCCCATTTCAAACAAACTAACTGTTCTGAACTATACTGATTTTTTAAAATTTGAATCAATAAAATTTCTTTACAAAGAAACAATTCCCATAACTACTGCGGTTTTTACAGCTTCGGCAGTATTTGCAACCTTCATTTTATTGATAATATTTTGTCGGTGTCTGTAAACAGTATGTACAGCAATATGCAATTCTTCGGCAATTTGTTTGCTTCCCAGTCCATGATGTTTAGCCACTAAAATAATCCCTTTCATTCCCGCTTCTTTTGCTACTCTAGCCCATTGACGTGCATCAAGAGCAGTTGGATTGAATAATTCAGGCGATTCATCACCATAACCCCATTCTTTATTAGTAAAAGTGTTTAACGAAAAATGGATGAAAGCATAGAACTCCATTTCCTGCCAATCGATTTGTTTTTGGGATGGCAATGGACCAAATGGTTGAGGAGCATTTGTCTTTTCTTGAGCAGTTATAGTCGACACAAGACTCAAAAAAAACAGTGAAAAAAATATATTTTTCATCAAAACAGTAATTTATATTTTATAAACTATAAATTTAAAACAAAAAGTACTGCATCGAATATTATTTCGACAAACAACAATTTTTAAAGCACTTAGGATAATTAAATCGAGTGATTTTGCTTTTCAGAACAATAAAAAAGCCCACAAAATTAATTTTATGGGCTTTATTGTAGTTAGCATTAATTGACTTTATTCTGATTCGAATTGGGTTTCAATTCGTCAGGACTGTCTTTTGTAAAGGTTTTAAATTGTTCTTTAGACGGACTGACAAAAATATCCTGAATCACATCAAAACTCAACTCGTTTTTAGGATTGAATTGATCTGAATTCATGTAATTTTGAAGTGAGAAAAACAATTCTCTAGAAGCTGGTTTATCCTGAACTTCTGGTCCTAAATCAGCACTACTTACTATAATTTTTCCTTTTCCAACCTGTGCTTCAAAAACCAAGGCCAATCGACGATTCATAAACCAGGTATCAATAGGTTGAATCAACGGACGAAAATCAGCCGGAAAATCTTCTAAATTCATTACCTGAGCACGGTTTTGAATATCCCACCACTGTAAATCACTGTGGAAACTAGTTGGGAAATCATTGAAAGCCGGACTCTTATCCTGAATTAGCATTCCTGTAACATGTGGCGGACGCATTTTAAACCAAGAGGTATTCCAAAAAACGGGTAGAAAATGCATTTCTACTTCTTTCCCTTTTACCACTTTTCCTGATGCATTCAAAAACACCTTTCCACCATTATTCAGCACTTCTTTTGCCTTTGCATCTAAAACATTTGTATAATAAATAGAAGAAGAAATTTCAGGGTTTCTATTTGGATACACCCAAAAATCCCAATCGTTTGCAAAATCAGTTCCATCGACTTTTACTTCTAATTTTAATTTTGAGGCAATTTGAATATCAGCTAATCCAAAACTCAGGTTTCCAACAAAAATTCCATTTCCATTTTCGAATGTTTTAGAATCGAATTTTCCAGAAGAAACAGTTCCTCCTTTTTCATTTTTAATAGTCCAACTAATTACAGCATTTTGCAATGCCGTTTTACCCGAGTGAAAAAGGACGATTTCGGCTTTAAAAGTTTCTCCACTATTGTAGACAAATTTTGGAATCTTAGCCAAAGGAACTGTTGCATTAGAAAATCTCGAATATTCTTTAGCTGTAACATATCCTTTTTCTTCAAAAAAAGCATCCAACACACCTACCAAAGCCGTTCCCTGGCCTGGAAAATCCTGTAAACCTAGTGCCTGAAAACCAGCATAACCTGGCGTTCTCAACATTTTTTCAATTTCGCCTTTATAACACAAAACCTGTAATTTTCCAGAAGCATTCAAGAAATCTTTAGACTGATCGGCCATATCATGATCTGCTAAATCCTGACGAAACATTTCAAAGTTTTTAGCTCTGTAAACTCCTTTGTATTTTTGAATTTCTTCGAAATTTGGAAAAACACAATACTGACCAATTTCGTGCGCCACAAAAGGAACTTTAAACGGTGCAATACCAGCACTAAAATCCGATTCGGTTTCAGGCATTTTTTTCCATTCTAAACCTCTTACACCACCACGCGATTGGTATTCAGCATTAGGAACTACAGGCCAGCTCCCTCCTACTGACATTCCTGTATAGACTCTTCTGTTGTCTTTTGCTTTCCAAAAATCAACAAAAGCATTCAAATATTTTACCTGATTTCCTGCAGGTTCATTTCCTGCTGATAACATGGTAAAAGAAGCATAATTGCCATACTCTTTAGCCATTCTTGTCGTTTCATCATATAAATATTGATCTACTGGCTGACCCAATCCTATTTTAGGACCGTGATTAGGCCAACTCGGACCTTCGGGTTGCAAATAAAGCCCCACTTTATCAGCAGCAATAAAAGCCGCTTCTGGCGGACACCACGAATGAAAACGAACGTGGTTCAAACCATAAGATTTGATTTTTTTATAAATTTTCTCCCAGGCTTCCACTGTTGTTGCTGGATAACCTGTTAAAGGGAATTCGCAATTATGCAGTGTTCCTCGAAGAAAAACAGGATTACCATTGATCAAAAATTGGTTTCCATTAATTTTAAATTCACGCATTCCAAACTGAACTTTTTTATTGGATTTTATTCCTTTGGCATTCAAATTTACATCCAAATGATACAAAGCTGGATCAAATTCGTCCCAAGTCAACATTCCTTTTCCAAAAGGCAAATCCAGTTCAAAAGTTTTAGTATCTGATGCAGCTACGACTATTCTACTCTCTATTTCCTTAGTTTTATCAGACTTAGAACTGTTGAAACTTTTTGCTGAAATAGCTATTTTTCCACTAAAAATAGTTGGAGTAGTATTATTGATCGTGATTTTCACACGCGCTTTTCTGTTTTTTACATCAGGATAAATCTGAATATCATCTATATAAACAGGTGCAATACCTTCCAACGCTATTTTACCAATAATTCCATTCCAATTTCCTTGGGTATGATCGGTGATACTGTGCGAATCAGGACCAACATTTATTTCTTTAATACTGTTGTCTATTCGAATAGAAATACGCTGTTTTCCTTTCTTCAAATAAGATGTTAAATCATAAACATGCGGAGCTACTAAGGAGTTTTGTAACCCTACTTCTTTATCGTTTACCCAAACTCTGGTTTCGATATGCGTTCTTTCTAAATGAAGAATAATGCGTTTGCCTTTCCAATTAGCAGGAATATTTACTTCTTTTTGGTACCAGGCAGCTCCAACGTAATGCTTTGCCGGAGTCAGCCAAAAAGGAATATGTATATTTCCTGGTTGGCGGTATTTTTCTAATCTTGGAATAAAATAAAAAGAACTATCATAAATAGAACCTGTCCACTTGGTTTTCAGCGTAATTTCGTCTCCTTTTAAGAATTCCGCCATAGAACCTGGCAACTTGATGTTATCCGAAAGATTTCTGTTGTACCATTTTCCAGTAATTCCTTCATCATTTCGATCAATTTCAAAATGCCAATTGCCATCCAAATGAATCACTTCATCTTTTCCTTTAAAACTGCTTAAAGAAAATAGAATTGCCAAAAGAAGACAGACGTAATTGAGTTTTTTCATTAGATTGTATTTATTTTTTAATTGTAAATGAGCTTGGTTTAATATAAAAACGATAGGTTTTTACATTTCCATTGGTACTTTTATCCGTACGGGGCAAATATTTAAATCCTTTAATTGTAGTAGTTTCTTCCATATTTACTACTACCTGATGCGGATGTGGCGTTTTTGAAACAGTCCAGGCTGTAGACCAAAAAGTAGATTCCTGTTGGTCAAATATTTTTTCAGCCGAATAATTTCCTACCGAAACTTCTTCGCTATCAGCATACACAATTTTCCATTTAGAACGATTTATTGGTAAACCATCTGCTCCAATCAATTCAATTTCAGCAATACTGCTGCTGGTGTCTTTAGGATTTTGAGAATTTAATGCCTCAAAACAGAAATACTGACCTTCAAATTCTTTCTCGAAAGTAACTTCTTTCCAACCTTGACCACTGGCTAATTCTCCTTCATTAGCAGGAGTTTCAGCAGATAAATCCAAAGTTTCTCCTTTTTTACGATGCAAAAGCGATTCATCTACTACAATTTTGTCTAAAACCGGAATGGTAACACCTACAACCTGAGCTTGTTTTGGAGTTTCTAAATCAAGAATGATAATCTCATTTTTTCCTTTTTTCAACCAACATCCTGGCATAAACAAGGTTTGTTGTGGTCCAATTTTCCAATAACGACCAATATTATATCCGTTTACCCAAACCATTCCTTTGCCCCAAGTACTCATATCGATATATGTATCACCTACAGCATTCAATTCAAAAGTAGCTCTATACAATGCCGGACCATTGGCTTTTGCTTTTTTGAATTTCATTTTTTTCTGAAAATCATAATCTACTGGAAAATTAAAAACTTCCCAATTAGTCAGATTAGTGGTAGTTGAACCAACTAGCATTTCCACTTTCTCCGTAATTCCTTTGCGGTCAATAATGGTTTTACCATAATTCACTCTGCCCAAAGCATCTACTAAAATATCAAGAACATCGTCTTTTTTTACTGGAGGTATTTTTATTGTATTCTGATCTTTACGACGGTCTAAATTCCCAATTAATTTTCCATTAACATAAATAGCTGCCCAATCATGTAAATCGGTAATTTTTATATTAAATGAAGTGGTGCTTTCTGGTAATTTGGTACGATACAAAATGCGCCCCCAACCTTGGTCAAAATTCTCCATCGGTTGTATCAACTCCGATTTATTGGCTTTTGGAAGATTTTCAAAAAGCGACGCCGACTCATTAAATGTAATTTTAGGAATCGAAATCATCGAATAATTTACTGGTGGTTCTGGAATAGTTTCACCTGGATTCAGATAATTTTTCATCAAATCACGCACCGCATAAAATTTATCCGTAGGTTGTCCCGCTTCATTAATTGGAGCATTATAATCATAAGAAGATACCATCGCACCAAACGGAGGGGCATTCGCTCCACCCCATTGTCCAAACGAAGTTCCACCATGCGCCATATACAAACTAAACGAAATATTGCGATCCAACATATCTTTTAAACTGCCTATAAAACTACTGATCGATCGGGTTTCATGCGCTCGTCCCCAGTAATCAAACCAACCCGTCCAATATTCGCTGCACATTAACGGTGCTTTCGGATAAATTTCTTTATATTTTTCAAACTGCTTATCGATATTCGAACCTGCTCCAAAATTTAATGCCGTGTAAACTCCTTCAACATCATATTTAAAGAAATTCGAACTCCAATCGCAGCGAAACAATTGTGCTTTATCAAACCCCGAAGCACGAACGGCATCACGAACTTGTGTCATGTAACCCACATCGTTACCAAAAACTCCATATTCATTTTCGACCTGAACCATGATAATATTTCCGCCATTTTGAATTTGGTATGGAGCTAATTGTTTTCCTATTTGCTTCAAATATTTGATAGAGCGTTCCATAAAATAAGGATCATTTGCAGTTCGAACTTGAAGATCCTTCTTTTTTAATAACCACCACGGCAAACCACCCATATCCCACTCAGCACAAGCATAAGGTCCGGGACGAACGATGCAATACATTCCGTTTTTCTGGATTAGTCGAACAAATTCGGCTACATCTTTTTGTCCTGTAAAATCAAACTGATCTGGTTGTTGTTCGTGAAAATTCCAGAAAAGATAAATACAAATGGTATTCATCCCCATGGCTTTACACATTTGGATACGCTGTTCCCAATATTCTCTGGGAATTCTCGGAAAGTGGATTTCTCCAGCACGTACTAAAAATGGTTTTCCGTTTAATAAGAAGTTATTTTCTCCAGCCTCAAAAGTTCCAGCTTTCCCAGAAGTTTGTGCGTGAGCTGCCAAGCTCATAAAAATTACAATGGCAAAAATCAGTTTTGATATTCTCATGTTTTTTATAATAATCTTATTTTTCAAAAATACATTTACTTGTTAGTAAACCAAACTTAAAATTGTTTAATATCATTTAGAAATATGGTAAAGTTTCTAATTTAATGCTCAAACTTTTTTACTTTACTTCAACTCAACATTCACCTTATATTCAACTGAAATCTGAGGTTGTTTTACTTCCAGAAAACTCTTTTTATCGCTAAAATCAGGCAATACTTTTTTATCCAAATAACTCAAATATGGAGCGTCTTTCTGCATTGGCATAAAATAAAAATACATATCGCTTGTTTTTAAAGCTTCTTGGTATCTTTTTAATCCAATTGTCCAAGGTTTGCTCGTGTAAAGATCATCTGTTTGTAACTCGCCGTTCATCATACAAATTGCACGATCACCACGGTAATCAAAAGTGATGAAAACATCATTTGCTTTTGATAAATCAAGACTGCCCGCTTTCAGTACATAATGACTGTTATCGGCTTGTATTAATTTAATAGTAGTATCTGCTTTTGGCACACTCAACTTCCAGGCGCTTATGTTTTTAATTACTGCTTTTCCTTTTGTCAGCTTTCCATCAACCGAAGTTACAGCAGCAGCAGGATATACAGTAAAATCAATGTTTTCCTGATTATTACTAATTAATGTTACTTTTTCATTATTATCTAATACCAATGCGTTACTCAATACTAACTTTTGATTGTCAACTTCGCCAATCAAATATCCTTTTTCTGCTTCACTACTTGGTAAAACTAAAAATGAAACTCCGTTTATTTCGAAATCATTGATTTTTCCCTCAGTACAAACTACAACAGTATTTCCATTTCTAGTTACAGTTTTTATTCCTGTACCAGTAACTTTCACCTTACCTGGAAGTACTATTTCTGGCTTAATTCCATCAACAGAAAGCATCACATTATACTTTTTATTGTTATTTATAAATCTACAAAAAGGCTGTACCGTTGCCATGCGAATCGCTACTCCATCATAATTTACATTAAAAGGAAAAATCGCTGAACTACCCGATTTTAACGTAAAAGTTCCTGTCTCAGGAAATGTCAATTGCCCTGATTTAGTAGCTACATTAATTTTCAATCCTGATAAATCTTTCATTTCCAAATGATCCTGAAAATTATGCATGAACAAATAGCCTTTTTCTCCATCTCCCCTTACAGCATAACGCAAAGTGCTCGTATCAGTCGCTTTGATGCTATCATTAGTTGGAGGTAAAATTGGATATAGCGGTGCTAGATCGTTGCCAAAACTTTTCAAAAAGTAATTCATCAACTTTAAAGGATAATAGCCACTGCTTACATTTCCAAATTCTCCAATAGGAGCCTGATAATCATATGATTTATTGTGAAGTCCTGCACCTTCAGTAAAAAAATAATTCCCAATAGAAGGTGTAGTTCCACCATGATACATATAAAATCCCAATCCATTCGTTCCGCTTCCCACCGTACGAACCATCATAGGAAGAAAACTTTCTCCCAGAACACGTGGACGTCTGGAATAAGTAACAGCCATTCCGGTGCCTAATTCGGCGGCTAATGATGGATATAAATTCACATCATAACTCACAGGTGAATAATCTGGTTTTTGATGTATATTTTTAAACAAATAAAATGGCGATGGACTGTTCCCAGCTGTCCAGAACGGATAAGCATATCCTGCCATAACCGGAATAGATCCTTTCTCAACAATGGTGGCATAACCCCAGCCTGTAGCGGTATAAATAGGTGCTACTAAACCCGCATCAATAGCTAGTTTTTTAAGTGTTTTCATGTGGTCTTTACCTAAATCAGCAAACTCATTTCCTAGCGCATTGATCCCCACACCATCCTGAATAATCTTTTTATCTCGTCCTGCCACAGTGCGCTCTTTAGGAGCGTCCTGATATGTAAATCCCCAAGGTGCTGTAGAATGTTGGTATTCATTTTCTAATTGCACACCAACAATAGGGCCGTTATCTTTAAACATCAGTCCTTTTAACTGTTTGCCTATTTCCTGATACAAGCGGTTCGTATAAAACAAATACACCTGATCATTGCTTCTTACATCAATAGGACGACCATACAACCAATCTGGTAAACCTCCGTTACGAATTTCGCCATGAGCAAAAGGGCCTACACGCATTAATACTTCCAAACCATTTTTGGCACACAATTCCGTAAAACGACGAACATCTAGATCTCCACTCCAGTTGAAAGTTCCTTCTTTAAATTCGTGCATGTTCCAAAAAACATAAGTAGCTACAACGGTAATACCACCAGCTTTCATTTTTTTCAGCTGCTCGTCCCAATATTGATGTGGATAACGACTAAAGTGAAATTCTCCTATAACAGGAATAAAAGGTTTTCCATTTCGTTCCAGATAAAAACTATTTACTTCAATCTTGTCACCATTCAAATTACTTCCGCCCAAATCAAGATGACCGCGTTTTACATCCGTATTGACTTTTGTAATATCAATTGAATAATTATTTTGAGCCGATAATGAAAACGCAACAAATAGAAAAACCCAAGTTATTGCATTAAATTTTGTGATTCTCATTTTATAAATTTTGAATAGTTGCTATATGTACCTGAACTCCCTGATGGTTTACATCCATTTTTGCTGCCTCTTGCAAATGTGTTTTTGCTTTAGCTATTTTGCCTAAACCAAAATTTCCCAAACCAAGCATATAATGACAATGAATTTTATTTCGGAAAGTTAAATCATCCTCCCAAATTAATAAATCTGGTAAAGAAACAGCGAAAAAATCCAATTTGATGATTTGATTCAGGTATTTTTCTCCAAAAGAAACCAAAGAATTAAAACGTTGTTGGGCTTCCGTTTCTCTTTTTAATTTCAATAATGCCAATCCCTGATAATATATTTTATCTGGTTTTTGATCATTATAGAAAATAGCTGCGGCTGGTTCTGTATTTCCATCTTTGGCTAATTCCCAATATTTTTGAGCTTCATCTATTTGTTGTAATCCTTCATAAGCACAGCCCAACCAATAATGGAAATCATTTTCCTGAGCACCATATAATTTTCCTTCGCCTAAATTATGCGGATACTCCAAGCATTCATTCAATAATTGAATAGCTTCTTTGTATTCTTTTTTAGCCAAATGCTGTTTTGCTAATTCCACGCGAGCCAACTGGTATTGTGCCGGAACTTTCCCTTCACCGCCTTCCCAGGGATGAAAAATTCGATTATCAATTAATGTAATCGCTTTTGAATAATCTTCTAATTGGTTACACAAAGTAATATATTCGAGATAAACATCATCACGTTGTTCTACCAGAATAAAATGTTTTTCTAAAAATGCCAATCGCTCTCCGTGAGGTTTACAAAGACGCTTGTACAACTGATCCAATTCCATCAAAATACGAGAATCATTGGTATCCAAAGAAAAGGCTTTTTCTAAATACTCAATAGCTTTTTCTTCTTGCTGCAATTTATTAAAATAGGCCAAAGAAAGATTTCTTAATACTGTTGGAAAATTATCATTTATAGCTGCTGATTTTTCCCAACAAGCAATTGCTTCAGAATATTGGCGTTTGTCATACCATAAATTACCCAAATAATAAGAGGATTTAGAATCGGTTGGATTTAGTTTTTGTGCTGTTTCCAATGCTGAAATGGCTTCCAGTCGATTCGGAAAACAATATTCTGGTGCATGATTTGCTGCTTTTTCAAATGCCACTTTCGCATCTTTATTGTCTAAATACAACGCCCAACCCATATAGTAATACGTCATGGGAGTGCTTGGACAAACTTTGATTCCTTCTTCTAATAAAGAAACTGCTTCGTTGTACATTCCTGCAGCAATATAATCTAATGCAACTACCTCATAATTATGAATTTCGCCACGCATCAATTGATTCATTTCTTCCAAAACAGCAGTTGAATTTGAAATCAAATAGTTTTCGAAACGACAACCAAAATTAAATAAGTCGATTTTTAACGAATCTTCAATCAGTGCCAAAGCTTCTTTTTCGTTTCCTAATTTTCGTAAAATTGCCGTTTTTAAGGTTCGTGCTTTATGATTGTGCCAGTTGCGGGTTAACGATTTATCAACTTCATAAAGCGCATCAGTCAAATTATCTTGAACACAGGAAATTTGAGCACAACCAAAATATCCAGCATCCTGCATAGCAGCATTCCAACATGATTTATAAAATGCAGCGTAGGCTTCCTTATTTTTTCCTTGGTATTGCAATGCAAGTCCTAAGTTATAACGAGGTTCTCCATCGTAAGGATTTGGGTTGCGTTGCAATTGGGTATCAATAGCTGCTTGGAAATACTTTTCTGATTCGGCAAATTTTCCACGACGTAACAACCAAAGTCCCATTGCATTATTATTTCGAACATCAGAAGAATCTCGTTTCAAAGCTTCCTGATAATAATCAGTGGCCAGATAAGTTGCATGACGGTATTGCTCTAAATGCAAGCCCGTAAGATACAATTGCTCACATGTAGGCGTTTCTTCAGGAGAAAAAGCAGGAGTTGCTGCTTCCGGAGTTGCTGCCGCTTCTTGTTCTTCTGCTTTAATACTTAACAATTCTCTGCCTTTTTCAGAGTAAACTACTAACTTTAAATCAATTATATCAATGTTGCCAACAGGAATTTTGCGTTCAAAAACCTGCTCTGGACTTAAGTCCAAAGTTTCTTCAAAAAAACCTTCGAGAACTATTTTTGCCTTTTTCAATAACGAAGTAGCAAAAATCTTTACAATGGCTTTATCGCCTTCTTTATCCATATTTAAAAGCAAATCCTGTGAAGCATTTTTCACTACACCCAATTCACGATACGGTAGAAAATATTGGGTGAATGTTTTTTCTTCATAAGGTTGCATCCAGCTGAAATCAGGCTGATTGTCAGTATAAACTCCAGCCATTAATTCGATGTAAGGCCCGTCTTCATCCGTAAGGTTTCTGTCCCAGGCTTTTCCAAAATCGCCATTTCCCCAAGTCCATTGCTTTTTTCCTGGCGAAATATGATGATTCGCCACGTGAAGTACACCAGCTTGAGTGTCATTCTCATAACCACCTACAAAGTTAAAATCAGAATTGATAGCCATATAAGAAGTTGGAACTGGGATATTTTTATAATTCGAAATATCAACTCCTGCCGAATAATCAATTTTATAATAAGTTCCTGTTGCAATTGGGAATGTCGAAACATCTCGTTTTCCATGGTCAAAAACAGCATGTACATCTGGTGGAAAAACCGATTGATAATGCTCATTCACCGCCACGGCAGGATTCGTCCACCACAGAAATGTTTGGGGAATTGGTGTTGGATTATATAATTTTCCTTTAATTTCTAAATAAGCTTTTCCAGAATGCAAAGTAAATCCCGCCATCCCTTTTTGGTGGAACATTTTTTCGTTTTCGCTCACCCAAACGGTAATACTTCCATCGGCATTGTTTTCAATAGTATGATCTACTGGTAAAAAAGTACTCGGACGATGGTGTTGTGGCCAGTTGAATTCGATTCCTCCTGAAATCCAGGGTCCAGTCAATCCTACTAAAGCTGGTTTAATCACTTGATTGTAATAAATAAAATGACGCTGTTTTATTTTGTCATAAGCCATTTGTACACGACCGCCCAATTCAGGCAAAATCATCACTTTGATATATTCATTTTCCAAATAAACCGCCTGATAACTTTTATCTGATTTTTTATCTTCAATTTTCTCCACCACAGGATACGGATACACTACCCCGCTACTTCCCTGATATACTCTTTTTTCAAGGAAAATAGGATTTTTTTCGGCTTTACCTATTTCGTATGTAGGGATAATTACCTCTTCTTGCCAGGCTTTAACACTCATTGTTTTTATTTTTCAATTGTAAATTATTTCACCAACTCATTTTCGATTTCTTCTAAACTTTTTCCTTTTGTTTCTGGTAATTTTTTTCGAATAAATAAAAAGCCTAGAATACAAATTGCGGCATACAACCAAAATGTACCTGCAGCACCAAATCCTTCATTCAAAAGCGGAAATGTATACGTAAGAATAAAACAAGCAATCCATAAAGAAAAAGTGGCTAACGCCATAGCTGCTCCCCGAATTCGATTAGGAAATATCTCCGACAAAATTACCCAAGTAATAGGTGCCAGTGACATCGCATACACTCCAATACCTAAAACTACAATGGACAATACTGCTATTCCTTTTAACTCAAAATAAAAGGCACTTCCTAAAAGAATATAAGTAATGGCTAATCCTGCCGACCCCAGAAGCATTAGTTTTTTTCTTCCCCACTTATCAACCGTAAACATGGCCACAAGAGTAAAAATTAAGTTAACACTTCCTGTAATTACAATATTAAAAAGGGTATCGCTTACACCATAACCAGCAGCAGTAAAAATTTCGTCGGCGTAATTAAAAACAATATTAATACCACACCATTGTTGGAAAACCGCTAGAACAATACCTATAATCAGTACGCTACGGTATTTTGCGTTTGCTAAAGATTTAAAATTAACTTTCTGTGAAACAGTATTTAATGTAGCTTGAATATTTTTCATTTCAGCCTGTGCATACGTTTCTCCTCCAATTCTTTTTAAAGTAGGATAAGCACTTTCTATTTTACCAGCTTTTATTAACCAACGCGGACTTTCAGGAACAAAAAAGATAAATATAAAAAAAGCTAATGCAGGAACTGCTTCCGCCCAAAACATCCAACGCCAACCTGTAGTTCCATTCCAGGATTCCCTAATAAAATCATCTGTTGCATCCACAGGTACTTTTTCGGCTATGAGGATATTAATTATTTGAGCCGCTAAAATTCCAATAACAATGGTCATCTGATTCAAGGAAACCAAACGTCCTCGATATTTAGACGGTGAAACTTCGGCAATATACATGGGAGAAAGTGCTGAAGCTAAGCCAATTCCTAGTCCTCCTATAATTCTGTAAACAATGAACACGTTATAAGTATCGGCAATTCCAGTCCCGAAAGCAGAAACTGTAAACAGAAAAGCAGACAATAGCAAGGGCAATTTTCTCCCAAACTTATCACTAATTACTCCCGAAACAACAGCTCCAAAAATACAGCCAATTAAAGCAGAACTCATAGCCCAAGCTTGTAAATTAGCCGATGCAGTAATATCAAAAAAGCGTTCGTAAAAAGGTTTTGCTCCTCCTATTACCACCCAGTCATAACCAAAAAGCAATCCTCCCATTGCCGAAACCATTGAGATAGAAAATAAATAATAGTTGTTAAATTGTTTATCTGGACTTATCATAAAAATTACATTTATAATTAAATTGGCTAGTAAACAAAAATACGTTTACGAATCGATTTACAAATGGATTATTAATTGAAATAAATGGACTATCTTACGACCTTAAACTAATTTATATCGTAATAGTCTATTTATAATGAATAATCTACCGACATTAAAAATAAAAGACGGCTTTCTGGGGCAAACTATGGTCGTTATGTCTCCTGATCAAAAAGAAAAAGTACAGCTTCATCCTTTTTTCAATAATCTGTTTCCTGATGCTATCGGTTATTTTCCAAATGCAAAAAACCACAGTCGATCCAGAAAAAACGGCATCAAGGAATACATTTTTCTCTATTGTCTCGAAGGTGATGGCTGGATTAAAATCAACGGAAAAACCATTAATCTAAAACCAAATACAGGCTTTATCATCCCCGAAAATACAGCTCATAAATACGGAAGTTCTCTAAAAGATGCCTGGAGTATTTATTGGATTCACTTTGCTGGGAATTATGCGGCAACGCTTTACAATCGTTTCTCAACATCCAGCGAGGAAGCTATCAAAATTGCATTTGATCAAAGTCGAATAAGCCTCTTAAACGAAATAATTAAACTTTTAGAAAACAATCTTTCGGATGAAAAAATAGAATCAATCCACTTCAAGTTGCTTACTTTTTTCAGCTCAATATGTTATTCCAATACTGCTGAAATTCCTATTGAAGATAAAATAAGTCATTCAATTTCGTTTATGAAAGCCCATTTGAGTCAAGTTTTAACCATTGACGAATTAGCCAATCAGGCTTTTTATTCGGTTTCCAGGTATTCTGAACTCTTCAAACAAAAAACAGGTTATTCTCCTATCCAATTCTTCATTCGATTAAAAATACAAAAGTCCTGTGAATACCTCAATTTCACCAATCTCAATATCAAAGAAATATGCAAAGAGGTAGGTTTTGATGATCCGTATTATTTTTCCAGAATGTTTAAAAAGCAAATTGGTTTACCTCCAATGCAGTATAAAAAAACGCACAATTAATTGGCACATTCGAACTAAAAATCATTCCAATAAAACCTATATTTGTGAACCTAAAGCAACCTCAAAATAGATTTGCATGGTTTATGAAAACTTTATTTTTTGTCTCGAAGGTGTTCCTGATGTAGAAACCAACATTGATACTGAGACACTAAAAAATTTAGAACATTTAGCGTTTGAAAACCAAATTTCCAGTATTTACAAAAATTGTGATACTATTGAAGGTTTGGAAGAAAGTCTAGGTGCTTTATTGTATGATGATCATAATTTTAAAGGCTACCAAATTATCTATTTGGTCATGCCAGGGCAGGAAAACAACATTTGCCTACATGATTATTATTACAGTTTAGAAGAAATAGCCGAATTATTTGAAGGAAAACTAAAGGGTAAAATCATACACTTTGCTAATAAAAAGTATTGGATTTAACTGCCGAAGAATCGCAATATTTTCTAGACATTACAGGTGCAAGAGCCATTTCTGGTTATGGCAAAAAAGAAGAAAGAATAAGCAGTATCCATCTGGATAAATTCTTTTTTGGTTTGTGCGAAGAACTCGATGATCTTATTGAAATTGTTGAAGAATTACACCAAAAAAACTATGCACTGTGCAAACATCTGGATTTTAGATTGTATTATTAATCCATCCTTTCTTATTATTTTTTTGCAGTAAAAAGTTAAAAATTGTAATTTTAAAAACATGAAAAAACATTTCAACATCATTATAGCAGGAGCTGGTGGCATTGCCGAAGCAGCGGGTTTAATTTTAGCCGAATGGAGCGAAGTTACTCCCACTTTATTTATTGGAAATCGAACACTTGACAAAGCGCAATCTGTAGTGCAATGGATTAAAGAAGGAACAACAAAATCTTGTAAAATAGAAGCTTTTCATTTATCAGAAAATGAGATTACCGCTGAAATGAAAAGCATTTTAAATCAAGCTGATATTATTCTGGATTGTCTTCCTGGAAGTCAGGCACCAAGAATTGCTAAACTTGCCAAAGAATACCATTTACATTATGCAAATCTTACCGAATATGTTGCTGAAACCGATGAAATTATTGCTTTAGCAAAAGAAGCAAATACGGGTTTTATACTGCAAACCGGAATTGCTCCGGGGTATATTGATGTTCTTGCTAATGCGCTTTTTCAGCAATTTTGTATTGATTTTAAGGTAAACAAAGTCGATAAATTAGAATTCAAAGTTGGCGCATTAACTAAAAATGCAGTTGCTCCGCATTATTATGGTTTTACCTGGAGTCCTGTGGGTGTTGCAACGGAATATCTAAAAAATGCCATTACCATTCGGAATTTTAAAAAGACTGAAGTGGCAGCCTTATCCGAAAGAACTTCGATTATCATTAACGGAATTACTTATGAAGCCGATTTAACTTCGGGAGGTGCTGCTGATTTACCCGATGCTTTGGCTGGAAAAGTACGCAAGTTAGATTATAAAACCTTACGATTTCCAGGACATTATGATTGGATTCAAAACCAATTGGACAGTATTGAAAATGCTGAAAATCCAATCCAGGAATTACAGCAAATCATGCAGGATAAAATTCCGCTTATTGAAAAAGACCAAATCATCTTGTATGCAGCAGTTGAAGGCAAAGACCATAACGGAATTTTAAGAAGAAGAGAAATTGCTAAATGTATTCTTCCGCTTAAAGTTGGAAAACATCAATTAAGAGCCATACAAACCACAACTGCAACTCCTTTGGTGCAATCAGCTCAACTTTTACTAGAGAATAATCTTAAAGGAGTTATTCTGCAAAGCCAAATTGAAACCGAATCTTTTTTGAATGGAAATTTCATTATTCCTGTTTACGGAAAAATAGAATAGTGAATTATTTTTTACCGCAGATTCGCAGATTTAAAATATAATCTGCGAATCTGCGGTACTTTTTTTGTGAATTTTAATCTGTGTTCCAAACTATTTCAAATTCCTATTCGAAGATTGTCTAATAATCAATTCTGGTTCTAGAATAATTCGGTTGATTATTTTTTTATTAGGATTATTGATTCGTTCCAGGAAAGCTTCGGCAGCTAATTTCCCAATTTGGTCACTGTGCTGATTTACTGTTGAAATAGACGGCTGTGTCAATGAAGTAAAAGGCTCATCACTAAAACCAATCAGCGCCATTTCTTCAGGAATTTTAATATTATTTTCTAACAATACTTGCAAAGCACCCAAAGCTGCAATATCTCCCGCCACATAAACCGCATCGGGTCTTTCGGGCGCATCTAGTAATTGTTGCATGATACGACGTCCATCATCAAGGCGCAAATTACTTTCGATAATCCAATTTTCCTGCACCACTAATCCTGATTTTTCTAATGCATCTTTATAGCCCCGAATTCGTTCTTTGTAAATTCGAATGTGTTTAAAACCGGCAATATGCGCAATGCGTTTGCAATTTTGTGAAACCAAATGATCAATAACCAAGTGGCTACTTTTATAATCATCAATTCCTACATAATCTACATTTAACTCCTCTTCACCTCTATCAAACAATACGAGTTCAGTGCCTTTGGATTTTATTTTTTGGTAATATTCTAAATCGGTAGTTTCATTTGCCATAGAAGCGATAATTCCGTCCACCTGAATTTTCAATAAGGTATCAATTTCCTGACATTCTTTGGCATACAATTCATTCGACTGCGTCATGATGATATTGTAACCATTCAGGTTGAGCACTTTTTCGATATTCTCCACTACCGAAGAAAAAAAATGACTGTTGACACGAGGAATAATCACTCCTACCAAATTGCTTTTCCCTTTTCGTAAAGCACTTGACAAATAATTAGGCTGATAATCCAGCTGAATTGCTGCTTCTTTCACCGCTATTTTAGTCTTATCGCTAATTCGGGGATGATCGTTCAATGCTTTAGAAACCGCCGAAGGTGTTAAACCCAATACAGCAGCGATATCTTTTATTGTGGATTTTTTTTTATTTTCCAACTTAGTTTTTATATTTGTTCAATCGATTGAACAAAAATAGAATTTTTAACGAAAAACACACTATTTTTCTAGTTGTGTTTTTTTATTTCCAAAACTATTCAAACGTTGGAACAGAATAAATAATTATACGAAATATGAAATATATTGTTTGCGAAAAACCAGGTGAATTTATTTTAAAAGAAAAAGAAGCACCTGTTAGAAAAGAAAAAGAAGCCTTATTACAAATCAACAAAGTAGGAATCTGCGGGACCGATTTGCATGCTTATGGCGGAAATCAAGCTTTTTTTAGCTATCCTAGAATTTTAGGACATGAATTAGCTTCAACAGTACTCGAAATTGGAGAAAATCCCAGAGGAATTAAAGCTGGAGATAATGTTGTAATTATGCCTTATGTAAGTTGTGGAACTTGTATTGCGTGTAGAAACGGAAAAACCAACTGCTGTACCAATATCAAAGTTTTAGGTGTTCACACCGATGGTGGAATGCAAGAACAAATTACTGTCCCTACCTCTATCCTATTACCTGCAAACAATTTATCTGACGACCAAATGGCTATCGTAGAACCATTGGCAATTGGAGCGCACGCTATTCGTAGAGCGGCAATTGTTCCAGGAGAAACTGTAGCAGTAGTGGGTTGTGGCCCTATCGGAATTGGGATTATGAAACTGGCTCAAATTGCTGGTGCTAAAGTAATCGCGATTGATATGAATGAGCAACGTTTGGCTTACGCCAATGAAAAAATCGGTGTAGATTATATTGTAAAAGCTGGCGAAAATACCGTTGAAGAAATTACAAAAATCACTAATGGCGATTTATGTACAGCGGTTTTTGACGCTTCAGGACACAAAGGAGCTTTGGAAACTTGTCCAAATTATATGTCTCACGGAGGTCGTTTTGTACTTGTTGGTTTATCTAAGGGAGAATTGACTTATAGCCATCCAGCGATTCACGCCAAAGAAATGACTTTAATGTGTAGCCGTAACGCTACTACTGAAGATTTTGAACACGTAATTAGTATTTTAGACCAATTCCCAACCGACTCGTACATTAGTCATAATGTTCCTTACACTGAAATGATTGCCAATTTTGATAGTTGGTTAAATCCTGCTACAGGCGTAATAAAAGCTACTGTAGACTTTAAATTAAAATAATTATGATAATCGATTCACATCAGCATTTTTGGATCTACGAAGCAGAAAAACATGCTTGGTTAGACGATAATATGAAAGTCATTCGCAGGAATTTCCTCCCTGAAGATTTAAAAATCGTATATCAGGAAAATAACATCAATGGTTGTGTGGCTGTGCAAGCAGATCAAACATTGGCAGAAACCGATTTTCTTTTAGATTTAGCCGAAAAAAATGACTTTATCAAGGGAGTTGTTGGCTGGGTTGATTTAAGAGCTTCTAATATTGATGAAGTTTTAAATCAATACAGCAAATTTCCAAAACTAAAAGGATTTAGACATGTAGTTCAAGGTGAAGCCGATCATAATTTCATGTTGCGTCCTGATTTCCTGAACGGAATTGCCGCTTTAGAAAAATACAATTTCACTTATGACATTCTTATTTTCCCACATCAATTAGGAGCAGCATTAGAATTAGTACGCCGTTTTCCAAATCAAAAATTCGTTATCGATCATATTGCAAAACCCTATTTAAAAGACGGATTTTATGATGGTTGGGCAGCTTTAATGAAAGCGATTGGTGAACATAAAAACGTATACTGCAAATTATCCGGAATGACCACCGAAGCCGATTATAACAACTGGACTCCGGAACAAATTGAACCATATATGCAATTGGTTTTGGACGCTTTTGGTGCCAACCGAATCCTTTTTGGATCCGATTGGCCGGTGTGTTTAGTGGCTGGAAATTATACAAAAACAAAAGAATTAGTAACCAATTTCATTGCGAAATTTAGCTCAGAAGAGCAAGCAGCTATTATGGGTGGCAATGCAATGCAATTTTATAACTTATAAATTATGGATTTAGGATTAAAAGGAAAAGTAGTCGTAATTACGGGTGCAGCAGGAATTAAAGGAAGTATTGGAGAAACAATTTTGCAACATTTGGCTGCCGAAGGTGCAATTCCAGCAGTAATTGATAGAAACGACCGTGGATTTGCCTATATCGAAGAAATTCAAAAACAAGGAATTGATGGTTTGTTTTGTAAAACTGATGTAACTAATCCGGTGCAAATTGAAGAAGCAATTGCGAAAATCATTGCTAAATACGGTCGTATTGATGCTTTAATCAACAATGTTGGTGTTAATGATGGAGCTGGATTAGACGCTTCTTACGAGGAATTCATGGATTCTTTGAAGCTGAATATGGTAAGTTATTTTCTAACAGTAAAACACGCTCTTCCTTACTTAAAAACTTCTAAAGGTCCAATTTTGAATATTGGTTCAAAAGTTGGATTAACTGGTCAAGGCGGAACTTCGGGTTATGCTGCTGCCAAAGGCGGTGTTTTAGGCTTAACTCGCGAATGGGCGGTAGACTTAATCAAACATTCGATAAGAGTAAATGCTGTAATTATTGCCGAAAGCTGGACTCCTGCTTATGATACCTGGATTAAAACATTGGAAAACGGAGAAGAAAAATTAAAATCTATTGTCAAAAAAATTCCTTTGGAAAACAGAATGACAACTCCTGATGAAATTGCTGATACTTGTTTGTTTACCATTTCTGAAAGATCATCACATACTACGGGACAATTCATCTTTTGCGATGGCGGTTACGTTCACTTAGACCGTTCATTACTAACAGAATAATATTGTTTCAATATATAAAAGAACAAGTCATATAATGCTATGGTTTGTTCTTTTTTTACCAATCAACCAACCTATTAAATTTATACAAATGAACCAATCCACTCCAGTTCCTGTAGTAAAAAAGGAATTACTTTTTCCGTTTATCATCATTACCTCTTTATTTGCTTTGTGGGGAGTTGCCAATGATTTAACAAATCCAATGGTTTCTGCTTTTAAAAAAGTAATGCCAGAATTATCAAATATGCAGGCTTCTTTAGTCCAATTTGCTTTCTATTTTGGTTACTTTTTTATGGCATTGCCAGCAGCATTATTTATTAGAAAATACAGCTACAAATCAGGAATTATTTTAGGCTTGTGTTTGTATGCTTCGGGAGCATTTTTATTTTACCCAGCAGCGGCTTATCAGGATTATAATTTTTTCTTAATTTCACTATGGGTAATTACCTGTGGATTAGCGTTTTTAGAAACCACATCTAATCCTTTAATTTTAGCTTTAGGAGACAAAGAAACAGCCACTCGCCGATTGAATTTAGCACAATCTTTTAATCCTGTTGGTTCTTTAATGGGAATGATTGTAGCACAACAATTTGTTATTTCCGCCTTACGATCAGACGATAAAGACGCTTCGGGAGCATTAATTTATGACACTTTATCTGAAGCTGCAAAAGCTGGTATTCGTGAAAACGATTTAGGAATAATCAGTATTCCTTACATTATTTTAGGACTAGTAGTTTTGGCTATTATGGTAATTGTTTTTTTTACCAAAATTCCTAAAACAGCCGATCATGATAAAATGTCCATCTCAGAATCTTTTAGAAAATTATTTGCGAATAAAACGTATATCCAAGGAGTAATTGCACAAGCTTTTTATGTAGGTGCTCAAATTATGTGTTGGACATTTATTTTTCAATATGTCGACAATATCAATGAAGGATTGGCTAGTGACCAACAATTAACGGCTTCTTGGTACAATATTGCCGCAATGATTATTTTCTTATCAGGAAGATGGATTGGAACAGCTTTGATGAAAACCATTAATCCATCCAAAATATTAATGTTATTTGGTATTGGTGGTGTGCTACTTTGCGCAGGAGCTATTTTACTTTCAGGAACAATAGGTTTGTATTGCCTGGTTGGAGTTTCCTTGTTCATGTCGATTATGTTTCCAACCATCTACGGAATTGCCTTAAAAGACATGGGTGACGAAGCTAAAATTGGTTCGGCAGGATTAGTAATGGCCATTGTAGGAGGAGCTTTAATGCCTGTATTACAAGGAAGTATTTTAGACTGGGGCGGTCCAGGTTTCTCGGATGTGAAAATTCTAGGTTTCATCCCTGAGGTTAACTTTTCGTTTATTCTGCCTTTAATATGTTTGGCTGTAGTTGCTAATTATGGTCGTATGACATTAAAGAATTAGGTTTACATAACTCAAAAGAAAACCCCATACACATTTGCTCATTTGCAATCGTATGGAGTTTTTTTATTAATCACATTTTAACCAACCTGTAATACTCATTCTCGTAGTTTGTGTTGGTAAAACTTCATGCAGCAATTCATCACTTTTAAAGAAAACTGTTTTTCCTTGTATAGGACTTATTTTTTGATTGTTATTATCCTGATGAATCAACAATTCTCCGCCATCAGCAGTTTGCCAATTGCTGTTTAAATAACTAATCATCGAGAATTTTCTACGCGAATTATTTTGAAACTGGTCAAAATGTTTCAGGTAAAAATCGCCTTTTTCATATAAAGAATAATGAAATTCATAACCCGTAATTCCAGTATAACAACTTTGATTCAGATACCGAATAAAATCCTCAATATGTTTAAAAAATTCATTTTCGAAAACATTATTATGCTTTTTATCCAACCAATAAATCGAATCACTTCGAACAGCACTATCGTAAGCAATAGCTTCTGAATTTCCTGTTCCAGCTTCTTTTAATAAGTTTTTCTCGTTTAAAGAATATAGATTTTGTTTTAAATTATTGGCTAATTCATCAGATAAAAAGTGTTCTGATATGCCCACTTTATTTTCAATGTACGAGGCAATCAAAGCCTCAAAGTTTTTTTCCATTTTGTGGTAACCCAAAATAGGGCTAGCAAGCGAAAGTAGACTAAAAAGATATACCAATTACATTTATAACTTTTAATTGCAATAAATAAAAAAAGGATTTAGAAATGAATCTAAATCCTTGTATTTCAAATTTATAAAAATCTACAATTTACTAATATAACTTCCGTAAATATCTTTAAACTGATAGCCTTCAGCCACTCTATCTTTACTTAATTTTCGATATTCTACTAAGCCCCAAAGAATAAATTCTTTCATAAAAAACTTATCTTCTTTTGCTAAATCAGCCTGGTATTCTTTGAGTAAGATTTCCAATGGTACAATAGCTCCTAAAATAGTTTGATATTCGGCATCAGAACAATCATCTAATAATTCAAAACCACTTTCGGCAAAAAACCATTCTATTAAATCCGAATAAGGCGTTTTATCATTTGGTTTTTCTAACTTTTCAATCTTAGGAAAATAAGCTGGAAAAATGGTACGCACCGCCGAAGCTATTAAACGCTCAGCAACCGCAGCCGCTCCCTCCTGCTCTCCTTCATAAACCAATTCTACTTTTCCTGTTATCGAAGGAATAATTCCCATAAAGTCAGACAATCGCAAAGCAGTTTTATCGACACCCGCTTTTAAAGCACGACGTTCGGCAGTACTTAGTAAATTCTGATAAGCCGTAATACTCATTCTGGCACTTACTCCACTTTTATGGTCAATAAATTCACTTTCTCTGGCTTCAAAACTAATTTGTTCCAATAAATCTTTGGCTAATGAAGGAACATAAACCGTATCATTTTGAGCAGTATCTAATTTGGCTTCCTGCTCAGTAATCTTTCTGGCTATTTTTAGATTTTCAGGATAATGTGTCAAAATTTGAGAACCTATTCTGTCTTTCAATGGCGTTACAATACTCCCGCGATTCGTATAATCTTCGGGATTTGCCGTAAATACAAATTGCATATCGAGTGGCATTCGCACCTTAAACCCACGAATTTGAATATCGCCTTCCTGCAAAATATTAAATAAAGCAACCTGAATTCGGGCTTGCAAATCGGGTAATTCGTTTATCACAAAAATACAACGATTAGCACGCGGAATCATTCCGAAATGAATCACGCGATCATCAGCATAAGATAATTTCAGATTCGCTGCTTTTATTGGGTCGACATCACCTATTAGATCGGCAACAGTTACATCTGGAGTGGCTAGTTTTTCAAAAAAACGTTCGTTTCTATGCAACCAAGAAATTGGGGTTTTATCACCTTTTTCCGCTATTAAATCTTTGGCAAAACGAGAAATGGGGTTCAATGGATCATCGTTTATTTCAGAACCACTGACAAACGGAATGTACTCATCAAGCAATTCGACCATTTTTCGAGCCAATCTAGTTTTTGCCTGACCACGAAGTCCTAACAAATTGATATTATGTCGCGAAAGAATTGCTCGTTCCAACTCAGGAATTACAGTGTTTTCAAAACCATGCACGCCTTCAAATGTTGGAATTCCCATTTTAATTTTTTCTCGCAAATTATTACGCAATTCGTCTTTTATCGTTTTACTTTGGTATCCTGATTTTTTTAATTCGCCTAGGGTATTTATATTTTCTATTTTCATGTTTTTTTATTTAACCGCCAAATACGTTATGTTTTTTTTACCGCTAAGAATGCAAAGTTTTTCGCAAAGAGCACTAAGTTTTTTTTAAATTGTTTATTGCTTTTTTAACCACAGAGTACACTAAGTTTTACGCAAAGTACACCAGGTCTTTTATCTGATATCTTTATTCTAATTTCTGCCTTCTGATTTCTGCCTTCTAATTACTTAATTCTCTTTTTCCGATTCGTTTCATAATCCTCAAAAATCATTTCGCCTAAACCTTTTAAACCAGTGTAAAAAGCTTTTCCCTGATTGGCTTCGGTAAATTTATTGACAAACTTTTGCAAATAAGGATCGCTGGCAATCATAAAAGTCGTGATCGGAATGTGTAGTTTTCTAGCCTGTTGCGCCTGAGTATAGCATTTGTCAACAATATATTCATCAAGTCCGTTGCTGTTCATGTAATAAGAACCATCTCGTTCTCTTACACAACTCGGTTTTCCATCGGTAATCATGAAAATTTGTTTGTTGGTATTTCGCTTTCTTCGAAGTAAATCCATTGCCAATTGCAAACCCGCAACGGTATTCGTATGAAATGGTCCTACTTTTAAATAGGGTAAATCTTTGATCGCAATGGGCCAGGCATCATTTCCAAAAACCAAAATATCTAAAGTATCTTTTGGGTACCTTGTAGTAATTAATTCCGCCAATGCCATAGCTACTTTCTTGGCAGGCGTAATTCGGTCTTCGCCGTACAAAATCATACTATGACTAATATCAATCATCAAAACAGTACTCATTTGGGCTTTGAACTGCGTATCTTCAACAACCAAATCATTTTCGGTTAGCATGAAGTTATCCACGCCATTATTAATTTGGGCATTGCGTAAACTCTCTGTCAAAGAAATTCGTTCTAGGCTGTCGCCAAAATGAAATTCTCTGAATTCACCCGTATGTTCATCGCCATTTCCAGCATGTTTTGTTTTGTGATTGCCGTTTCCAGAACGTTTTAACTTACCAAATATCTGATCTAAGGCTTGTTGCCGTATGGCTCTTTCAGTTTTTGCAGTAATTCCCAGACCTGAAGTTCCATCGTCTTTCACTTCGTCTTTGATGTAACCTTTTTTCTTTAAATCCTCAATAAAGTCATCAATTGTATAGTGTTCATCAGTCAATTTATATTCCTTGTCCAATTCCCGCAACCAATCGATAGCTTCATCAAAATCCCCGGAAGTATGTGTGATTAACTCTTTGAATATCTCAAAAAGTTTATCAAATGGGGATTGATTAGGAGCCTGATACTGTTTAAAATAGAATCCTTTTTTATTGCTCTTTTCCATAGCCATTAAAATTACATTATTTTAAAATGTACTTCAACTGAACAGCTATTAATTTTAAGTTAAAAAGAAATCAATTTAAATGGCAATTTCAATAACAATACCAATAGCAACGCTATAACAATAGTGTATTAAGATTTTAAATTAGTGATGTTCCCCATCAACGTAATACTAGTTTCCTTGTTCCTGAACGAAGGAGTAAAATTCATAAATCACTATTAAAACAAAAGCCTGCAAATGTTTGCAGACTTTTGAATTATAAATTAGACTTTTACTTTAGCCATTAAATTCTCAATAGCTGAAAGAGAAATATCAGGATTGGCTCCTGGTGCCTCAGCGACTAAGGCTCCTATTGCGCAAGCAAAATCAATAGCTGTTTGTGGTGCTTTACCCGTCAATAAGGAAGTAATTAGAGCTGCTAAAAAAGAATCTCCTGCTCCAACTGTATCCGAAACCCTAACAGGATAACCTTCGTTTTTATAAAGTTGCCCTTCCCATAACAATATAGCCCCATGTTTTCCTTTAGTAACACACATAGCAGTAGCTTTAGTTTTTTCAGCGAAAAAAAGCATGTTTTCTTCAAGACTTTCAAAAGGAGAATGCATCTCGGCAGCTATTTCTAATAATTCCTCATCATTGAACTTAATAAAATTGGCTGAATTCATCAATTGTATTAGAATTTCATACGAATAGTGAGGCTTCCTTAAATTAACATCAAAAACCTTATACACATCCATTAGCAGCAACTCTTCAAGTGCTTGTCTTGATACTTGGTCTCTGCAAATTAAACTACCGTAAATCAACACATCAGCTTCTGAAACTAAATTTTTAGCTAAATCATTCAGTACAATTTTATCCCAAGCCGATGGGTATGCAATTTCATAACTAGCCGAACCGCGTTCATTTAAGGTCACATTAACCAATCCTGTTGGAAAATCTTCCGATTTGATAATAGCATCGGTTTCAAGTCCTAAGCTTTTAACTTGATTGATAATGGCTTCCCCATCTTTATCCTTCCCAACACAACTAATCATGGCTACTTCACAACCGAATGTTTTCATTCGCAAAGCCACATTAAGTGGTGCGCCACCAATTTTTTTTTCGTTTTCAAAAACATCCCAAAGCACCTCTCCATAGGCAACTGCCTTAAGGTTTTTTCCGTTATTCATTTCTATTCTGTTTTTTTAATGTTACTCAGGTTGTGTAAGCTGAAGATTGCTAACTGTAGCATTTTGCCCTTCAGCAATAATTCCCCATTTATACTTATCCCTTCCATAAATACGATTAGTCAAAGCTACTTTTCCATTAATATAAAGTACCACTACACTGCCTTCAGTAATTATTTCCACATCGTATTTTGTATTTGCTTGCAATCCAAATGGTATTTTGGTTGTTTCCTGTGAAGCTGAATTGTATCCTATGATGGCTTTTTTTGAAATATCTAAAACAATTTTATAATAACTTTCCGTAGTATTAGTATGGAAAACAAATCCAGTAGTTCCTGTTGTAGTTGTCAAAGTAAGCTCAGTATTTATTTTTGCTCTTTTTCCAACAGGTTTAAAAGTTACCATAGCTTTATTGGTAGTACTACTCAAACTATAACTACCATTATTTACAGTAACACCTCCTGAAGTAGCATCAACCTCAACATTGCTGTTTTTAGAAAAAATATTTTTTACTGCTTGTGGTGCCTGAGTTCCTAAAGTTCCATCTGAATTTTGTGTCAATTCATGAATGACCATATTTCCAGCCCAATCTTTATTGCCTAAATCAGTTTCTGGTGTTTTTCTAGCGTTCCACCCAAAAACATATCTTTTGTTTCCATCAGAAGCTGTTTTTCCAGCATAAAAATATTCTCCATCAATCATATCATTTGTTGGTGTTGTCCAAGGACCATTAATAGAAGTTGCCATTTTATAATGCGTTCCTCTAGTACTACTCCAATTTTCAGAAAACATTAAATACCAATAGTTTCCCATTTTAAAAATATCAGCACATTCCATCATCAAATAATTTTCCTGTGGAGTAGTTGTGTAAAGAGGCGCTTGAACATCCCAGTTTCCTGAAGCTGGATCAGCAGTTGTAAAATGCAACAAAACTGCTTTTCTGCCTGGTTCCGTTTGTGTACTTACCAACATCGAATATTTACTCAACTCTTCATTGTAAAAAACATGTGGATCTCTAAAATCAAAATTATAATATCCCGCAGGTGCTGTAATTTTAAACGAAGGTATTTTTGTCCAATTTTTTAAATCGGGACTTGTAGCACACAATACACTTTCTCTTGCATTTGATTGTAAAAAAGCAGCAATTCCATTGTGTCCTGTATAATAAAAATAATAAAGATTACCCACTTTAACAACAGAACCTGTACCTACTGCAAAATCAGCATCAGCAGTTGTTCCATAAGGAATAACTTGTCCTTCATAGCTGAAATGAGCCAAATCAGTACTTTGGAATTCGTGAATATCATGAAATCCTTTTCCTGCTGGTTTATTTTGCGCATCATGAAGAAAGTAAATATGGAATTTTCCATTGTCAAAAAATGGCATAATATCTCCAGTATAACCCGCACTGTAATATGGTTCACTTTCTGCTTCTATCCACAGTGATGGTGGTACAGGGAAAATATTAGCTATTTCTGACTCTCCACCTGAAATTGAACCTCCAATGTAATTATCATCCTGACTACAAGACACTAACGAAAAGAAAATGGATGCTATTGTAATTATATTTCTATAGTTCATTTTGTTGATTTTAATGAAGTTAATTTTCGGCTAAATAGTTGATACTATTTTGAGTCAAAAGAATAATATTACCTATGAATTCATTGGCTTGACTAGGAACTCCGCTACTATTAGCTTCATTGTACCAATCATAAGCTCCCATCGAGATTACTATTACATTTTTGTCGGTTCCTGTGTTTGGAAATTCAGCAATAGTTACTCTTCCGTCAAGCGAATTATCCCAAGCTTCACTGGCTAAGTTTGTTCCACCAGTTTGGTTTCTCCAGCCTTCTCCGTTTGTGTAGCCTCCCCATTCTGGTAAAAACCACCATGCGGTATGATTCAATCTAAAAGTACCGCTTTGTAATAAATTAGCTTTTCCTGCTTCATAAGTAACCAAACCTTGAAAAATAGGATGATTTTCATGTCCCACAAATGACATTCCCCAGTTATTTCCGTCTACAAATCCGTTTGGAGGAAAATCTCCAAAAACATTATTCGGTCCTTTTCCCGAAGGAACAATTCCTAAAGCATCTACATATTGCGAAGCAAAAGAAGTCAGCAATAAATTTCCTCCATCAGTTCTAAAGTTTTTAAGTGCTGTAGTCACTGCTGGATTAAAAGCCACAGCAGGTAAATTTGTAGCAGAATCAAAATGCCACCAAATGACATTCACATCACTTAAATCAGCACCATTTAAAACACTATCAAAAGAGATGTATTTAGCTCCAGTGAAGTTAGCAAACAACCAATTTGCAGCTGTAATTTCGTCCATATTAGTAATTTCAGCTCTTGTAGCGGCAGTTCCTAAAAAAGCAACAGTCACACCACTAACAGGAACTCCCACGTTAGCAGTATAATTTACCGTTTTACCATTTGCCGTGATTACAAAAGTTACTGAATTAGTAAAATCAATGGTAGTTCCTGATGTTGGCGAAATAGAAACTCCTTCAGTCAATTCTATAACGGGTTGTAATGCCGTTAAATCAGTATTCTCAGGCAATACCATCGTGATGGTTTTACTAACATCATTGATTGTTGCCGCTACATTATTGATTTTAAAACTCTTTATTGGACTTAAAACCGTAACATTTATAGTATAGTCTTTATATAAATTACCATTTATCACTCTAAATTTTACTGCATTTGTAAAATTGATAGTTGAGTTTAAATCCAAATTTGATGTCGATCCTTCTTCTAAAATAATTTCAGGATTTACCGCTGTAACATCAGTACCATAAGGCAACGTTACTGCAATTGTTCCTGTTTTTTGATCGATTGTTCCAGCAACTCCGTTTATCTCAAAGGAAGTTACATTAGAAGGTGAATCGACATCAAGACCATTAGTATCGAAACTTTCTTCGCAGGCAGAAACCATAAAAATCAATGCCAGTATCAAAGACCATTTTGTCCAAGACTTATATATAATTTTTTTCATATTCGTTTTCGTAAATAGATTAATAATCCAGATTTTGTTTGTACAATCCTTGACTGAAATTAATTTGCTTCAACGGAATTGGGCAATATTCTTCCCTATTGGCATCAAAAAAAGCATCTTGATAATAACTGCGTTTTGTTTTTTCTTCAGTATAAAAAGCATTCATCACTTCTTCCGTAACTCCCCAACGAACCAAGTCAAAAAAGCGGCTTCCTTCCATTGCTAATTCTAAACGACGTTCCCAACGCATGGCTTTTCGAGCAAATTCCTGTGTCCAGTTGCAATTAACTCCGTCTACATAAGTATTTATTTTAAAATTACTCACATACGGAAGTCTTCCTGTACTTTGCGCAGCTCTTTCTCTAATTTCATTGATTAATGGTAAAGCTTCTGATTGTCTTCCTAACTCAATCAAGGCTTCAGCACGCATCAAAATCACATCGGCATAACGAATTTGGATTCTGTTTTTTGAATTTCCATAAAAAGGATCAATATTAACTACACAGCTACAATTTGGCGCCACGTTTTCTTTTAAAGAAGCATAATAACCATAAGTTCCCGGAGAACGTACCCAGGCTTCTACATATAAAAATTCTGGATCGTATTTGTATGGTAATCCCGGCATGGCAACAGTATGGTACAATCTAGGATCAACCGTAGTAGCATCTATATTTTTATAATCAAAATCGGCATCATTATAAGTATCAAATTCAGGTAAACCATTAACTCCGGTTTTAAAAGCATTTACTAAGTTTTGACTTGGTTTGTGAAAATCACAACAACCTAAACCTTGAGGAGTCGATAATACATCTGAAAAATTCAATCTTCCGAATAAAGTTCCATCATTATCCGAAAACTGAATGGAAAAGATAGATTCTGCTCCGTTTTCAAAAGTTCCTGGCAAAAAGTTATTTGCAAAATCTGGTTCTAAACTCGCTTTTCCTATTACCTTATCTGTAGCTGCAATTACTTCTTCTAAATGTTGCGTATTTGTTCCTGTAACTGCATAAGTTTCATCCTGAGTATATGCCTGATACAAACGTGTTTTTGCTAAATAAGCATAAGCTGCTTTTTGAGTAGCACGCCCAACTTGCGGTTGTGTTTCAGGCAAATCATTGGCTGCAGCCTGAAAATCTTCGGCAATTTTATTCCAAAGTTCCTCGTTTGAAAATTCTTTGTTCGAAATGGTTTTGTAATCTTCCACTGGAATATCTTCCGTAATATAAGGTACACTTCGGAACATAATTTTTAGCATAAAGTAAAAATGTCCTCTTAAAAAACGCATCTCGGCCATACGTGTTTTTTTCAATGGATAATCTGCTTCCGAAATTTGTTCCAATGCTTTCAAAGCTTTATTGGCTCTTGAAACTCCCACATAACTGATGTACCAAAAATTATCTAATTCGCCAAAATCAGGTCTGATATTATTAGAAACTTCAAAAAAGTGAAAAGTCTGAATATCGTTAGTTCCACTACCTCCTTTATAAGCATCATCAGAACGAACATTTCCAAAAGGCCACAAACTATAAGGTGAATCATAATGATCATTTCCTAATTGTGCATAAGCCGCATTCATAAATCCTTCTATCGATTCTGGAGTAACAATATCTTCTTCTGACAATACGCCACGAGGGTCGTTTTCCAGAAAATCCGAGCAGGAAGCAAATATTCCCAGCACTAAAAATCCAATTATATATACTATCTTTTTCATGTTTTTCGATTTAATCTTTTGTATTAAAATGTAAAATTAAGACCCGCTGTAAAAGTGGTAGGTTGTGGATATCCAAATCCAGCATTTTCAGGATCTACACCTGTGAAATTTTTAGCATCAAGGATTAATAAATTTTGTCCACTGATGTAAAATCTAAAAGTTTCTAAACTTAATTTTTCCAATAACTCTTTTGGAAAACTATATCCAACTTGTAAAACGCGAAGTTTAACATAGTTTCCATTTTCTACGAAATAAGTAGAAAATCTTGATTCGGCATTTCTATCCACTGTTGTTAATGCAGGAATAGTCGAATTTGGATTATCTAAAGACCAAGCATTTAACAAACGAGTTCCTTTGTTTGAACCTACATCGTCAACACTCCAAAAATCAGTTTGATATTTGGTATTATTAATCACATCAACATTTGCTGTTCCTTCCCAAAAAGTTGAAAAATCGAAATTTTTATATCCTAATCCTAAATTAAATCCATAAATCAAACCTGGATTTGGATTTCCTATCCATGTACGATCCTTGTCTGTAATCACTCCGTCTCCATTTAAATCTTTGTAACGAATACGTCCAAGACCTTTTCCTTCCTGATCAGCCCAAAGATCAACTTCGTCCTGACTTTTAAACAAGCCATCAGCAACGTAACCATACATAGAATTTATAGGACGACCTAAAATATTGTCTTCTAAACCATCACCACCATAATTGTTTTTTACTTCATCTGGTAATTGTGTGATTTTATTTTTATTGCCCGAAATATTAGCGGAAATATCATATTTCAATCCAAATGATGTTTCATCATTGTATCCTAAAGAAACTTCCCATCCTTCATTTTCCATCGATGCCCCATTTAACCAACGATTTCCTCCTTCGCCAATTACTCCTAAATAAGGTGGCAAAACCAAAATATCTTCTGTTTTTTTGATGTAATAATCAACCGAACCACTTAATTTTTGGTCGAATAATCCAAAATCCAAACCAATGTTAGTTTGAGTAGTCGTTTCCCATTTCAAATCGTCATTCCCAGCTTGCGTTGCAATAAAACCTGAAGGAAGTAAACCATTTCCATTTCCAGCAATATCATAAGCTGTTCCAAAAGAAGTATTCCATGTAGGATTTCCACCGGCATAACTAGCCAAATAAAGTGAGTAAACAGCGGTATTGCTAATTTCCTGGTTTCCTGTTTGTCCCCATCCTGCTCTTAATTTTAAATCAGAGATAACGGGTGCTTTGTCTTTTATGAAATTTTCATTAGAAATTCTCCAACCTGCGGAAACAGCAGGAAACACTCCAAATTGATTGTTTTTTCCAAAACGAGAAGAACCATCTCTACGAATTGTAGCCGAAAGCAAATAACGATTGTCAAACTCATAATCTGCCTTTCCAAAGTAAGACAATAGTGAATAAGCTGTTGAGGTTCCACCTGTAAATGATTCCCCTGTTCCAGCATCAGGATACATATAATCAGGAGTTTCAATCAAAAAGTCATTTTTACGTAAACTAGTATTGTCAAAAACTTCTTTATACATCTCTGTACCAGCCATCAAATTCAAATTACTTTTCCCAAAATTCAAACTGTAAATTGCGGTATTGGTCCAAGTCCATTTATCACTTACTGAGTTTTCAAGGGTAACCGATGTTTGATCGTTTTGCAAATAACCTGATTGGTAACTTCTTTGTAAAGTACGTTTTTTGAAAAAACCATAATCAATACCAAAACTAGTTTTGATATGTAAATTTTTAACTAGTTCTAAATCGGCATACATGTTTCCAAAAAGACGTAAAAAATCATATTTATTGTCTTTATTGTATTCTAAAAGTCGAACTGGATTTTGTCTGTCATTCATTCCACCTACTGGTCCACCCCAGCCTTTTCCATCAACAGTACGTACTGGAATTATAGGTAATGCACGAAGAGCAGGATCTAAAACACCTGGATCAGTAACTTCATTGGTACGATTGAAGCTGAAATTTTCTCCAATAACTAATTTGCCATCAAAATATTTATAAGAACTATTCATTCTGGCAGTAATTCTTTCAAAATCAGTAGTTTTAACAACACCTTGATTACCATAATAACCCAAAGAAAAAACATAATTTCCTCTTTCTGATGCGTTTGAAACCGATAAATCATAAGAATTAGCTACACCAGTTTGAGAAACTTCATCGTACCAGTTTGTATTAGCAGATTTCAAGGTTTGATTGGCATCTAAATATTCCGGAACCAAAACTTTATTCAATTGAGGCTTGTTATTTACTACAGACCAATCAAATTGGTAACGTAAATTGTTATTGTTTGGATTCAATCCATCGTTAACATTGGCTTGCCAAAGGGCTTGTCCAAATTGATCTGTATTCAAAACACTTAGTTTTCTTGAATAATCAGAAAAAGAAGTATAAGCGTTAAAATTAATCCTCATCTTACCCGCTTTTCCTTTTTTTGTAGTAATAATAATTACTCCATTTGAAGCTCGAGAACCATAAATACTGGCTGACGAAGCATCTTTTAAAACCTGAATCGTTTCAATATCATTCGGATTTAATTCATGCATCCCTGATTTTGTTGGCATTCCATCAATTACATAAAGAGGATCAGTATTATTCAGGGTTCCTACTCCACGAATAACTACTCTAGTATTTCCACCACTTGGTGAACCGTCCGATGAAACTTTAACCCCAGCAATTCTTCCCTGTAATGCTTTAATAGGATTTGGTTCTGGTTGTTTCATAAGATCCTCCATATCAACAACAGCAACAGCTCCTGTAATATCGCCTCTCTTTTGTTTGGAATATCCTGTAACCACAACTTCATTTAGTTTATTGTCATCTACTTGCAATGTTACATTGATTACTTTTTGATTTTTAACTACGATAGATTGTGGCGCAAATCCAATAAAAGAAACTACAATAGTAGCATCTGGATTCATTTTTTGGAAAGAAAAATTTCCATCTAAATCAGTTACTGTACTGGTAGTAGTTCCTGAAATAAGTACAGTTGCTCCTGGTAATGGCATTCCGTCATCAGACGAAATTACCGTTCCTTTAATCCCGCCTTCCTGAGCCGATAATAGCAATACTGGAAAGAAGAAAAACAGAAAATAAATAATTTTACTTTTCATAAGTTAATGGTTTTGGTTTTTAGTTTTAGTTTATATTTAATTGGTTAATTACAAGATTATTCAATTCTATTTCTTGATTTGAAGAAACAGAAAGTTCACTAAACGGTTGGTTTGAGAAAAAGATTTCGGTAATTACTTTTTCGCCATTGTTATAAAAAATTTCAATGGATGTTTTATCCAAAATAATTTTAAAAGCCCCTTCTTTTTGGTTTCCATCTAAAATTGCTTTGGTAATTGTAGCAGCAAATTTTTCAGAGAAGTCAATTTTTCCAGATTTTGAACGATCGACAAACAAATAATGATCTGAATTATTGATTCCGAAAGTCAAAGATTCTCCAACAGCATTAGAAAGCGTAAAAGTGTAAGTGTCTTGTTGTAGATTTTTTAAATCAAAATTGATAATTGCTTTAGCCAAATCTATTTTACCAGCTGTTACAAGAGGCAATTTCCCTTTTCCCTTTAATGACTTTTCTTTAATAGTTTTAGAAATGTATTTGTTGATTTCTTTTACTGGATTGCTAACCAAATTGTATTCATTTCCTTTTTTCACTAACTGAATTTCACGTGCAACAGTCATGCTTCCTCTCCAGGCAAATGTTGGAACTTGTTGTGCATAATCCCAATTAGACATCCATCCAATAAATAATTTTCTACCGTCTTGACTTGGAATGTTATCCCAAGTTACTCCAGCATAATTATCCTTTCCATAATCTAACCAAACCGCTTTTTGCTGTTCAGTTCTTTGCGTAAAATTAGTATCCAAAGTAAATGTTGTTCCATCAAAATCTCCAATGAAATATTGCGTTCCCGAACCTCCGTTAGCTCCTCCAGGATTCAAACTCTGAATTAAAACCCATTTGGTTTCATCAGCACCTTCCACTTTCATCTGAAAAAAGTCAGGACATTCCCAAACGCCTCCATGAGCACCAATATTTTTTCCAAACTCAGATAGATATTCCCAGTTTTTTAGATTTGTAGATTTGTAAAACTGCGCTCTATCCTGCGCTGCTAAAACCATTACCCATTGTTTGTGTGTTTCATCCCAGGTTACTTTTGGATCACGAAAATCACGAATTCCAGGGTTTTTCACAACAGGATTTCCTTCCTCAAATTTCTGCCATGTAAAACCATTGTCATTCGAAAAAGCCATATCCTGCTGTTCCACATCAATTTTGTTTTCTTTTTCCTTTGTCATATCATGCAAAGTATAAATAGCCACAATTGGAGCTTTTTTTCCAGTACCTAATCCTGAAGTATTATTAACATCCACTACAGCACTTCCTGAAAAAATGTATTTGTCTTTATCTGGGTAAATTGCAATGGGCTGTTCTTCCCATTTAATCATGTCTTTACTAGTGGCATGTCCCCAGTGCATTGGTCCCCATTTATTTCCATCAGGATAATATTGATAATACAAATGATATTGTCCATCAGCATAAAACATTCCGTTAGGATCGTTCATCCAACCTTTTTTTGGTGTATAATGAAAATTAGGACGGTACATTTGTTCCTCAGTAGTTGTGGTAACAGCAGTAGTTTGTGCCACAGTTGAAATTGGCTTACAACCTCCTATTGAAAGTAGTGCAGCACTACAAAGTACTAGCGGTAGATGTTTCTTTGATTTCATTTTTGGTATTTTTATTAGTTAGATTTTCGCTTAAAGTTTCTAAAGAGATTCCTTTAGTTTCGGGCATCATAAATATTACGAATAACAGCTGGAATACCATCATGATGGTAAAGATTAAGAAAACAGTTTCTGGACCAATTTCTGAAAACAACATTGGAATTAAAGAGGGAATAATTGCTGCTAAAACCCAGTGGACTGAACTTCCAAAAGCCTGTCCTGATGCACGAATGTGATTTGGAAAAATTTCGGAAATAAAAACCCAGATTACAGCACCCTGACCAATGGCGTGTGAAGCAATAAACAAGAAAAGGAAAGTTGGCACCGATAATCCTCCCCAACCATAATAAAAAGAAGCAGAAACTAATCCAAGAGAAATAATATATCCAACAGAACCAATGTACATTAACAACTTTCTTCCTAATCTGTCAATTAATGCAACACCAATTAAAGTAAATATAAGATTTGTAATCCCGATTCCGATACTGCTTAATAAAGCGGTATTTTGTCCTAAGCCTGCTTCTTCAAAAATTCTAGGTGCATAATACAAGAATGCATTGATTCCAGAAAATTGATTAAAAAAGGCAATTAAAAAAGCTAATATTAATGGGAAACGGTATTTTTTCATGAAAATATTTTCATGTTTGGTAACTCCATTTTCTCTTGAATCGTCCATGATATCGCTCAATTTTGCTGACGGATCAATTTGGAATAACACTTTGCGTGCTTCTTCATCGCGATTTTTAGACAACAACCATCTTGGACTTTCTGGAATGGTAAGTATGCAAAGAATATAAATAATTGATGGAAAAGCCTGAACTCCTACCATCCATCTCCATGCATTTTCTCCAATATCTTTTAAAAAATAATTAGAAATAAATGCAATCAAAATTCCCAAAACAATATTAAACTGATATAGGGCAACTAATCGTCCACGCTTATCCGCTGGAGCAATTTCTGAAACATAAGCTGGAGCAGCAATAGTTGAAGCCCCTACTCCCAAACCTCCAATAAATCGAAAGGCAGCAAATACATAAGGATCATTTGCAAAAGCAGCACCAATTGCCGAAACAAAATATAAAATACCAATCCAAAATAATGTCTTTTTACGACCTATCTTATTAGTGGGTATTCCACCAAAAATGGCTCCTATAACTGTTCCCCAAAGTGCCATTGCCATAACAACAGATCCATGAAAAGCATCAGATGAATGCCAAAGTAGCTGTAATTGTTTATCAGCTCCAGAAATAACTACGGTATCAAAACCGAATAGAAAACCTGCCAGTGCAGCAGTAACAGACCAAAGTAATATCTTATTCATTGTACATGTATTAAAAACTTATCGCTAAGGTATCTGTAAAAAAAACAACTTATTTTTAATGATGTTACAATTTAATCATGCAATTACTGATAGTTTGATATTTTTAACCCAAAGTCTTTATTTACAAGGGTTTTAAGATTTTTAATTTTATTTACGAAAACCGTGTAGTTTCGATTTTGTTACCTAAAGTTTAAAATTGATACCTGATTTGTATCAATTTTAAACCACTATTAATTGGAAGATTTGTATTCCTTTGGTGAAATTCCAAATTTATTCTTAAAAGCTGTAGAAAAGTAATTGGGTGATGAGAATCCAAGTGAGTAAGCAATCTCAGAAATATTCATCTCATTGGCCTTTAAAAGCTCTGCTGCTTTCTCTAATTTCACGTTATTAATATGGTCACTTATATTAATTCCGATGATTGCTTTTACTTTTCGATACAACTGCACTCTGGAAACACCTAATTTATCTGCCAGATCTTCTACAGAGAATTTAGGATCTTCGATATTCAACTGGATAATATCATTCATTTTTGTAATGAAAGATTGTTCCTGATTGCCAAATCGGGATTCTGGTTCTATTCGATAAATATTATTAGTGTAATAGTAGCGGAGTTTTTCTCTGTTAAAAAGTAAACTTGAAATAGATTGTTTTAAAATAGAAAAGCTAAAAGGCTTAGTAAGGTATTGATCTACACCGCTTTGCAATCCTTTTAAAACTGATTCTTTATTACTTTGCGCCGTTAAAATAATAATTGGAATATGAGAAGAACGCAAATCTTTTTTCAATACTTTGCTTATTTCATAACCATCTTTGTCAACTAAATTAATATCACAAATAATAATATCCGGAACAATTTCGGTTGCTTTTTCGATAGCATCACTTCCATCAGAAGTATGCACTACATATTCATTAGATAATTTACTTCTTAAAAAATGAACCAAGTCAATATTATCTTCAATCAATAACAGCGAATGTTTTTCCGATTCAGAAATAGAATCAACATCATTTAAATCAGATTCAATATCTAAATTATCAAGTATTAAATTTGGAGTGAGATATGGATTTTCGGCTGTATTTATAATTTCTGAAGGCTGTAAATGGCTGTTTCCTTTCAACAATGTAACCACAAACTCACTGCCTTGCTTTGATTTTAATTCAATTTTTCCATGGTGCAAAAGCACAAATTCTTTTGACAAATGCAATCCAATTCCAGAACTATTTTTATTATTATTTGAAGCTCTAAAGAAAGGGCTAAAAACATTATGTAGCTCATTTTCAGGTATTCCTATTCCAGAATCTTTAAAACTAATTTTAACCGTATTATCTTGATTTTCTGTAATTGAAATACTGATCTTTCCATTATCGGGTGTGAATTTGAAAGCATTAGAAAGTAAATTAAAATAAACTTTGTCCATCAAGCCTAAATCAATAAACAATTCGAGGCTTTTATTTTTACAAACCAACTGAAAATCAATGTTCCTACGAGTAGCTTCTCCTTTAAAATTTTTCATTACTTCGTTAGTAAAATCATAGATTTTTGCCTTCGAAGCTCTTAAAGTAAATTTTTGTTCCTCTATTTTTCTAAAATCCAGCAACTGATTAATCAATCGCAACAATCGATTGGAATTTTTATGAATCAATTTTATCTCATCGATGAGTTTTGTTCCTTTAATTTTTTCATTTTCAATTAAAGACTCCACATAACTCATAATCAAAGTTATAGGCGTTTTAAACTCATGCGAAAGTCCAGTGAAAAAATTCAATTTGGCTTCGTTGCTTCGCTCTGCAATTTTTGCCATTTCCTGAATTTCATTATTTTGCTCAATTACGGTAAGATTGAATTTTTCCAGTAGCTTTTTCTTTCTTGCAATAGAAATAGTAGAATAAATACTATAAACTGTTAAACTTAAGATAATCATTAGAAAGAAACTCAAGAGCCTTACCAGATTATTTTGCGAAGCATATTCTTTTTCTTGTAGGTTTATAGCACCCTGTTGCGATTCTATAACTTCTTGTTGCTGATCTACCTTATCCATTTGGTTTTCGATAATTTCAGCATTATTCTTATCGATTACTATGGTATTTAAAATATTGGTTTTAGCAATTGTCTCTTTATTATACATTTTCAATGCTAATTTCAATGCTTCATTTCCACCTGTTGGATATAAAATAGTACCATCTAAAACACCACTTTTTACCAATTCAATCCCACCATTAACCGTATTCAATCCATCAACTCCTATAAATTTAATTTTTTTCTCTAAACCTAATGTTTTAGCGGTTTCCCATGCACTTAACCCCATACGATCATTGTGTGCAAAGATGTACTCTATATCTGGATTTTCTAAAAGAACAGCTTTTAAAGGTTTTTTAACTGATTCTTTTTCCCAATCGCCTTGAATCACATTTACTACATCAAAACGTTTGTTTTCACTCACAAACTGATTAAACCCTATACTTCGTTCATGAGCTGGTGACGAACCCTTAGCTCCCATGATTTCAATAATTTTCCCCGATCCTTTACTGTGAGAAATAATGTATCTGGCAGCAATTCTGCCAATTTCTATATTATCCGCCCCTAAATAAGCAGTGTAATTTTCGCCTTCTATTTTTCGATCTACAACTAAAACAGGAATGCCTGCTTTGATTGATTTTTCGACTACCGCAGTTAAAGGTTTTGATTGAATGGGCGATACAATAATAACATCAACTCTATTCGAAATAAACTTTTCGATATCATCAATTTGTTTTTGAATGGTATTATTAGCGTCACTAATTGTTAAATTGACTTCAGGACGCAATGAAGCTTCAATTTTCATCGAACTGTTCATTTGTTTTCGCCAATCGTCAGTAGTCATGGCCTGAGAAAAACCCACTTGAATTTTGTTCCCTTGTTCTTGTTTACAAGAAACTAGACTTAAGAATGCTACAAAAAACAGCAAAATATATTTTACAATTGTATACATGAAATTTTAGATTTAAAATAAATGAAAAAATAGTTTAGAAAAATCTTCTTGAATCGACAACTTGTTAAAATAATTAGGAAGGATTATTTTAGGAATAACAAGTCTGGAAGAAAACTATAATTGAAAGAGTAAATTTAACCTTTTTTTTAATGTAGCCAAATCTAGATTATAAAATCTATTACACTAAATTAAATCCTCAAAATCATATATTTTAATATATCTTTCTTAAAGCATTGCCTGTAAACAACAATTAAGTAAATTTAGAATTATTTATACAACTCAAAATGACCGAACTTCTTAAACAAAATATTGCAGCACATATTTCACTTTCAGTTACTGAAATGGAAGAATTCTGCAATTTGTTCGAATGCCACACAATTAAGAAGAAAAGCTTTTTATTACAAGAAGGCGAAATTTGTAAATTTGAAGGTTTTGTTACCAAAGGGCTTTTTCGTGTTTACCATATTGACCAAAATGGTTTTGAACAAGTACTCTATTTTGCTATTGAAAATTGGTGGATTACTGATATTGATAGTTTTACCAATAAAAAACCATCACAACTTTTTATAGAAGCACTCGAAGACAGCGAAGTACTTTTAATTTCAAAAAAAGATAAGGAATTCGCTTATTCCAATTTACCCAAAATAGAAAAACTTTTTCGGGTAATGACCCAAAAAACACACGTGGCTCTTCAGCGTAGAATGATTGATAATTTGAGTAAAACAGCGGAGTCCCGCTACATTGAATTTGCAGAAAAATATCCTCAGCTTATTCAGCGGCTTTCCAACATTCAGGTAGCGGCTTATTTGGGTATTACCAATGTTTTTTTGAGTAATATTCGAAAGAAAATTGCCTTAAAAAAATAAGATTTTCCTTTTAATTATTTAAACTAGTTTAATGTTTTGAGATAGCATATCGTTTCATCTTTGCAATGTTAATTTTAAACAACAGCAAAAAATGAAAAACCTTATCTCAACAGTATTTATAACAATTCTAATTTTATTTAATATGGAAACACAAGCACAAAATTTCAAAACTATTGAAGCTAAAGATTTAAAAATTCAAATTTACAACGTCTCAGAAAACAGTTTTGGTGTAGCATCAGTAATAGTATCTGGAAAAACAGATGCGGTTTTGATAGATGCACAATTTACTTTAGCAGATGCCGAAAAAGTAGCTCAGGAAATTAAAGCCAGTGGCAAAAAACTGACCACTATTTTCGTTTCTCACGGTGATCCTGATTTTTACTTTGGACTGGAAGTTTTCAAAAAATATTTCCCTGAGGTTACCGCTTATACTTCTCCAGCAACAGTAGAACATATTAAAGCCACAGCTCAAAAGAAATTAGAAGTTTGGGGAGAAAGATTAGGTTCTGCAATTACGTCAAATGCAATTTTGCCTCAGGTTTTAAAAGGAAATAGTATTGAACTGGAAGGTTATAAATTAGAAATCGTTGGTTTAGAAGAATTCCCGAATAAAACATTTGTCTGGATTCCTTCTATCAAAGGGGTTGTTGGTGGAATCAATATTTTTGGAACCACGTTCAATCTTTGGATGGCTGATGCACAAACTACTAAAACCCGCAAAAGCTGGATATCCGTTTTAGACAAAATTACAGCTTTGAACCCTGAAATTATAATTCCGGCTCACGCTAATTCAAATTCTCCATTTGATATTACTGCTGTAAATCATACCAAAAGTTACATTCAATTCTACGAAGAAGCTTTGAAAACCAATAAAACATCAGAAGCTTTAATCAAAGCTTTAAAAGCAAAATATCCAACACTTACTTTTGAAACAGCATTACAGATTGGAGCAAAAGTAAATACCGGAGAAATGAAATGGTAAAATCAATCCTCTACAGCCTGACGATACTTTTGGCATTGTCAGGCTGTATTTTAAATAAAAAGACAATGACAAATCTTGAAATTGTAAAAAGCACTTACGAAGGAAAAACTTCGGAAGAAAACGGTAAAAATCTAGCGCAATATTCGGCTGAAAATATTTCCTGGACAGAAGCCAAGGGTTTTCCATATGCTGGAACGTATATTGGTTTAGAAGACATAACCCAAAATGTTTTTAGCCGATTGGGAAGTGAATGGATTGACTACAAATTCACTCCGGAAGATTATGTAGCCAGTGATGACAAAGTAGTGGCATACGGAACTTACACAGGAATATATAAAATCACAGGCAAATCATTCTCCGCCAGAGTGGCTCACGTTTGGAAATTGAAAGACAGTAAAATTATTAGTTTCGAGCAGTTTGTGGATAGTCAAACAGTAAATGAGGCTATGAAATAATAATCATTTTTTTTATAACTTGCATTGTTTTAAAGTAACCCCCAAACTAATGCACAAAAATCTTTTAACTTATATCAACCAACACATAGCTTCACCCCTTACAAGCGAAGAAGAAGCCTTAATTGTAGCGACTTTTCAACCTAAAAAATTAAGAAAAAAACAATACTTTTTACAGGAAGGTGATGTATGTAAATATGCTGGTTTTATTGTAAAAGGCGCTATGCGACAATATAGCGTAGATGAAAAAGGTACAGAACATATTGTACATTTATTCATAGAAAACTACTGGGCAAACGATCGCGAGAGTTCTACGATGCTTACACCGTCAAAATACAATATTGATGCATGGGAAGATACCGAATTACTTATTATTACAAGAGCAGAAATGCTGGATTTAATGGATAAAATACCCGCTTTGGTACAAATGATTCGCTCAATGGATGAAAGAAATGCCATTGCTAATCAACGACGATTAAGCTCTACTATTAGCAATACGGCTGAAAAACGCTATGAGGAATTTGCTGCTCATCATCCGCAATTTATTCAGCGATTTCCACAACATCTTATCGCTTCTTTTTTGGGAATCACCAAAGAAACCTTGAGCAGAATTAGAAAACAAACACTAAAATAAGCTCGATTCTAATTTTAATTTTATACAAACCGTTGACAAATGTCAACGGTTTTTTTTATCATATCTCATTGTTGTGAGGATTGTCTTTGATGCAACTTTGCCCTATCAAAATCAATTAAAAGAATAACAATAAAATTTAAACAAAAATGGAAAATTCAAAAAACACAACTGCAACTCAATTACTTCGTAACTCTTTAGACAGATTTCTTGCCAAAGATATGAAAGGCTGGTCAGCCCTTTGTGCTGAAGACGTAGTAGCCGAATTCCCTTTTGCACCAGAAGGTATGCAAGCTCGATTTGAAGGTCGTGAAGCATTATATGCTTACTTAAAAGACTACCCTAATTTTATCGATGTAAAATCGTTGCCAACTTTGAAAATATACGGTACTGATGACGAAAATGTTGCCATTGCAGAGTGGAGTGCTTCTGGAGTTGTAATAGGCAATGGAAATCCTTACGAAATGAGCTATGCTACTTTTGTAACTTTCCGTGACGGTTTGGTTGTAAACTACCGTGAATATTGGAATCCACAAGCTTTTCAAAAAGCAATGAGCGGTGGAAGTTTTGCAGAATAATAAATACCCAGTATAAAAAACGTTGACATTTATCAACGTTTTTTATTATCATATCACATCGTTTTAGGACTTGCTTTTGATGCAATTTTACATCATAGAAACAAACAAAAATTAATCATTTAAAAATTAAAAAAATGAACAAGAACAAAATTATTTATTGGACAACAACAGGAATTATTAGTGCTATGATGCTTTTCAGTGCATTTGGTTATTTGACTAATCCTGATATGAAAGCGGCATTTGTGCATTTAGGATTTCCTGATTATTTCAGAATTGAATTAGCTATTTTAAAGATTTTAGGAGCTTTAGCTTTACTACTTCCAATGGTTTCAGCTAAAATTAAATCATTCGCTTATTTTGGATTTGGATTAACATTCGTGTCTGCATTTATTGCCCATTATGCAAGTGGCGACCCGATTTCTACAGCTATTATGCCAATCATTTTCTTAGTGATTTTAGGAGTATCTTCAGTTTTTTACAATAAAGTTAAAGCTTAATTAATATGAAAAAAGAAATCAGTTTTTCAACAAAAGGCAACGAAGCCAATCTTGGCCCTTTAAGTATCAATCGAATGCTGCCCAATAGATATACTAATAAAGTAGGACCATTTGTATTTCTTGATTATGTTGCACCAGCAATTAAAGAAATAATAAATGAAAACGGTATGGGGGCACATCCACATCGAGGAATAGCTACTCTAACTTATATTCTCCAAGGCGAGGAAGAACATTTTGACAGTGCCGGAAATTATGCCAAAATCAATTCGGGTGGCGTACAATGGATGAAGGCAGGCACAGGAATTGTTCATGGCGGAAATTTGAATTATGATTCCGAAACAGATAGTAAAATGGTTCAGGGTTTTCAGTTTTGGATTAATTTACCTGCAAAAAACAAAGCCGAAAAACCAGCTCACATCGCAATTCAAGCCAACGAAGTACCTAAAAAAGCTTTAGCTAACAATGCGGGTTGGATAAAAGTAATTGTTGGAAATTATGAAGAATTGAGTTCGAAAATTCCAAATTATTCAGAACAATTTTTGTATCACATACATTTGGAAGCAGGACAACAATTTTCCATCAGTTTGAAAGATAAAATAGAAGCTGCCGCATTTTTGACCACACAAAATGTAATACTGAATGATGTCGAGTTTCAAACAGCTGAGCTTATCGAATTTGGAAAAAAAGCTGGTGCAATAGAAATAAAAAATACGGCTCAAACAACAGCCGATATTCTACTATTTGGAGGCGAAGAATATACAGAGCCTATAGTAGCAGAAGGTCCATTTGTCATGAACAGTCAGGAAGAAATAGTTCAAGCGTATCAGGATTTTTACGCTGGTGAATATGACACCATTGATTCAAAAATAAAGGATAAAATCTAACAAAATGAGGTTTTAAAACAACAAACATTCTGTTTTTTCGAAAATTTTTTAGCCAAAATACTTTAAACCCAGCTAGGAATAAGCACTTTTATTTGGAGATAAAAGTCAAATGTCTATCTTTAGAAAATTAAGCATCTATAGAGACATTAAAATGAAAGAAACAGTACACAAAAAACTAAATGAATTACAAGCAACAGCAATTTGTGGAAATGATATTAGCTCTTCTTGCCTTTATGTATCGGCATTAACCATTATGTATGCTGGTCAATATGCTTGGATTTCCTTATTAATTGTTGCAGTAGTACTTTACTTATTTAGAAAAATTTATGGAGAAGTAGTTGGAGCCATTCCACTAAACGGAGGAGCTTATAATGTATTATTAAATACTTCTTCTAAAAAAATGGCTTCGCTTGCAGCAATGCTAACGGTATTATCTTACATGGCTACGGCAGTTATTTCGGCCTCCGAAGGAATGCATTATCTTCATGGTATCTTTTCTTTTATTGATGTACACATAGCAACTGTAGTTGTATTGCTTGCCTTTACTTATTTGGCAATTTTAGGAATTGGCGAATCGGCATTTGTAGCAGTAATTATTTTTATCATCCATTTATTCACATTAAGTGTTTTAGTCTTTGCTTCTGCTTGGTTTTTAATGAATCATGGGTTAGAAATTTTTCATTTAAACTGGAGACTTCCTATCACATCAGAAGGAATTCCTCATGCCCTTTTCTTAGGTTTTGCGGCGGCTATGTTAGGAATTTCAGGATTTGAAAGCTCTGCTAATTTTGTGGAAGAACAAAAACAAGGTGTTTTTCGAAAAACGCTTCGTAATATGTGGGGAATTGTTAGTTTTTTCAATCCTGTATTAGCCTTATTGATCATTTGTATCATTCCATTAGCAGAAGTAGGCGAACATAGAGAATCCCTTTTAGCCTTTTTAGGCCATACTACTGGAGGCACCTGGTTGGCTTATCTCATTTCTATCGATGCTGTATTAGTTCTTTGTGGTGCTGTATTAACCTCATTTGTGGGAGTTTCTGGATTATTAAACCGTATGACATTAGACCGTATTTTGCCCAACTACTTTCTAAAACAAAACAAAAGAGGTTCAAATTACCGAATTATTATCAGTTTTTTACTCCTTTGTGTTTCTGTTTTAATAGTAACCGAAGGAAATATTATTGTTCTTGCAGGCGTTTATACTTTCTCCTTTTTAGCCGTTATGGGCTTATTCGGAATTGGAAATTTATTATTAAAATTCAAACGTCGAAAATTACCACGTCCTGAAAAAGCGAGAGGAATTGCAGTAGTTGTAGCGGTAAGTTTAATAATTGCGGCTTTTATAGGAAACATAGAATTAAATGTCGATTCTTTCTATACTTTTTTACAATATCTAGTTCCAGCACTTGTCTTTATTGCTATTATGCTCAATCGTTCTTTTTTAATTCTCATTTTAATACAAGCCTTAGAATATTTCTACAAACCACTCCGAAAAATGGTCATTTTCAGCAATCGTTACTTGATTAAAATGAATGTAAAAATCACCTCTCAGGAATTTGTTTTTTTTACTAAAGGGGATGATGTGGCTATTTTAAACAAAGTCATGCAGTATGTTCAAAATAACGAAACTACAAGAAAATTAAAAATTGTAAACATTAAATTGGAAGGCGCAAATAATGAATCTTTAAAAGTTGATTTAAAGGTTTTAGATCGCGCATATCCAGAAATTGATATTGAATTTATAGAACTAGAAGGTGTTTTTGGTCCAGAAATTATTGATCAATTATCTAACAAATGGAAAATTCCTAAAAACTTTATGTTCATTGGTTCTCCAGGAGATCGTTTTTCTTATCGAATTTCTGAGCTTGGTGGTGTTCGATTAATCATGTAATTTCTATCCAAAAAAGATAGAAAGTTACTCTATAAATTCTCGAAATTAAAATTCCAAGTCAACTCCTTTCTATACCACAATTGTCCTGCTGAAACTTCAAGCGGACAATCAAAATTATTGGTATAAAGCGCCCCTGTTCCTAATCCTTGAGGCATTAAATTATGCTGTAAAAAAGTCCATTGTGCAATGGCGTTTAAGCCCACATTACTTTCCAAAGCCGAAGTAATCCACCAACCAATTTGGTGCTTTTCAGCTAAGGAAATCCACTCTTGAGTTCCTCTAAAACCACCCACAAAACTGGGTTTTAAAATGATGTATTGTGGCTTGATTTTTTGCAATAATTGCTCTTTTTCAGCCAATGAAAACACACCAATTAGCTCTTCGTCTAAAGCAATAGGAAAAGGAGTCGTTTTACACAGCTCTGCCATCCTGTCAGTGTTGTTTTTTTGAATAGGTTGCTCAATACTATGCAATTCAAAACCAGATAATTGATTTAATTTATGTAAAGTTTCATTTAAACCAAAAGCACCATTAGCATCTACACGGATTTCTACTTGTTCCGGAGTAAAATGTTCCCGAATAAAACGTAATAACTCCAATTCTTTATCGAAATCTATAGCACCAATTTTAAGTTTTACACATCGAAAACCTTGGGCTAGTTTTTCCTCGATTTGCTGCTTCATAAAAGCCGCTTCTCCCATCCAAATCAAACCATTAATTTCAATTGATTTTTCGCCTTCGGTAAAGGCAGAAGGAAAGAGTAAAAAAGGGGTTTCACTAGCTAAAGATTGAAACGCCATTTCGACTCCAAACTGTATCGAAGGAAATTCCATTAAAGCTTCCCAAAGTGCCTCTTTGCCTAAATGAATATTAGCACAAGTCCATTGTAATTTGGCTTCATAATCTGGTCGGTCATCGGCACTTAAACCTCTTAGAATTCCGCACTCTCCTATTCCCTTTTTTCCGTTCTTTTCCAAAACCAAAAACCAGGTTTCTTTTTCGGTCATCACACCACGAGAAGTTCCCGATGGTCGTTTAAAATTTAGAGTGTATTTATGATAGGTTGCTTTCATTTATTTTAACCACAAAATTATTTTACCGCAAAGGGCACAAAGTTTTTCGCAAAGTTTTCAAAGTTTTTTCACCATTAAGAAGTTAAGAAAAAACCTTAATAACACTTAACTTCTTAATGGTTGTATTTTTTTTAAAGCGAATTATTTTTCTAAAAGTTTCAAAACCTTTTCAAAATCTTTATTTTGAATTCCAGCTTTCTCGAAAGTTTGATAATCATCTTTTATTTTTTGTGTCCAGCTTACACTATCGGTCACATTTTGATTTTGGTATTCTTTATAAATGGTTTTCGCTTTCGCATATTCGTTGTTCAGTAAATAAGCATGAGCCAAATTTAATTTTATCAACAACTCCGTATCATCTCGTTTTTCACCTTCTTTTAGGGTTTTAATGGCTTTTCCGTATTGTTTGGTCAATAGATACCCATAACCCAAATTACTATAATCTAAAGCAGTTGCTTTTTGTTGATTGACAATTTCGTTGTAGTTTTTTATTGCCGAGCTGTAATCGCCTTTTTTAAGATCACTAGAAGCTTTTGTTCTCAAATCATTAAAAACAGTTTTGGCAATTCCAGTTTCTTCAAAACAGCTTGCGCCAAAATCCTTATACGCCTTAGCTTGCTCCATAGGTAAGAGTTTTTGGAATTCCTGGAAACTATATTGTTTTTGGATTTTTTCGCCAATACAAACACAGAAATCGTCTGAATTTGCCATTTTTCTAGCCAAGGCCGAAGTTTTGCATTGGCTAATGATATTTTTTCGGTTTTCCAAAGTCCAGCCTCTACTCAATTTCGCATCAACCCAAGGCACTACTTCCAAAACAATTTTCTGTTTCATAAACCAATTGGAACTTTCGAAACCAAAATACAATTTGGTCGTATTTGTTTTTATACAAGTAGATTTATCAATTGAAAGTCGTTTAGCATCCTTGCTTAAAGCCACATCTTGAACCAAACAAGCATTAGCCGTTTCTCCTTTTGAGCTGTAGGCTTTAGCTAATTCATTCGTAGAAAAAATAGCGTATTTGCATTTATCGTCTCCCGAAATTTTAGACAATAAAAAAACTGCTCCAGCCGAACCCTGACTAATTCCTGTTGGATCCGGAATGGATTTTAGAACCGAAACTAGGCTACTTGCCATTTGTTGGTTGTCATCCAAAAGCGTAATTCTATAAATCAACTCAGTTGTTCCTGCGGGAAAATTATCGGTTTCTACAACTATTCTGTCTCTTGCCGAAACAACAATTTCTTTATAAGTAGCTCTTTCTTTGTCCCAATAACCTGATTTTTGAGCAAATGCTGAATGATAAAAAATGCTAATCAATAGCAAAAAAAATATTTTTCTCACAGATGTAACTGGTATTAACTAGATAAAAACTAAAGACTTAATTTATTCCAAACCATTAAAAGGGTTTCTGTTTTAAAATTATAATTCGATACTATCTCCTATTTCAAGTAACATCAAGTCTTTTCCTTTGTCGAAAAATCGTTGGATAGCTTCTTTTTTATTGATTTTTATGTATCCAAAAGTATCGTAATGATAACCTAAGATTTTATCGCATTCGACAAAATCAGAAGCCAAAATAGCATCTTCTACATCCATTGTGAAATTATCTCCAATTGGGAAAATAGCTAAATCCAATTTAGTACGCATCGGAATCAACTTCATGTCCATTGTCAAAGCTGTATCACCAGCGATATAAATATTTTTATGTTCGCCTTCAATAACAAAACCGCCTGGATTTCCTCCATTAGAACCATCAGGAAACGAACTCGAATGAATGGCATTTACATATTTTACTTTTCCAAAATCAAAATTCCAGCTTCCGCCGTGATTCATCGGATGTGCTTCAAAACCTTTGGCAGCATAATAACCTGCAATCTCGGCATTAGAAACAATAACCGCACCGGTACGTTTAGCAATAGCCTCAACATCTAAAACATGATCGCCGTGTGCATGAGTTAGCAAAATATAATCGGCTTTTAATTCATCTATATCAATCTTTTCTGCCAATGGATTTCCTGAAATAAAAGGATCTACAATAATGTGCTTTCCGCCAATTTTAATTCCTAAAGCGGCATGACCGTAATAAGTTATTTTCATATTTTTATTTTTTAAGTGATTAGTAACTCGTGAAAAGTAACTAGCCAATAAATTAATTTTTAGCTAATTACTAATTACTTCTCACTAATTACTACAATTTATCTTCCGCCCAAAAGCGTATTAACAACTATATCTGAAAAAAAGTAAATCATACACAAAGACAACAACACCGAAAGCAGAAAAGTACTTAAGGCTAATTTTTTTAATTCGGGATCTAAAGCTCTAGGCTCTTGGTTTTTAGACACCATAATTAAATGTTGAGTCAAAGGAATGTAAGCCAATAAAAACAAGTATTGATCAAATTTGAATCCGCTTACAATAGCAAAAACTAAAGTCAAAACCATGGCGCTCACAATTAAAAAGTAATGGTATTTCTTCGCTTTTTCGCCACCAATTTTTACCACAATGGTATTTTTACCCACCTTTTTATCCGAAGCTTCATCACGCATATTGTTCAAATTCAAAACACCTACGCTTAAAAAACCGATAGCCATAGCTGGTAAAACTAATTCGAAATCCAATTGTTTTGAATATAAAAAATTGACTCCTAAAGTACTTACTAGTCCAAAAAAAACGAATACAAATACATCACCATAACCTCGGTAACCATAAGCGGTGTTTCCAACAGTATATCGAATAGCCGATAAAATAGCCAGAATTCCTAACGCAAGATAAAATAAAGAATAAAACAAATTAGTACCTCCAAAAGCATAATAAATCAACGCTATTGCTGAAAGTAAGGTTAAGAACGAAGTAATGATTATAGCACGTTTCATAGCAGCAGGTGTAATCACACCACTCTGAATGGCGCGTTTAGGTCCTACTCGATCTTCATTATCGGTTCCTTTCACTCCATCACCGTAATCATTGGCAAAATTAGAAAGGATTTGTAATCCTAATGTGGTTAGAATGGCAAAGCCAAAAAGTCGCCAGTTAAAAACGTCGGTAGGTGTTAATATTTCTTCGGTAGGATGTGCCAGAGCATACATACTCCCCACAATAATTCCTGATACAGACAAAGGTAAGGTGCGCAATCTTGCGGCTTCAATCCAGTGTTTCATTATAAAGTTAGAGGTTAAAAGTTAGAGGTTAGAAGTTAGAAGATGGAAGATGGAAATTATTAAAAACTTCCCGCTTCCAACTCCCCACTTTTCTATGGTAACCATTTCTTTTCAAAGTTAGGCTTTCTTTTTTCAAGGAATGCATTTCTACCTTCCTTCGCTTCTTCGGTCATATACGCTAATCTTGTTGCTTCTCCAGCAAAAACCTGTTGACCAACCATACCGTCATCAGTCAGATTCATTGCAAATTTCAGCATTTTGATTGATGTTGGCGATTTTGCTAAAATCTCCTGAGCCCATTCGTAAGCCGTAGCTTCTAATTCTTCATGAGGAATTACAGCATTAACCATTCCCATTTCAAAAGCTTCCTGAGCCGAATAATTACGACCTAAAAAGAAAATTTCACGTGCTTTTTTCTGTCCGACCATCTTAGCCAAATAAGCAGAACCATAACCTCCGTCAAAACTGGTTACATCGGCATCGGTTTGTTTAAAAATAGCATGTTCTTTACTTGCTAAGCTCATATCACAAACTACGTGTAAACTATGTCCACCACCTACAGCCCAACCAGGAACTACAGCAATAACTACTTTTGGCATAAAACGAATTAAACGTTGTACTTCAAGAATATTCAATCGATGCTGACCGTCTTCGCCTACATAGCCTTGATGACCACGTGCATTTTGATCTCCCCCGCTACAAAAAGAATAGATTCCATCCTTGGTTGAAGGTCCTTCCGCAGATAACAAAACAACACCTATAGAAGTATCTTCCTGGGCGTCATAAAAAGCGTCGTATAATTCAGAAGTGGTTTTAGGTCTAAAGGCATTTCTAACATTAGGTCTGTTGAATGCTATTCTGGCAACACCATTGCATTTTTTATAAGTGATATCTTCGTATTCTTTTGCTGTGATCCAATCCATTCTAATGGGTTTAAATTAATTTAGGGTAAAAATAAATCATTTTTTTTGCATTTTCTAGTATCCTTTGCTAAAGTCGCCATCTTTTCTATCTGAGTAATCCTTATCCCGTTAATCCTTTAAAAATGTTAAATTTTGTCGAATAAAGGCTTTTTTTTGAAAACCGAAACATTTTTTTATTAATTTAGACATAGTTAGTTGAGGATTTAGTTAAATATTTACAACGCCAACTAACATCAAGAGTTACTTCACTGATTTATTAACTTAAAAGAAGAATATTGAAACAAACAACACGCTTTATCACTCTTTTTTGTACGTTACTAAATTTAAACTTCGGAAGAAAAGAGCCCAAATGGGAAACACTAAAGCCTATTAGAATTTATTCAAAGTAGCACCTATGGTAAGCATTTGGATTACTATACAAGATGAAATCATCATTAAAATGAATTTGTAAAATCCAAAGATTTTTTTTTACACCAACGGTTTTTTATTGCAAAATGAAATTCCAAATAGTTTTTAGAAGTTAAAAAAAGATAAAGAAAGAACAGTTAACGTGAAACCGCAAATTATGGTTTCCAATTGTTAAATACATTATAGCTAATTAAACTAAAAAAACAGCTATAAAAAGAGAAAGACTAACCACAAGGATTAGTCTTTCTTTTTTTTTATTCTTTTATCAGATAAATTCCGTCTTCTTTAATTTCAATTAGTTTCTCTTTGTACAAAGCTCCAATGGCTTTCTTAAAAGTCTTTTTACTCATCTTCAATACCGTTTTGATATCTTCGGGATGCGAATTGTCATTTAATCTTAAAAAACCTCTGCTCGCTCTTAGTTCGTCCAAGATTTTCTCGGCATTCGGTTCGATACTTTCGTAACCTTGTTTTTGTAACGAAACATCAATTTTATTATCAGGTCGAATGTTTTTAATAAAACCACGCATTCTGTCACCAGTACGAATTGCATCATCATAAACCTCATCTTTGTACAAAAGTCCTTTGTGCTTCTCGTTAATAATTACATTAATCCCGATTTCAGTAATGTGCGAAACAATCAATTCTACTTCTTCGCCGTTTTCAACCGTAAGCTCATCGTTATTAAGAAATTGATTCGTCTTACTTGAAGCCACCAATCGATTGGTTTTTTCATCCATATAAAGGTAAACCAAATAACGTTTTCCTTTTTCCATCGGTCGGGCTTGTTCTTTAAACGGAACCAGAATGTCTTTTTCCATCCCCCAATCCATAAAAGCTCCTACTTGATTGGTGTAATTCACACGCAAAAGCGCAAATTCATTCAACAAAATATAAGGTTCCAATGTGGTAGCTACTGGACGTTGTTCGTGATCTAAATAAACAAAAACAATAAGCTCTTCGCCTATTTCAAATTCGTTAGGGACATATTTATTTGGCAAAAGGACATCATGAATTCCTTCAGGATCTTTTTCTGGATTTCCCAAAAACAATCCCACTTTGGTATCACGCAATATCGTTAAGCTGTTGTATTTTCCTATTTTAAGCATATTCTTCTTTTTTCTAAGCCGCAAAGGTACGATGTTGTAAGATGATTTTACCGCAAAGTTCGCAAAGTTTTTCGCAAAGGTCAGAAAGTTCAAAAATCTGCATATTGAAAACTTTTCTCGCAGATATTAGAGATTCAGCAAATTTAAAATAAAACTTTATAAAGCTTTTACATTTACTTTGCGTAAGCCTTTGCGAACTTTGCGGTTCATTTTAAACCAAATTATTTTTTCACCAAAGTCACATCGTCAACTAAGCAAACAGCATTAGCAGTTCCATTTGCAAAAAATCCAATAGTGATTTTACCATTTTTTACTAAAATATCTGAAATACGAATGCTTGTCCAGGAAGTATTCTCGGTTTCAATACTAAATTTATAATCAACACCACCCGTATTAGCATGCATTTTAAGTTCGTTGAAACCTTGGCTGTTTTTAACTTTGGCTGTCAAATTATACACGCCATCTTCTAAAGCGACATAAGGAGATGAACTGATTTGCTGCGTAATTTCTCTTGTAAAATCGACTGTATCGGTAATATTTAAACTTTTTTCTCCAATAACTTCTTTTCGGTCATTTTCAGTATTAAAATAATTCAATTGTGGCGAAATTTCGCTTTTCACCTGAATGGGATTTCCTTTAATTGCTACTGTTTTCCAACCTAATAATTGTTCCTGAACGGGTTTAATATCACTCGGAATTTTATTTCTATCGGCTTCAAAACTGCCGTTTTTTACATAATTATTATCTGTACCAACAGTCCAATCTCCTGTTTTTTCGTCCAGATTCCATGAACTTAACGAATTAAAATACGGTTTATATCCATCAAAAGAAAGCGGAAACCATTGGTTATACCCTAAACCATTTCCAGCAAAATCAGCCCAACGATCACCACAATAAATAACCGTTTCTTTGCCATTTCGTTTTATGGTATAGAAAAATCCAGTTTGTGTTACATGTGCATAATCTTCGGCAGAACCTTCTATAATTTGCATATTATTTGTTGGCAAATAAGGTCCGCGAATATTATCTGAAACCAAATAATAGGCGAAAGAAGAATCCCAGCCATAAATATTAGAAGCAGTCATGTAATACTTGTTTTTGTATTTAAACATACAATTTCCTTCCCTGCTTTCTCCCTGAAAAACTTTGGTACAGTCTAAAATATTTACTTTGCCGTCTTTCACACCTATTTCAGAAACATAAATCTTATTACGTCCTTTTCCGTAGGAATAAACAAGATAGGATTTTCCATCATCATCAGTAAAAACAGTTTGGTCACCTGTATTTGTTGTCCCAATCCAAGGTTGCATATTTATTTTTTGATGCCAGGAAAACGAAGCCGTAGGCGAATCTCCCAGCATAATAAGAACCTGACTGCCATGTTGAACAAAAAGGGCATATTTGTTCATTTCTTTTACAAAAGCCACTCCCAAGCGTCCAACCCATGTTTTTCTTCCATCAGGAAATGCGTTTTCATCAGTAAAAACATCGCCTTCAAAAGTCCAATTCACTAAATCAGTGGAACTGTAACAGGTTATCGATTTAAAAGTACAACGGGGATAGGTTATAATTGGTTCTTTGCGGTATTTCTCAGCTTCTTCATAATGCACACCGTACCAATAGTATTTTTCAATTCCTGTTTTAGGATCTTTAAATTTAAAGACACCGCCACCTTGACTATAAATAGGAAGACCTTCTTTAGTATCCCAAAAAACATCATTCTTAATATTTTGATTTTGTGCTACTATTTCAATTGTAGAACATAGTAACAGTATTCCAATCCATACTAGTTTAGACCTCAGCTTTAAACCACTCTTTTTTATCATATTTTAGGGAATTATAACATTAAAGAGGCTAATATAAATTAGGAAAAACACAAAATCATCCTGTACTGTCCCGATTAAATAAATCACAAAAGAAAAATTATTTTTTAATGGTGTAAAAAATATTCTTAACCACAGGAATTCCACTACCAGTAATTCCTTCTAAAGCTACTTTAACTTTAGTTTCAACACCGCTATTGAAATAATTTACAGTTGTATTTCCTGTTTTATCTGGATGCACATAAGGATTCCAATAAATCGTATTTCTTACAGCGGCTTTTTTATCTAACTCTACATCTGGCTTTTCAGGATCTGGCGAATAAAAAACACGTGCGGTATAAAATCCTTCTAATTCTTGTTTAACAGAATAAACTGGAACTTTTTTAGGTTTATTTCCTCTATTTCCATTGGTAAAAATCGAAATAACGCCGCCTACAGTTTCTGGATTTTCTAAAATAAATAATTGTGCAATTTCTCCACCTCTTACAACATCAATTTTTACAACATCATTAGGCGATATCCAATCTAATTCATTAGTTTCTAACATTTGATAACCATCAATTAATATAAGTGGTGGAAGATTATGTTCTCCCAAAATCGTCACCCCTCTATCAACAACTTGAACACTAGGAACTTTATCTAAAACATCATAAATAGTAGTTAATTTTTTTGTAGTTGCATCTGCAACAAATCTGTAGTCAGGAACTCCGTATGGAACAATTACATTATTTTTACTTTTATTTTTAACAACTACTTCTTTTAAAATATTCTCTGGTTTTACTCCAAAAGCAGTAAATTTTTTCAACACATTTTCAGCAAACAAATTAGTTGTTTCAGATAAAACAATTGATTCCTTTTTAAAAGAAACAAACATTGGAGAACGTTCAATAGAGTCTAAAACTATTTGTCCTCTGAATTTTCCTTTTTCATTTACACTATTTAAGTACATATTTGTCATGTCAGAAAACATTAAATTTTTAAATTGAAATCTACCAATAGAATCGGTAGTTGCATTAAAAATCTCATGCTTCTTTTTACTCATTAAAGCCAAGGTTAAATTATTATTTATTAATGGCTTATCAGCAAAAACTTGTTTTACTCTACCCGAAATAGTGATTCCTTTTTCTGCTTTATAAAGATTTACACCATCTGATTTTGGAGTTGTTTTCCACAGAAAATCACGCCAACCTTGAGTTAAAAGCAAATTATCTAAATACTCTAATCGTTTTGGATTTGTTGTATCAAAATAATAACTAGGATTATGGACTTTTCCTCTGATGTCTGATTCCATTAGAAAATAAGAACTAATAGTAGTGCCAAAACACTTGTCTTCCACTCCGTTCATATCCGTTACACTCAATGAAAAACTGGCTGATTTGGCAATTCCTTCTTTAGATTTAGAAGAAACATAAACTATTGCCTTTTCATTGGGTTCGTATGTTTCTTTATCAGTTACGAGTTCAACCTCTAAATCATGTTCTTTTTCAATATAAATTAAACGTTCGCTTTGAGGTTTAGAACTACTATCATAAAGTGTTATTTGGCTAATGCCTTCGGGAGTTTTGTCTTTGGGTAATTCAAATGATAAAGAAGTTTCGGTTAAGGTTTGCGTTGTTTCTAAGTACTGAATTCCTTTGGCTTTACAAACTACCTTAAGTGATGGATTAGGATTCTGTGCCAAAGTGGCTTGATTGGTACTAATTCTAATAATGTTTCTGCCTTTCATCGCTCTAAAACTTAACAAATAACCTTGTTTGAGGATATTTGGAAGTTCTTGACGGATTTCTATTCCTTTTATGTCTTTAGTTTTTGCGTAATAACTTTTTCCTTCCATAGGCAACATTTGGAATTTACCCATGCCATCATGAACACTTTCAAAAGCACAGACTAGTTCATTATTAGAATCATAAATTTCTCCGTTAATTTCTATTGGTTTTCCGTTAACATCAACGGCTTTAAAACCGACTACGCTCGATACATTTTCTAAAAGCGAACCGCCTTGGGGAAAAAAGTCAATTCGAAAAGGATTTTGTTTAGCAGCTTCTTTTTTAGTGATTTTAGTTTCCGAAGCAATATTTTGAGCCGTTTTGGATTTATCATTCGATTCAAAAACATCGATAATCTCAATTTCCTTTTTGAACACAAAGTCTTCTCCAAAATTCCGATTCCAATTAGTATAAGCCCTTAATTGATAAGTTCCTGGTTTTACGTCAAGAGAATCCTGTAATTGAAAATCACCATGCCCCAAACCCATTTCTAAATTGGTTTTGTTTCGGACAATTATTTTCGAATCGGCAGAAATTAATTCGACATATAAAATATTACTGTTGTCAAAAAGCAAGTTATTAGAAGCTCGTACATTATAAGCTTTATACCATAAATCTTCACCTATAAAATAAGTGGATCGATCGGTATGAAGATAGACTTTTTCAATGTCAGAAATTGATTTTTTATCTTGCGCCTGTAAAAAAAAAGAGATTAAAACTACGCACAAAAAACTAAGAATACGGCAATTTTTATAAAAATGTTCAATCATAAAACTCTTTTTATTGATTATTTTTAATGGTATAAAAAACATTTTCCACCACAGGAATTCCATTACTGGTAATTCCTTCTAAAGCTACTTTTACCTTAGTTTCAACACTGCTATTGAAATAATTTAAACTCGCATTTCCCGTTTTATCTGGATGCACAAAAGGGTTCCAATAAATCGTATTTCTTACAGCAGCTTTTTTATCCAGCTCTACATCTGGTTTTTCTGGATCTGGCACATAAAAAACGCGTGCAGTGTAAAATCCTTCTAGTTGTTTTTTAACAGCATAAACAGGGACTATTTTAGTGCGTTGGCCGGTTTTTGCATTGGTAAAAATGGAAATAAGCGTGAGTTTTCCATATAGTGCCTGTATATGTAATCCTCGTACAACTTCTATTCTCATAGCTTCATCAGGTGACACTGAAAGTAACTGATTAGCATGCACTGCTTGAAAACCATCTATTAATACTGCAAAAGGCATTTCTGATGCGTCTTTTCCTGCTACAAGGTCATAATTAATAGTAACACCTCTTAATGTTTCCTCAAGATAATCAACAAAATTAAAAAACTTATTTGCTTCTATTTTGTTTACTTTAAAACTATAGTCAGGAACACCATACCAAGGATTAATATTATTCTTCTTGGCTTTAACTTCAACTTCATTCAACATGTTTTCTGGTTTTACTCCAAAAGCAATGTACTTCTTTGAAACATTTTCAACAATGGAATGATTTGTTTCTGGCTGAACAATTAGTTGTTTTTTAAAAGAAACAAACATTGGAGAATGTTCAATAGAGTCTAAAACTATTTGTCCTCTGAATTTTCCTTTTTCATTTACACTATTTAAGTACATATTTGTCATGTCAGAAAACATTAAATTTTTAAATTGAAATCTACCAATAGAATCGGTAGTTGCATTAAAAATCCCATGCTTCTTTTTACTCATTAAAGCCAAGGTTAAATTATTATTTATTAATGGCTTATCAGCAAAAACTTGTTTTACTCTTCCTGATATGGTGATGCCTTTTTCTGCTTTAAAATCAATAGCATTATTGGATTTTGGGTTTGTTTTCCAAAGAAAATCACGCCAACCTTGGGTTAAAAGCAAATTGTCTAAATGTTCTAATCTTTTTGGATTAGTTGCATCAAAATAATAGCCTGGCTCATGCACTTTTCCTCTAATGTCTGATTCCATCAAAAAATAAGAATTAATAGTAGTACCAAAATCCTTGTCTTCCACTCCGTTCATATCCGTTACACTTAATGAAAAACTGGCTGATTTAGCAGTACCTTCCTTTGATTTAGAACTCACATTAATAGTAACTTTCTCATTCGGCTTATAAATTGCTTTACCTGTAGTTAGTTGTACTTCTAAATCCTGTTCTTTTTCAACATAAACCAATCGTTCGCTGTGTGGTTTGTTAGTGTTATCGAATAATGTGATTTGACTGATACCTTCGGGAGTTTTGTCTTTTGGTAATTCAAAAGAGAATGTAGTTTCAATAAGCGTTTGCGTGGTTTCTAAATAAGAAATTCCTTTAGCTTTGCAAATAACCGTCAAAACTGCATTAGGATTTTGTGATAAAGTAGCTTGGTTAGTACTAATACTAATAATATTTCTACCTTTTATAGCTCTAAAACTTAATAAATAACCTTGTTTAAGAACACTTGGAAGTTCCACTTTCATTTCTTCTCCTGCTGGATTTTGAACTTTTGCAAAATATTTTTTATCTTCAATTGGCACAAACTGAAATTTCCCCATGCCATCATGAACACTTTCAAATGCAGTTACCGGTTCATTATTAGAATCAAAAAATTCGCCTTTAATTTCAATTGGTTTTCCATCTGTATCAACCGCTTTAAAACCAATAATACAAGTTACATTTTCTAAAAGCGAACCGCCTTCAGGAAAAAAATCAACTTTGAAAGTGTTTTGTTTTTTGGCTTCAATGGTTTGAAGTTTAATTGTTGTAGTTGTACCATTCTGTGTTTTATTTACTTTAGAATGATCCTCAAGCACATCTATAATTTCAATCTCTTTTTTGAAAACAAAATCTTCACCAAAATTTCGATTCCAATTCGTGTAAGCTCGCAGTTGATAGTGCCTTGGTTTTACACCAAGAGAATCTTTCAATTGAAAATCGCCATGACCCAATCCTACTTCAAGATTGGTCTTGTTTTGAGCAACTATTTTAGCATCGGCAGAGATTAATTCTACATACAAAACATTGCTGTTGTCATAAAGTAAATTATTGTAAGCGTTAACATTATAGGCTTTGTACCATAAATCTTCACCCACAAAATAAGTTGATCGATCGGTGTGGAGATATACTTTTTCTACATCGGGAATTGTACTGGGTGTTTGCGCTTGCAAAAAGCCAAAAGTTAAAACGAGGCCTAAAAAATAAAATAAACGTTTTTTTTTGTTTCCAATAAAAGTCTCAAACATACATGTAGTTGATTTATATTAAGTGATGGAAAAATTTAGAAGACTATCTAAAATCTTATTAATTTAAACTTAAAAAAATAAATCAACAACCATACCAAGAAAAATCTTTCAAGGTCAAGAACAGTATAATTTTATGTCAACTCCCTAAAATACTGTAATAAAATTTTATTGTTTTCTAATGTAGGTGTGAAAATTTCAAGAATACTTGGTTTTTCTTTTTGGGAATATAGTGTTGTCAAACTTTTTTCTAAACTCGCTTCGTCACTGGCAAGGCTATATTCAAAACCATACATTTTTGCCAAATGTTCGGCTGTTAAGTTGTGTGAAGTTTCGAAAAAGGTATGAAATACTTCGGTTTCATTGTGGCCAGGTAAAATTCTAAAAATTCCACCGCCACCATTATTGACCAAGATAATTTTAAAGTTTTTAGGAATGTAATTATTCCACAAGGCGTTGCTATCATACAAGAAACCAATATCACCTGTTATAAAAACAGTCGGCTTATTATTTGCTACAGCGGCACCTATGGCAGTAGAGGTACTGCCATCAATTCCGCTAGTTCCTCGATTGCAAAACACTTCCACACTCGAAGGTATTTCCATTAATTGTGCGTAACGAATAGCAGAACTGTTACTGATTTGCAACTGACTATTTTCTGGTAGCGTTTTGAGTAGCTTATCAAAAACATAAAAATCTGAGTACGAAACTTTGCTTAAAAAAAGATCTTGTTTTTCTTTTCGAATGGCTTGAATGCGACTCATTTTTGCAAAATAATCACTTTTTACACTATGGATTAAAGGTAAAAAAGCAGTAAAAAAAGCATTCGGATGAACTTCAAAATGCTTTGTCAAAACGCCAAAAGTATCATACGCCCGTAAAGGATCAATATGCCAGTGGTGTTTGGGTTTGTATTTTCGTAAAAAAGCTTTGATGCGCTTAGACACAATCATTCCGCCAAAAGTAATTAGAATATCCGGACAGAAATCTTCAAAATCTTCCTGAGTAAACGGCGTAATTATAGTATCAATATTCGAAATAAAACTAGGATGATGCAAATTAGAAGTAGTTTCGGTCATCACCACCACCGATTCATCTTGGGCGAAAGCCTCCACCGTAGCATTCGAAATAGCATCAGGTTCATTGACTCCTACCAACACTAATTTCTTTGTTGATTGCTTCCAAATAGTTGCAAAAACAGTCAAATCTTCTAAGGAAACTATGGGGTTTAGAGCTGCAAAATGATGTACCATTGCATCTACCGAAAGTTTAGAAACAGTTTCGTACAAAGGTTCTTCAAAAGGCGCGTTGATGTGCACTGGTCCTTTTTGAAAACAAGCAATATCAATAGCTTCGTTGATTTTGTGGTCGTTTATTTTTGAAACTTCTTCCGTTAAATTGGCATTATACAAAGAATGATTTGCAAAAACATTTTCCTGACGAATGGTTTGACCGTCGCCAATATCAATCTTATTTTGCGGTCTATCAGCCGAAATGACAATTAAAGGAATCTGGCTGTAAAAAGCTTCGGCAACAGCAGGATAGTAATTTAACAATGCCGAACCTGAAGTACAAACTAGCGCCACGGGACGCTTGATTTGTTGCGCCATTCCTAAGGCAAAAAATGCTGCACAACGCTCATCAGCAATGCTGTAGGATTTAAAATTGTTATTGGATGCAAAACCAATGGTCAAAGGTGCATTTCTAGATCCAGGAGAAATAACAATATCACGGATTCCTTTGGCTAAACAGATTTGGATAATGCTTTGCGCTAAAGGTATTTTGGGGTAAATCATTTTTTTTATTTCGAATAACAAAGTTACGAAGATGACATAACTTTAGCATAAATACGTGAATTAATTTCTTTACTATTTTTTTACAAAAAAAGCGATTTTAAACTAGGTAAAAATCGCTTTTTTGTAAATTATACTATTGTTTATTGTTTGATCCAATTTACAATTTCTGGAGCATCAGGTTTTGTTTTAGAATAATAAACTTCTACTAAATGCCCTTTTTCATCTATCAGGTATTTTTGAAAATTCCACTTTACATCCGAATCTTTCACACCATTTTTACTCTTTTGTGTCAAAAATTGGTAAATCGGACTCATATCAGCTCCTTTTACCGAAATTTTATCCATCATAGGAAAAGAAACTCCGTAATTTAATTTGCAGAAACTCGCAATTTCTTCATTCGATCCTGGTTCTTGACTATTAAAATTATTGGCTGGAAAACCTATAACGGTAAATCCTTGGGCTTTGTAAGTTTTATAAATAGCTTCTAATTGTTCGTATTGAGGCGTGTATCCACATTTAGAAGCGGTGTTGACAATCAATATTTTTTTCCCTTTTAAAGTAGCAAAATCAAAGGTTTCGCCATATAAATTTTTTACTTTAAACTGATAAATACTCTGTGCATCCACGGCTTTGCTATTTTTATTCTGAGCTTGAATAGTTCCACAAAAAACTAAAAACAAACTACAAACCATTAACAATAAATTTTTCATATCTTTTTTTTGGGTAAAAATAATCAAATTCATGGCTTATAAATTCATTTTTAAATACAAATTTCATCAAACAATTGTTAAAAAAACCGAAAACATAAATTGACACAAATCAAACCACAAAGGAGCAATAATCCTATTTTCTACTCACAAACAATTGCATAAGAGCTTTGTATATTTTGGATAAAAATAAAAAAAAGGAGCATTTTATTTCCAAAAACAAAAACACTAGCCAATTTCTAAATAAGTTTCCATAAGTTTGTAAAACTAAAAACAAAAACTATGAGCCAAGAAGAATTATTAGTTTTAATCTATAGGAAGGATGACAAAGCCTTTACATATCTATATGATATGTATGCTAAAAGTTTGTTCTCTGTAATCAGTATGTTGATTAAAAATACCGAAGAAGCGGAAGATGTTCTGCAAGAAGTATTTGTCAAAATTTGGAAAAACCTCGACAGTTACAATGAAAGCAAAGGTCGTTTTTACACCTGGATTCTCAACATTGCAAGAAATACTTCTATTGATAAACTCCGTTCTAAAAACTTTAACAATAGCCAAAAAAACCTATCGACAGATAATTTCGTAAATCTAATAGAAGACAGTAACAAACTAGTCAACAAAGTGGACGGAATAGGAATGCAAGATTTTATTAAAAGGTTAAAACCAAAATGTATCCAAATAATCGATTTATTATTCTTTAAAGGCTACACCCAACAAGAAGCCGCCGAAGAACTAGAAATTCCTTTAGGAACAGTTAAAACGCACAACCGAAACTGTATTAATGATTTAAGAAACTATTTGAAAGTATAGTACAATGGAAACGAAAGAATACATCGAATCAGGGATTTTAGAACTTTATGTTTATGGCTCATTATCCGAAGCCGAAAGCGAAGAAGTAGCTGCAATGGCGAAAAAATACCCAGAAATTAACGCGGAGATTATAGCAATTGAAAAATCAGTTGTGTCACTATCTTCCAGCTTTTCTCCTTTTCAATCGGCAGAAATTTATGCCAAAATAAAAGAGAAATTAGGATTAAAAACAAGTACGGTGATCCCAATGGAACCAAGCAAAAACTGGTCTCAATATGTGGGATGGGCTGCAGCAATACTGTTATTGGTTGGTATAGGATTCCAATACAACCAACTGGAAGAAACCAACAGGCAAGTTGTTACAACCACAACCGAGAAATCTAAAATTGAGCAAGAAAAAAACCAATTGATCCTCGAAAAAACTGCTATTGAAACTAATTTGGCCGTTGTAAAAGATGAAAACAATATTGTAGTTGCTCTTGGTGGTCAAACTGTTGCTCCTGAGTCTTCTGCAAAAGTATATTGGAACAAAGAAACTCAAAAAGTGTATGTAGATGCATCTGGATTACCAGAACCGCCTAAAGGCATGGTATACCAAGTTTGGGCTTTAAAATTAAATCCGCTTACGCCAACAAGCATTGGATTACTGGATAACTTTGATAACAATGGCCAACGCTTCTTTGCTGTCAACAATACGGGAGATGCTGAAGCATTCGGAATCACATTGGAACCAGCTGGAGGAAGTTTATCGCCTACTATGGAGCAATTATATACTTTAGGTAAAGTATAATCATCATACATTTATTATTTTACCATTAAGAGAGTCAAGAAAAATTAAGCACAAAACTTAATGAACCTTGAATTTCTTAATGGTTAAAAAACTCAATTTTAAAATACAGACCAAAGACTTTCCATTGAAAGTCTTTTTTTGTTTTACAAAGTGTAGTTTGTATTGAGTATATTTGCACAATTCTATTTTTCATGAGCTATACCCTTCTTTCATCACCACTTCAAGGATTTACTGATTTTCGTTTTAGAAATGCACAAAATAAATTCTTCGGAGGAATTGATACTTTTTATTCTCCCTATATCCGTTTGAACGGAAAACTAATTATAAAAAATTCTTACCAAAGGGATTTACTTCCAGAAAACAATTTGGATTTAGAAGTGATTCCGCAAATTATTACCAATGATGCAGATGAATTTTTGTTTGTTTCCAAATACGTTCAGGAATTAGGATACAAAGAACTAAACTGGAATCTGGGTTGTCCGTATCCAATGGTGACCAAATCAGGAATGGGTTCTGGACTCATTTGTCAAACCGAAAAAATCGATAGTATTTTAGAAAAAGTGCATGCCGAATCGGATATTATTGTTTCAATGAAAATGCGTTTGGGATATGATTCGCCTGAGGAAATTTTGAATGTACTGCCACTTATTGAAAAATACCCCGTTAAAAATATTGCTATTCATGCGCGCATTGGAAAACAATTATACAATGGCGGAGTCAATTTAGACGGTTTTCAGCAATGTGTAGAAAACACTAAATTGAAACTCTACTACAATGGTGATATCACATCAGTAGCTCAATTTCACAAAATGCAAGAACGCTTTCCTACTATCGATCACTGGATGATAGGTCGCGGTTTGATAGCTGATCCTTTTTTGCCTTCTATGATTAAAAATAACAGCTCCGAGTATCCATCCAACAAGATGGAATTATTCAGTGATTTTCATGATACTTTATACGCCGGCTACAGCGAATCTTTATCGGGAGCTACTCATATTTTGTTAAAAATGCACCATCTCTGGGAGTACTTTTCGGTTATTTTTTCGAATCCTCATAAAGTGCATAAAAAGATAAAAAAAGCAAAAAGTATCCGGAATTATGAACAGGCGGTTAGAGAGATTGTTAAGGAGGGGTAAACTTCAAAGCATAAAAAAAGGTTCAACATGTAAAAATTGAACCTTTTTGAAAGATTTTAAATTCTATCATTTTTCAAAAAATACTTTACCTTTTTTTATGAGTATTATGGAAGAATATCTATTAAATCCCCTGTTACATAAATACGTTTTTGATTATTAACAGTAATTACATTTACCTTGACAGATTCTCCAGATCTGATTGAAAAATCATTTAAAATTCATTTTGTATTTTGATTGAATAAAACAGTTTTAAATTAAAATTGTCGGATTGGAACAGCACTCCAAATGATGCGCCTTTTAAAAAAACTTCCACTAGTATTAGTGCCAGTTTCAACATAAGTGGCTTGGTTTGAAGATATCTCAGTGGAAGTCCATATCCCAAAATTTATAGTTGTGCTTAAGATTTGTCTATAATCTGATACAAAAATTAATGCCTCATCTAATGAAGGTAAATACCAATCGTCATAAACTATACCATCAACCGTAACAGAATAATTAGAAACCAATATAGCTGCCCTTGCGTTTACATCACTAGCTATTATAGTAGCGGTATTGGTTTTACCTGCACCAATACCTACAGCGGTAGCTCCAGTGTTTAAGTTTTCGTTATTAGACCAAACTGGATCGTTATTTGTTGTTTCTTTAACAAGACTAAGAGCTGCAATTAAACCATGTGTTTTTCCTTCTTCATAGCCAGGATCACCTGGCTTTAGAAAATAAAATATCTTTCCCCCTTGGTAATTTTGATACAAAACAAGTGATGCTGCTTTTTCTCCATTTTTGCTTACCAAATTACCCTTACCAATCGCACCTGAACTATTCACTAATCCTGCTGGCACTGAAGAATTTTGACCATGCCTAGTAACCCCCTGCCCTAAGACCGTATTATTTAAAGCAACGATCAATAGAAGTATATATAGTTGTTTCATCGAATCTAATATAAATTTATAATTCATTTTTTTTTGAGTTTACCTGTAAAAATCCATTTGTACTCTATCCCCAGCTGAGAGTGCATATGCTCCATTATTAGTAGGATTATAAGTCAATATATTTTCATTAACCGTGTAAGCAGAATTACTAATTCGGATACCGTTGATATACATTTTTACCTTACTGTTTGTAGAAGGAGTTTGAGTTAAGGTAAAACTTGTCTGGGAATCTGTTGCTGTAAATTCATCAGCTACTTCTCTAACCAGACTTGCGGCGGCTGTAACGAAAGCAGTTGTAGCAATTTTTGAGGAATTATCTCCAGTTGTGGGGGTGGGTGCTAATGGTGCTCCAGTGAAAGTAGGTGAGTTGGAAAAAACAACTACTCCAGTTCCTGTCTCATCCGTAACTGCAGCTAATAAATTTGCTGAAGTAAACGAACCCAATGAAGTGGTATTTCCAACTGAAGTAACCATACCCGTTAAATTAGCATTAGTGGTAACATTACTGGCTGTAAAAGCAGTAGCTGTTCCTGTGATATTGGTTCCAACCAAAGCCGTTGGTGTACCTAAGGAAGGAGATATCAATACAGGTGATGTTGCACGAACTACATTACCTGAACCTGTAGTAGCAATTTCTTCCACAACACCTGCACCTGCAGATGTTCGTCCCAACACCATATTTGTGCCACTAACATTTTGAATCTTGGCATAGGTTACATTTGAATTTAAAATATCTGCTGTAACTACTTTATCATTTCCTATACTAGTTACTCCTGTACTAGAAATAGTGATGTCACCACTCATAGCTACAGCAGCAGCAGCATTAGAAGCGTTACCGACCAAAATATTACTACTTGTCAATGCTGAACCTACTGGCGATGTACCAGTAATAGTAGTATTAGTGACTCCTGTAACACGACCTTTAGCATCTACTGAAAAGACAGGAACCGTAGTTGCGCTTCCATACGTATTTGCAATTACCGAAGTATTTGACAATGTTGTTGCATTTCCAACCGAAGTAACATCGCCTGTTAAATTAGCATTAGTAGCATTTGCTGCTGTTACAAAAGCAGTAGTAGCCAAGGCTGTTGTGTTATTGCCTGCTGTTTGTGTTACACCAATTGTTCCTGTTGGTAATGTTGGCGTTCCAGTAAATGCTGGCGAAACTGATAAAACTATACTCCCTGTTCCTGTTTCATCCGAAATCACTCCAGCCAATTCAGCGGAGGTAGTTGCTGATAATGCGCTTAATTTATCAGTGGTTACTACCAATGTC